>CAZIMJ010000284.1:0-11087 GCA_964540205.1 uncultured Eubacteriales bacterium | reverse complement strand
CGATCTCAAACCCACAGCCAAACTCCCCAACTCATCATGCAGAACTGCTGATAGGTTTTTTTTCTCTTCTTCTCTGATCGATAAGATCTTCTGTGAAAAATTCTTGAGCCCAGCTTCTGAAGCTTCCAGTTTCCGTTGATTCTCCTTGAGCCTATCCTCCGCTAATTTACGATTGGTTATGTCCATCTAGCTTGACAGGTAATATTGAAGCTTTCCTTCAATTACTACAGGAAGAACGGTAATATCAACCCAGAACCGTTCCCCATTACGTTCCTGAAAGAGCATCTCCACTTTTTCTATTCCTTTTTTAAAAGCTCTTCTAAATGCCCTGCTGGTTTTTTTAAGTGTCTCTTCTGTCCACCAGGGAAATGGTGGCTTCCTGAGAATAATCTCATCGGATGAAAATCCCGTCAATTTTTCAAATGCCGTGTTCACATATCTAATTGAGGTATCCGGGTTGACAACGAGTATGGGAAAGGGAGAATGGCGCAGCAGGCTGGAGCTGAATTCTTCGCTCTCTAGCAGCACCTCTTCCGCCCTTTTAAGCGCAATGAACTGTCCCAGTTGTTCAGCGATAATACGTATTAAATACCTCTCCTCCTTTAAAAAAGGGCCTTCATCGCTTTCCGGTTTTTTCTCCAAATAGCAGACTTTTATACATCCGGCCTTTTTATTATTAATGATGATATCTTCATCCTGCATCCATTTCGTTTCTTTAAAATTGTTCGTTTGATATGTCCTGCCTTCAAAAACAATGCAACCTTCTGTGATCTCAGGATATTGCCAGGTTGGTTGTATGATTCGAACGACTTCGCCAAGAAATTCCTCGGTTGTGATTTCTCTTTTTCTGATGAACTCATTTATTTTATAAAGACAATTAAGTTCCTTCACTCGTTCATTAAGTTCCCTCTTATGTCTTTTAAGCTCTTCCCTCATAAGTCTGCTCTCGGCTTCTGATTTTTTAAGTTCTTTGATCTGGCGCCGTAATTCATCCAACTCTGCAACAAGCTGTTCGCTCGTCTTCTCTGTATCTCTCATTTTGAGTTTTTCATGGGGATAGAGTTATTGTTCATAAGAATTTATAAAAAAACATATTCGGTTATTAATAACTTTTCAGTTCATCCACTGGTAGAACTCGAGCATATATCCGCCAGGATCCTTGAGGAGCATCGCTCGTATTCCGGTTTCCCGGTTAGTCTTTGGGGCACGAATGATAGAGACATTCTTATCTTTCAAAAACTCATACCATGCATCAACATCATCGGTCACCCAGCTCAGCATAACCGGCTTTTCTTGGGAGGTTTTGAGGGTTCCTCTCTTTTCGTCCACAATCCCCACATAAGAATTATCCGTGGCCTTATAGATAGAGACCCATTCCAAGGATTGCGTCTGCTCAATCTGCTTGAAGCCCATCACGGATTCGTAAAAATTGGCGGCCTTTTCAATATCCGAATAATAAAGAAAGACAACCTGATCTTTGACTTCAGGCCTTGGGAGATCCTGCGACTGAATGGATGTCAAAGGCTGCGAAAATGAGACGGCCAGGAAAATACATCCAATGACTTTCCACCACGAAGGAGCGGTTTGAAAGATGCTTTTTCCCTTTTTATGCCCCGGCGATGTATTCTTCATGTTCTTTTTTCCGGTTATCATATTCAAGGATCCTCCTTTTCCCATAGGAGATATGAACTTGCTCCCATCTTTGGTCCATTTTCTAAGTTAGTCTAAAATTTTGTAAGTCATTTTTGACAGTCTCTGGAGTCCTCGTCAATCCGGTCTCCATCGGACGATCTATAGCTGCAAACTCCTCTGGAGAAACGTTGCCTAAAGAACTATCTGGCCGATTTGCATTATAGTCCTGCCGCCACTCCTCGATTCGAATATCGACAACCGGAGACAGAGTTAAATCCTTTCGAAAAATATAAACATCAATGAGCCATTCGAATAAAAAAAAATCCGGGTCACATTGATGTTTTCGAAGGAACAGACTTATAGCACAGGGAAATTTTGATGTCAAATTTCATAGGGCATTTTCGCTTTGCGTTGACCAACATTTTGTAATTTTTGACATCGAACTTTTGTTATGTTATAAATTTTTCCAATTAGACATCGAAAAGGTTGCGAAAAAACAAAAAAATGCAGACAGAGAGAACACTTTTTCTCATTCCCAGGATAAGTTTTAAATGGCCGATGAGGTCTTGATGCAGAGAACCGTGCTTTTCAAGGATGCACCGGGAACCAGAGTTCTTGCCATGGGCAATGAGGCCATAGCTAGAGGAGCGATTGAAGCTGGCGTAAAATTTGTCACAGGTTATCCCGGAACCCCTTCTACAGAGATCATGGAGACCCTGATTGAAGCTGCTCCTCATCTGAATTTTACAGCATATTGGTCAGTCAATGAGAAAGTGGCTTTCGATGCTGTTACCGGAGCATCTTTCTCCAAGGTTCGTTCCATGGCCGTTATGAAACATGTGGGGTTGAATGTGGCCGCTGATTCCTTGCAGCAGCTCAAGCTCATAGATATCGCAGGCGGGTTGGTGATAGTCACTGTGGACGATCCCAGCGGTCTCAGTTCCAATAACGAACAGGATAATCGTTGGTATGCCAAATTCGCCGGACTGCCGGCCATCGAGCCGACAGACCTTAACGACGCCCGGGTGATGACCAAGATAGCCTTTGAGATTTCTGAGGAACTGCATATGCCGGTTATCCTTCGATCTGTAACTCGCCTGGCACATATGACCGGTGATATTGAACTGAGAAGTATTAACCCTGGCAGAGCAAAACCCTATTTTGATGGTTCCCGGAAGTGGACTCCTTTCCCGCCTTTAGACCCGGAAAGGAGGCTTCGAGCCAAATTGCGACGGGCAGGAGAAGTTTTGGAACGATATCATTTCGACCGGTATGAGGGAGCGGAAAACAAAGGCATCGGTGTCGCAGGTGCTGGCTTTGCCTTTAATTATGTTCAAGAAGCAGTTGACAGGTTGGGTTTGAGGGGCAAAGTCTCTCTTTTAAAGATTTCTACGGTGAATCCTCCCCCCAGCAAAATAATCCATAATTTTCTCAGCCACGTCAGACACGTTCTGGTCATCGAGGATGTCACTCCCTTCTTGGAAGAAATTATCAAAGCCGAGGCTCAGGAAATTCAGCATCCCATCCGAATTCATGGCAGAAAGTCCGGAGCGATGCCGGAGGCCGGAGAGACAATCCTGGATGATGTAGTGTTGGGATTGGCCGGTATCATGCGGCAGTTAAATCCTAAAATTACTCTTACCGAAGATGCTCTGCCTGCGGGAGATGAACCATCCCAAGCGTCTGAGATCAAAAAACTCATACCGAGTCGTCAGATCGGCTTTTGCGCAGGCTGTTCACATCGGCCTACATACTATGCTCTTACCAAAGCGCTAAAAAAATCTGGCATCAACGATCCCATAATAGTCGGGGACATCGGTTGCTACACTTTAGGTTTTTACCCCCCCTTCAGTATTTTGCAGACAATGACATCCATGGGTGCAAGCATGGGCACTGCCAATGCCTTGGCCCAGCTAAACCCCCATCGCAAGGTCATCGCTTTCATCGGCGATTCAACCTTTTACCATTCCGGAATGCCCGGACTTCTTCAGATAGGCCATCAACAAAGGCCTGTCCTTGTCATAATCATGGATAACTCTGTCACTGCTTCCACTGGGCAGCAACCACACCCTGGGACGTGGCAACTGGCCGATGAACGAACGCTCGTGCCAATAGAGGACATAGTCCAGGCATTTAAGATACCTCATGTGAAGGTAGTCCGTTCACTACAGGTAAAGCGCATGATTGACGAGCTGGAAGAAGCCTTGAGGCTTGAAACGCCAGCCGTGATAATTTCCAGACAGGCCTGTGCCTTAGAGCCTGGTGAGAGATGGAAGAAGAGAACGATTGTGGGTAAGGTAGACATGGCTAAATGTGACGGCTGCTTAATATGTATTGAGGAGTTCGGCTGTCCTGCTTTTATAGCCGCCGAAGAAAAAGGCAAAATCACGATTGATCCGGTTCTCTGTAATGGTTGTGCTGCTTGCAAGATCGTCTGCCCTCAAGAGGCTATATATTTCGAACGCATTGACAAGTAGAGAGATGGAATCTTAGGACAACAATCTAAACTGTCCTAAGCCCATTGAGACAAGGAAGAATTGTGAAGCTTACGGATTCAAACGGTCCTTTAAACCTGATCATTGCTGGTGTAGGCGGGCAAGGGAGCCTTTTTGCCTCGCAAGTTATTGCTAAGGCCGCAATCCAAGAAGGCTTTTCTGTGCGTATCGCCGAGACTTACGGAGTTACACAGAGAGGCGGGCCAGTGTATAGCCAGCTGCGGATTGGTCAGCGGGTCTATGGACCCTTGATACCAAAAAAGCAGTGTGATCTCATTTTAGGACTGGAGCCGATTGAAACATTACGCAGAGCCGTTGATTATATGGCTCCTGGAGGAAGTGTGGCCATAAATACGCGCGTCAATGTTCCTCTCGAGACTAAGCTGGGCAGGCAGCCGGATTTGAGCTATGAGAGTATCAGAGAAAAGCTGCAAAAGCTTGGAGTTGGAGAACTGCTTGAAGTCGATGCCCGCCTTATGGCTGAGAAGGCTGGGGGCGCAGCAAGCATGAATGTTTTTATGATTGGAATCTTATTTTACTTTAATAATTTCCCTTTGAGCTACGATGCCGTAGAGGATGCATTAAAAACCTTGACTCGCCCCAGCTACTTGGAGGGAAATCTCCTTTCATTGGCGAGAGCAAAAGAATACGCTCTTTCTATAAAAACTGGCAGCCCCATCTAAAGCAGTAGCCCCCGCACACTTCCTCAAGAGAAGAAAGGAGGGACAACTATGAACTATGAATGGGAAATTAAATATTGTGAGAGAGCAAGCTGCATGTATGGCTCAATGACACGTCAATTGATGAGCTTAATTGCTGATCCTGAGGTGATCTCCTTTGGAGGCGGACTTCCGGCATGGGATCTTTTCCCAGTATATCAGGTCAAAGAAGCTGCCAACTATATTCTTGATAACGATGGCCCCGCGGTCTTGCAATACGGAACCTCAGAAGGGTATGAACCCTTACGCCGGGCTATAGCCGATAGATATACGAAGAAAGGCTTCAAAATCAACAAGGACAATGTCCTAATCACGTCTGGTGCTCAACAGAGTATCGATCTGATTAGCAAAATTTTCCTTGACAAAGGAGCTCTCGTTGTCGTTGGAGATCCCACTTTTCTGACAGCTTTACAAGCTTTCAGTCTCTTTCAAGCTGACTATCTGACCGTGCCTCTCGATGAGGAAGGTATGCAAGTAGAATTGCTCTCGAACATTCTGGAAAAGAGCGAGGTCAAGTTTATTTATATTATGCCCAATTTTCAGAATCCCAGTGGTATAACCTTATCATTAGAGCGCAGAAAGAAGCTCATAGAGATAGCCTACCAATACAGAGTCCCCATTATTGAGGATGATGCCTACGGTGAGCTTCGCTACAGTGGAGAAGCATTGCCGGCTCTGAAAGGGATGGATAATAGAGAGCAAGTGATCTACTTGGGCAGTTTCTCTAAGGTCTTGAGTCCAGGCATGAGGGTGAGCGCTTTAATCGCGCCTGACAAAGTGATGGAGAAACTCGTTTTCGCCAAGCAAGCGGCGGACCTTCATACCAATAATCTGGCGCAACGGATAGTCCACGAATTCCTCCGCCGTGATCTGCTAGATTCCCATATTCAGGTCATCGGCAAAAATTATCGGAAGAGGCGAGATGCGATGTTCCAGGCGATGGAGAAGTACTTTCCGGATGGAGTCACCTGGACAAAACCAGAAGGGGGAATTTTCCTATGGGTGAGACTACCTCAAGGAATGGATACCATGGAGCTTTTCGAGAAGGCTATCCAGGCTAAGGTGGCCTATGTTCCTGGTTCTTGCTATTATGCAAAAGAAGGCGGGGACAATTGCATGCGGGTCAATTTCTCTGCCTGCAACGAGGAGAAGATCGAGGAGGGGATCATGCGGTTAGCTCGAGTGATAAAAGAGAATCTAAAGTAAAGGGCTTGAACATGTATTACGTATATTATAAGGTCTGCCATAATTTATCCGAGAGGAGAAAAGAATGAAAAGATCAATTCGGTTACCCACAAAAACCACCCATATCCTCGCTTTAATACTGTTTTGTTTTGTAATAAGTTACGGACAGAAGAACAAAATGACTTTTAGTGAAGAAGAAACAAGAGCACACACGAACACGGCGATCAATAGACATTCGTTCATATTAGGGATGATGACTGCTTTTGCCGAATGTGTTGCCGGAGAGTGTAAAAAATGTGCTTTTAGCCCTCCCTTTTATCTCGAGGACTATGAGCTGATAAAACCAGAGGCGGAGAAAATCGCAAAAGAGCAGAGTATTCATCTATGGTTTGAAGAAAATCAGGATATTAAAGAAGATTTTAGAGTGCATTGGTGGATAATGTACAAATTTCCTGAGGTTTTAGAAGAATACCAAACCATAAGAGCGCAAGGTTTCAATCCCGCTTGGGAATTTGATAAATTCCGCAATCTTCTCAGTTATGGCACTGCTTGGGGAGAAGGCGTTGATAAGGTTATTCCTAAGATGAGAGAAAAGGAAACGATCATGAACACAGTTGCTAGAGTTCTTTTTAAACCAGGAGATTGGCCTTTAAAAAAGGAAGCAAAGCTAAAAGAGCTCAAAGTGTCAAAGTGACCTGCGATTCATACCTTTGATCCTTTAATTAAAACTTTTTCTCACTTCGGGACATTCATCGGTTGGCAGAGTTAGTGATGAGGATGACCTGTCGGGCGATACGGACTTAGGGATTGAAGGAGGTTGTCCTTGAAATAAAGTGTAATCGAATGTTTGAGTTTGAAGATTATTAAATACAGACTTGACAACTCCATTTTTGTTTAATAAATTTAAAACCTCATTTAACATTTTGCAGCCAAACATATCTAAATAGATGTGCTTGCCCATCCTGTGATCCAAAGCCCTATTACGAAGAATTTCGCTCAATTGATGGCCTGCAAAAAAATTCCTATGGTCTCTACTCTCACGATTGGTGAAGGATATAGCCGTTTGGCAGAGTCTCCGGAGTTTCTCGATCAGCCCCTGTATAAGGCGGTTCTGGATAGCGATGAAATTGAGCGATTGAGAACTGAAGAAAGAGCAAAACAACAGGAAAGGCCCTGGACCTGGTGGATGAAAATTATGACGCCTATTGCTCAAGAAAATTTACGGATGATCAATGAGGCAGGGGGGATTATTGCCCTGGGTACAGATCAGTCTACGGGTCCAGCAGCACATCGCGAATTGGAGCTTCTCGTAGCAGGAGGAATTTCAAATATGGATGCCATCCGTATCGGAACTCTAAACGCACTTCAAGTTCGGTATAAACAGTCTTGCCTTCTGTATTGAAGTTTCTTAATTCGATCCAATAATATTCTGGAGAAAGGATTTTCTTTGTTCCCACTTTGACATCAATCTTTGGAACAGAGTCATTCATTCCTCTCTGTATATCGCTCATTTGAGTAAATACCTGGCAATAAGGAGTTTCTGAATCTCCTCGGTCCCTTCTTCGAAATGAAAGGATCGCACGTCCCTGAAATGGCGCTCCAACGGATAGGCCTTGGTATAAGCAATTCCGCCGTGGATCCGCAACGCCAATTCCGAGACTCTTGTAACAACCTGTTCGGCAAACAACTTGGCCATTGCCGCTTCCTTGACTATTTCTTGGCCTTGATCAAACTTCCATGCGGCTTCGTAAGCGAGGAGCCGGGCCGCTTGGACTTCCGTACACATTTGGGCAAGATTGTTCTGAATGGCCTGACGTTTAGCGAGCGGCTTGCCGAAAGTGGTCCTTTTTTTCGCATACTCAACGGCAAGATCCAACATCCTCTGTGCCAGTCCTACACAACAAAAAGCTATGGAGACACGGCTTAAATGGAGCATTCCGAAGGCAACATCCAGTCCTTTGCCAATCTCACCGAGTATGCTCGACGAGGCCACACGGCAATTTTTATAAATGACACTATAATGGCGGGGACCGACACACCCCATCATTTTGGGCATGGGTTGAAGAATCAATCCCTCAATGGGAATGTCTATTAAAAAAGAAGTGATACCTTCCTTGGTTGCTGCAAAGGCATAAATCAGTTTGGTGTATTCGGGAAACAGGGTTATAAGCCACTTGTGTCCGTTAAGAATATAGTCATGACCATCTCGGGTCGCCTTGGAATTAATATCTCTTCCGGTCCCTGCTTCGGGTTCGGTGAGACTGTTCGCAGCCCAAATTTCTCCTGAAGCCAACTCAGGCAGGTACTTCTTCTTCTGTTCCTCGGTCCCAAAGTGATAAATGGGCCTCCAAAAAAGCCCATTCATGGTATGGGCGATAAGCCGGACTGTTGCATAGGCCTTAGACAGTTCTTCCAGAACGGTGAACCATTCGACAACACTCCACCCCTCCCCTCCGTACTCCCGTGGAATCGTGAGTCCGAAAAATCGCCCCTTCTTTAATTCTTTCGCCAGTTCCTCGGGGAATCTTTCCTCTTCCTCCAGAGGCACTGATAATGGATCCAATACGTTTTCAACCCAATCCCGAGCTTCACGTTTATACTGTAAAATCTTTTCGGAGAGACTGAAATTCATGTTTTCCTCCTTGTTTTGCTCAGCCGATCATGGTTAATCCACCGTCCACACTGAGCACCTGCCCTGTAAGATATTTTGAATCCTCACTCACAAAAAAAGCCACCACATCGGCTACGTCTTCGGGCCGTCCAATCCTTCTCATTGGGATGAGTTTTTCTACGGCATCCATGATCTTTTTCGCTTTTTCTTCTTTATGGAGTCCCTTCAAGAGCTCTGTTTCTACGGGGCCAGGACATACGCAGTTTACCCTGATGTTAAACCTGGCCAGCTCTCTTGCAAGCGCTTTCGAGCTTCCCACGAGGGCGGCCTTTGTTCCGCAGTAAAGCACTTCACCGGGGTTCCCGACTCTGCCCGCATCCGAACCAATGCTGATAATATTTCCGCTTTTCTGTTCTATCATGTAAGCCATACACACATGAGTGGCATTGAGAAATCCCCTGTAATTCACAGCAATCAACCTGTCCCATAGGGGCTGATCCGTATCGATAAAAAATTGCGACTTGTCAAGCCCTGCGTTGTTAACAAGAACATCAATTGAAGAGTATTCCTGATAAACCCTGGCCACGGCATTTTTGACTTTTTCGTAGTCAGTAATATCGCATTCAACGGCCATTCCCCTCCCCCCTGAGGTATTAATCTCTTCGGCGGTTTTTTTTGCACTGTTTTTTTGAATATCAAGAATTCCTATATTTGCACCATCCCTGGCCAGTCGCAAAGCGATAGCTCTGCCGATTCCTCTTGCGCCACCCGTCACGACGGCTGTTTTTTTCACTAAATTCATTCTTCACTCCTCTAGAAATTGTAATCGTCAAACACTCCCATAAAAAGCGGCCGAGTCAATATCCCAAAAGATTTCACAAATACAGTTGGATTGTCTGTCATAGATTTTTTTCGATTGATGTTCCGTAAATCAAAATTTCATGCTTGGGACCAAGATGGATCCACCTTAGTTTTTCCACTGGAAGCAGACCACCTCTTTATACGCACCCTCGGCTTCACGGCATCTGTTGCAATATTTGCATTTCAGCACCTCGCCATCACGGCCTTCCTCGTATTTAATCGGCCAGGAAGGATCACACAAAATAGGACGCCCAATCGCCACCATATCGGCCTGATTATTCCGAAGAATTCCCTCGGCTACCTGAGCGGTCGGAATGCGTCCGGCAGTGATTATGGTGGGATCGTATTCGGCTTCGTTCAATGTCTTTTTTATCTCCGCTGCAAGATAGACATTCACTTTTTCAGGCATCCAGATGGGCGGCATTGTCCTGCAGCCGCTATATCCGGTATAAGGATCAAGAGACTCATTTTTCCTGGGAACGGCATCCTCGAATTTCCCCCCCGCTGACACACTTATATAGTCGAGACCCAACTCAGCCAGACGCATGGCAATGGTTTTGGACTGCATCAGGCTATTGCCGCCGGAGGTAAACTCATCTCCGTTGATACGTGCACCCAGTACGAAATTTTTGCCCACAGCATTTCGGCATGCTTCAACCACCTCCTCTGCCAGTCGCAGTCTTTTGGTCAGTGATCCCCCATAACCATCCTTTCGAGTATTATGACGAGAAAGGAAGGAGGCCATCGTGTAGGCATGGGCAAAATGAAGTTCCACCGCATCAAATCCCGCTGTTCTCGCCCTATAGGCAGCACCGGCAAACAGCTGTGGGATTCCCTTGATTTCCTCCAAGGACAGGTCTTCGACCTTTTGGCGATAGCCGCTTCGGGAAATCTTTAAAAAATGAATGATCTGCGGCGCAATTTTGGCCTCCGACTCTTCATGAATCCGCTTCACGAGTTTACATAGGCCTGAAATATACGCCTCCTCATTCAACCGCAGAAGCTGGCCGCTCTTTTGTTTCTTCACCGAAATTGCCTCTGTAACGACAATACCGGCCCCACCCTTAGCATAGAGCAGATACCGGTCGATCAATGCGTCTGTGACATAGCCCTCGCTCGTGGCCAATCGAGTTACGATGGGAGGAATCATGACGTGATTTTTAATCTTCAGTTTTTTGTTGATGGAGGTTGGTTCAAACAGCTGCATAACAATCCTTTTCTAACGCCCAATGTGAATTTAATGATTCCTATGAAATACAACCGGAAAAGACAAATGTCAAGAAACAGGCGGTCACGTAGAGCTCGCGACCTGACCTGCCCCCCAAATATCGGTCCAGGTCTTATGTTAGAATAAAGCCGCTTAGAACAGAAGTGTGTACTATCACTGTTAATGCCGGGTCAGCCAGGGTGGTTTCCCACCCCAGCTTCCCACAGATCCGGACGTGCGGGACTACCGCATCCGGCTCGTCACATCACGGTTTCGCTACACGCGAGATGGCCGAATGAACCACTCTCGGGCTAGGGAGCGGATAAACTTGAAGCAGGTGGTTGAAGGTTTCCCATGTCAGACTGGATCTATGCGAG
>CAZIMJ010000283.1:0-1961 GCA_964540205.1 uncultured Eubacteriales bacterium | reverse complement strand
GACGTCAACTTGCCTGAACTATTCATAAAAAATGTCGATACCTATTATAACTGACTCAATATCAGAATTTTACATTGTTTTTTCGGAATACTCATTTAGGCATTCCTTATTCGATTTTTATTTATAATCGACATTTTTTACCCTGCGGGCGAGCTGATCTCACTACAAAGTCTTCATTGTAGCGATTGACGGTTGAGTGAAATCATGCTAAGTTTTTGTTAATGAAGTTTTTAAAAGTACTCATCAACTCGCTTTTGAGCGGCCTCTTTTTCAGCGGGCTTGTTGCTCTGCTGATCCTGAATCTCAACGTCGATCTCGCCTTTGATCTACTCCTGCTTGGACAGTTGACCCTCTTCAACTCTGTGGTCTATGGGATCATCATCGCTTTCCTTGGCATTTTTCTCTTTTTTGTCCTCCAGTTCTTTTCCGGAAGGAATTTTAAGCTAAAGCTCATTTCCCCCTCGTTTCTGATGATCAGTTTCACACTGATCCTTATCCTTTTCTTGGTTGTGTTCTGGGAAAATTTCAAACATTTCCGCACATTCTTTACTCAAGAGACTGAGACACTCCTCCGGACCCAATTCATCGTTCTGGTGTTTATTGTTTTCCTGGGGATATTCCTCTTCTATGGATATCTCTATTACAGAAAAAGCTTTGTTTTTTTACTTATGTATTTTCTCTGTCTCACTGCAGGTATGACTTATGTCATACGCCTCAGGACAACCTTCGCTCCCCCCCCTACCCACGAAAAAGTGGCAAGACTCGAAGCCAAGGAGATCACCAAAGGAATCACCATCATCGGTATGCAAGGAATGAGCTTCGACTTTATCATTCCCCTTGTTAACGAGGATAAACTCCCCAATTTTGCATGGCTTATGGAGGAAGGAAGTTGGGGACGCCTCACAAACTTCTCTCCCAATGACCCGATAGTCCTCAACTCATCCTTTAACACCGGGAAGCTTCCTGCCCAACATCTCCAACTGTCTCCCACCAAGTACAAATTTCGCCATATAAAACAGGAGATCAGTGTTGTCCCCCGTTTTATCCTCTACCGACAGATCGAAAGATTGGATATTCTCCAATCAAACGCGCACACTCCTCGACAGATACTTAAGGATATTTGGGAAATTTTCGATGACAATAAGATAACATTCATCAATGAAGACCGGCCCAACTGTGTGCACGTGGATTCTCCATCTGAAAACACTGAATCTCTATTCAATAGATTTTATAAAGACTACAAATTTGAGAACAACGCCATCTTGGAGCACCTCCGGCATGCACTCCTCTCGGACATCGACTGTGAGGAAAAATTCACTCAAACAAAGAACGAACTCCAACCTCAGCTGTCCTATCTGCTTTTGAGTGGATTGAACCTTGCGGAATCCTATTTCTACAAATATAATTTTCCCGACTTATTCGGCGATATCGACCAGGAGGAGATCTCCAAATTTAGCTCTGTCATCAAAAATTATTACCAGCTTTATGATCAGATCATCGGTAAACATCTGGCCACAATGAAAGAGGACGAACTTCTGATCGTCTACTCTCCCCATGGGATCGAGCCTCTCCCCATATGGAAAAGAATGGTGCACTGGATATTCGGAGACAAGGATATTTCGGCCTACCATGAAAACGGTCCCGAAGGTGTGATCTTCTTCTACGGAAAAGACATCATTCGAGGAAGGCACATCGAAGAGATCCGACTCATCGACATCGCCCCGACACTCCTCAATTATCTCGAACTGCCCGTGGGAAAAGATATGGATGGGATCGTCAACAGCACGATGTTCATGGAAGGTTTCAAGGTCGAAAACCCGGTCCTCTACATCACTTCATACGAAGAGGTCGAGATCAAATCTCCCGAAGATCAAGAATAAACACCTGGATTATTCACGAACCAAGATTGCAGTAGCGGCGAGGCAGTGGCCTACGAAGCTGTAGTGAACTACCGCGAGTAG
>CAZIMJ010000282.1:0-18747 GCA_964540205.1 uncultured Eubacteriales bacterium | reverse complement strand
AGTGCTTTTTTTGAATAAATGTGTCGGCAGCTTTTATGAATAATTCATATTAGGTGAAGAATTTGAGGGTAATGAAGAGGTAGACAAGGTAGATCGCAAACAGAATGATCCCCTTTATCTTTGTCAGGCGACAATCGATACGCATGCTCACAAGCATGATGAGTACGATAAAAATCATGAAAGGAAATGTGAAATTTATGATGCCCAATTCGACCTGGATGGGCCTGACGATCGAAGCCACACCGATGATCCACAAGATGTTGAGTACGTCTGCACCGATGATATCCCCCACAGCGATCTCGCCTTCGCCTTTGAGAGTGGCCATGATACACGTGCTTATTTCAGGAAGAGATGTTCCTATCGCAAGAATTGTGGCCCCGATGACGATCTCGGACACAGAAAAGTGAATGGCAATATTCTCCGCTGACCATATGACACCGCGGGTTGTCAGAACAACTCCGATCAATCCAAGCCCAAATAGCGATACGGGGCGTTTGAGTTGATGCTTTTTTTCCAAAAACTCATGCGACTTTCTGGGATTGGCATCTCCATTTTTATCTCGATGTCGCATCGACCGAAAATGAGGGACTTTGAAGATCAACAGAAAATACACACCGAGGAGGCCGAACAAAACCAACCCATCGATGCGGCTGATAACACCATCACGTGCCAATCCATACGCAATAAAATCTATGGCAAGCAAAAAGGGCCCTAAAATCTTGAGCATTCGGCAATTCACAAAGATGAGCGTGGGTGCCAGGATCGCAGCAAATGCAAGAGCAACTCCATCATCGCAGATCACAGATCCCACGGCATTCCCCAGGGCAAACTCGGGTTTCCCCAAAAATGAAGCCATCACAGACACACCGAATTCAGGCGCTGTTGTCGCCAGTCCCACAAGGACGATTCCCACGACCATCTTGGGAATATCCAAAATCTCAGCGATCGCTGAAGCCCCTTGGATAAAAAAGTCGGCACACTTAAACAAGATAGCAAAAGCGATAACGAGAACAGCAAAATAAATAAAGATCATTTTTTGTAGATTATCTCTCCGTTAAATATGGTCACCAAAACCTCTGTATAAAGGATATCCTCTGGAGGGATCTCAAAAAGATTCTGGCTTAAAACAACGAGGTCAGCAAATTTTCCCTCTTGGACAGAGCCCTTCATGTCTTCGGTAAATTCTGTGTATGCGCCGTTTATTGTATATCCTTTAATGGCCTCTTCTAAAGAAATCTTTTGTTCGGGGATCCAACCGTCGACATTCTTGTCATCCAGGGTCCGACGTGTCACAGCTGCGTAAATTCCGGATATGGGATCGAGCGGGGCAACAGTCCAGTCAGAGCCAAACGCCAGGAGAACATCCGCGTCGAGGAAAGACTTAAACGCATACGTATACTTCGCCCTCTCCTTGCCGATCTTTCTCTCTGCCCACCGACCATCATCAATGGCGTGATAAGGCTGTACGGAAGCGATGATGTCCATCTTCGCAAAGCGCACAAAGTCCTCGGAAATCAAATGCTGGGCATGTTCGATCCTCCAGCGGCGGTCTCTAGGTCCTCCATCAGCGATCACCCTTTCCATGATATCCAAGATGACGTGATTGGCCTTGTCTCCTATGGCGTGGATGGCGATCTGGAGCCCGGACTTATCTGCCTCGCGGATCCTTTGCTCCATGATTCCCTCGGGGTACATATCCGAGACAAAAATACCCGTTTTTTCCGGATCATCAGTGTAGGGTTCGAAAAAGAGAGCGGTGAAGGATCCCAAAGAGCCATCCACAAATCCCTTTAGACCGCCGATCTTTAATAAATCGTTCTCAAGAGGTTTTTTTTGTTCCAGCTGGGAGTAAAGGTCCCTTTCGCCAATCGCAAAATAAACCGTGAGACGGGCACTGAGTGTCCCCTCTTTGAGAAGCTCATGATAGACCTCAAAATTTGAAGAATAGGCCATATCGTGAATGGAAGTGACGCCCATCTGACTGGCGTGTCTCAATGCCGTCTGTGCTGCTTTTTTCTTTTCTCCAAGGCTGGGCTCTGGGATCCTGTCAGAAACGAGTCTCATGGCTTCATCCTTTAAAATACCGGTGGGCTCACCGGTCTTGGGATCCTTGAGTATTTCTCCACCAGGAGGTGAAACCGTATCCTTGGTTACCCCTGCGATCTCGAGAGCGAGACTGTTAGCCAAAGCCATGTGTCCATCGAGACGATTGACAAAAACCGGATTTTGAGGGGATACAGGATCGATCCACTCTTTTCTGGGCATTTCAGGAGGATCGAACTGCTGCTGGTCCCAGTCCCCATTGAGTATCCATTCTCCTCTACCGATCTCGCTGGTTCTATTTTTAACAGTCGCAATAAATTCTTCCTTGCTCTTGGCCTCTCTCAATTGGATGCTCGAAAGCGCAAAACCACCGTCTAAAAAGTGTGTATGGCTGTCGATAAATCCTGGCAGGACGAATGATCCATTGAGATCGAATCCCTGGGTGTGCTCGCCGAAAAGTGCTTTAATTTCCTCCGTTGTCCCAACTTTTAGTATCTTCTCTCCCCGGATGGCAACAGCCTCGGCCCACGGCTGCTCGGGATTCACGGTCCAGATCTTTCCATTATAGAGTGCAAGATCAACGATCATACTCTTTTTCCCCTCTACGCAGCCAAAAAAAAATCCCACAAGACTTGCCAAAATAACGATATCCAGTATTTTCATGAGTACACTCCTAAATCCTGCTGGTTGTTTTATCTCTCATGTTTACAGAGTGATCCGCATAAAATCTTCGGGAAAGATCAATTTCCCCGAGTAATTTTCTCGAATCTCACGTTCAATCTCTGCAAGAGAATATTCAAGCTCTCCAAAAAAATGGCATGGGATAACACACTTGATTCCAGCCTCCTGGGCATATCTCCCCAGTTCCATTGGATTCGCATGTTTGGTTTTAAGCGCAGGAAACTCTCTAAAGAATCGGCTGGGAGCGCTGCAATCATGGATGAGATAATCTACTCCTGCAGCGCTCTCAAAGAGAGGGGGGTGAACGGGAGTGTCTCCCGAATATAACAGCGATTGCCCGGATGTGTTGAAGCGAAACCCAAAGGCCAGAGACGACTCATTGTGCGGGACTTTTTTCGTCGAACACTCGATCGAGTTCGCTATCATAAAGTCCTGATCGGATTCCAAAGGGATAAAACGAACACGGCACCTAATCTTTTTGTCCAGAAGATGGAAAAGCTCAAGGAATCTGCGGCAAAAATTGATTGTTCTTTCCGAGCCAAGAAGATCGATCTGGCATTCGGTGAGCATCAAGCTGTGAATGAAGGAAGGCAGCCCATACACATGGTCCGGATGGATGTGAGTCACAAGTATGGTTTGGATGTCAGCAGGTTCAACATTCAGCTTCTTTACCTTTTGAACGATACTGCCCGGACAGTCAATCAAGACAAGATCGGCGGAGTGTCTTATCAGAAAGGATGTGTTGTCTCTCTCCACAGTGGCAACAGACCCGCCAGTGCCCAAAAAACTAATTTCTGTCATCTTTTTGTTAAACCATTTATAGATGAATTCACCTTTTTAATCAACATGTCTGCTGTACTGAGAAACATTTCCAATCGGAGGCATCTCCAAACCACTTTAGTAAGATCAATCAACTGATTTGCCCGAAGGACGGAAACAGAGACTATGCGTCAGAGGAGAAAAATATATCGCTTATTTATGATGAATAACTTGATTGAAAGTCTTAGTTAGGCGTAATATGAAGAAGCAAAACCGTCGCTTAAGGGTGTGTCCGAATCATTTGACGACATACAAAAGAGAAGTACAATACTTGAGTGGGAAATAGCGAATAAAATAGGAAGGAATTATTATGGTCGATACATTATTAGAAAGTGAAACCAAAAAAATCGCTTTGCTCATAGATGGCGACAATGCCCAGCCCATGCTCATAGGCAAGATACTGACAGAAGCCAGCAAATATGGAAAATTAACCATCAGGCGGATATATGGAGACTGGACAACCGCCAATATGCAGGGTTGGAAAGACACATTGAATACAGCTGCTATTCAGCCAATTCAGCAGTTCCGTTACACCGTAGGCAAGAATGCCACAGACAGTGCCATGATCATCGATGCTATGGATATCCTACATGGAAAACTGGTTGACGGTTTCTGCATAGTCTCGAGCGATAGTGATTACACCCGCCTGGCCACTCGCATCCGGGAAAGTGGCATTTTTGTTATGGGAATTGGCAGACAATTGACCCCAAAAGCTTTTGTTAATGGCTGCAATGTTTTTATTTATACTGAAAACCTTCTGCCTAAAGAGACTTCCCGGCGAAAAAAGACCTCTGCTAAGGAGGAAAAACCCAGGAAGCTGGATCCTTTGCCTCTGCTCAAGGGAGCTTTTGAAATGGCCATACAAGAGGACGGCTGGGCCAACCTGGCGACCATGGGAATTTATTTGCATCAACTTGACCCGGGCTTCGATCCGCGCACATATGGATTCAAACAGTTATCTCAGCTTATTAAATCCTATACAAAATTATTTGAGCTGCGGTTCCAGGATGAATCCGGCACTACCACAATGTATGTCAAAAACAAAGAATGATTCGGAATTACGACTTCTGCCGTGCACCAAGATAGCAAAAAAGCTATGGACGAATTAAAAGTATCTGCGCCGGGCAGGATCTGTCTTTTTGGTGAACACCAGGACTATTTCGGACTTCCTGTGATCGCCGCAGCAATCAACTTACGCATAAATATTTCAGGCAGAAAAAGGGATGATCCCAATTTCGTGATCACGCTGCCAGACATCCAGGACATAGAGAAGTTCTCGCTCACAGAGGATCTAACCTACAGAAAAGAGAGGGATTACTTAAGAAGTGTGGTCAATGTTCTGCGCAGAAAAAATGTCCCTATTTCTTCAGGTTGGGATTGCACAGTCCAGGGCGATATTCCCATAAATTCCGGAACTTCGAGCTCTTCCGCCCTCGTCGTTGCCTGGATAAAGTTCCTACTGGAGGCCGCAGAAAGCCCCGAGGCAAATACTCCCGAGACCATTGCAGAATTGGCATTCCAAGCAGAAGTTGCGGAATTTAAGGAACCTGGCGGGAAAATGGACCACTATGCGTCTTCATTGGGAGGAATTGTGGATATCCACTTTGAAGACCGGTTGATAGTGACGAGGTTTAAGAATCCTCTCAAAGAGTTTGTCCTTGCAGATTCTCTCATCCGAAAGGACACAACAGGCACTCTGGGTTTTATCAAAAGCCATGTCTTGCACGGAGTGTCCGAGATCCAATCATGGATAAAAAACTTCCATCTGCAGAATAAGATCGGTGATAACGAGAGGGATAAGATCGAGAAGTTGCCTCCGGATGTCAGGAGACTGTTAAAGGGAACCCTTCTGACGAGGGACATCACAGCCGAAGGCGAATCGCTCTTCCAATCCGACAATTTCGATCACCAAAAATTCGGACAACTTCTGACCTCCCAACACGAAGTCCTTAGAGACTATCTCCAAGTATCCGTGCCAAAACTCGAACAGATGATCGAAACAGCTTTAAAAGAGGGTGCATTGGGAGCAAAGATCAACGGTTCTGGCGAGGGAGGATGTATTTTTGCCTACACGCCTCATGGAGCCGACCGAGTGGCTGAATCTCTAAAAAAGCTCAACACAAAAGTTACCATCATCCGCATAGACGAAGGAGCCAGGCTTCAAGAATGATCGGACATTCTGGTATGAGGCTATTGCGCCTCCTCGATCCTGGAAAGGCGGCCTGTGAGGGGAAAAACCGAACAGGACAGACCAAAGAATCGAAGAATGGAGGAACAATGATAAGCGCAACTCAGATAAGAAAAGGCATGATCATCAAAGTCGAGGACGAGATCTACAAAGTCCTCGAAACCACCCATGTCACGCCGGGAAAAGGACAGGCATTGATGCAAACCAAGCTACGCAAACTCAGTGATCAATCTCTCCATGACTGCCGGTTCCGGTCCAAGGACAAGGTCGAACAGGCATACCTGGTAACCGCAGACATGGAATATCTCTACTCCGAAGGCGAGGAATACGTGTTCATGAACTTGGAAAATTACGAACAACTCAAGCTCGCATCCGAGGTCATTGGAGGTGCTGTCAATTATCTTATTCCCAATGTTGTCTTTTCCATCGAGATGCTGGATAAAAATCCTGTGGGCGTTAATCCACCGATGACGATCGAGCTGGAAGTTATTAAGACTGAACCCTATCTCAAAGGAGCCACTCAGTCGGCCAGCAACAAGCCCGCAACCTTGGAAACAGGGATCACAATAAACGTCCCTCAGTTCATAAAGGAAGGGGATATTGTCCGGATCGACACGCGAGAGGACAAATACCTCGAGCGCACAAAAAGCTGATCAAAAGAGGGAGGATTGCGTCTTTCTGAGACTAAAATCAGAAAGTGGTTCTGTGGACGCCGATATTGCCTTTTGCATCTTCAACTTTGAATGTGACCATATCGTCAAAATCGCGAGGAAGGGTAACGCTGAAGTTGAAGCCTTCCTCTCTTGAATCACAGATCCCATCCGTCGGAAAAACGATCCGCCAATTGTTGGGCCGTACAAGAAACTTCACTTCTGTGATGTGCGAGAATGAATCTGACGCTGTAAAGCTCACTTTGATCGTATTCCGATCCCTAGCAACTTGGAAATTTCGAATAACCGGAAGTGAATTATCGATCAAGAGAGGACGACTGATCTTTTCGGTCTGAAGTTCGATCCCCAGGGGATTTGAGGGCTTGTCCTGCGCTTCGACCCTGATGAAATAGATCCCATCGGGGAACGAGAGTGTATCAAAGGCAAAAACCTTTTCCTCCCAGTCTTGTTCCAGGTAACGCCACTGACTCTCATTTTCGTTCCGTATGGCGATAGAATAGACGAGCATATCCCCATTTTCATCAAAGGCGTCCCATACCACGGTCTGGTATCCCTTCCTTTCGGCTTTTTTCGAGACAACATAATCCATGGTCTTTTCCTTGTTTTTTGCCTTTTCTGAGATATCCTGCTCTGCACCCTGGATCTGTTCTTTCTGATCCGGAAGCTTTAAAAAAACTTCATTAGCCGGAAGGAGATCGACCTGCGAGATGATCGGCGCCAAGTTAGTTTGCAAGTAGAAAAGCGAGATCTTTTGCAGATGGGGAGAGATTTTACCGGATTCTGATTTAAAAAAGACCTTGAACTGTAAATACCTCGCTTTGGGATTTAACATCTGCTCCCCTTCGATCTTTTGATAGGGAGGAGACCAATCACTCCATGCCTGGGTCGGCACACTGGAGTTCCCGCCTCGTGTTTGAAACTGGAGCGTCGTCCCAGAAGGTATCTCGGCTGTCCACTCGATCCTTCCCCAGGAGGCTAGAGTTTTTGCATCAAACACGCGGCTTGTGTACTCTCCCTCATATCGCTGTTCTGCGGATATGATGCTCAGATTGGAAGGATTGTTGGACAGTGTGTAAATACCTGTGCCATGGGGTTGAAGCAGATAGATCTGCTCGGCTTCCTTTTGAACGATCAAGGAAACCTTTTCATTGCTGTCAATGGCATAAACCCTTCCTTTATTCCCCGTTCCAAAGATCAATTCTTGTTTTATCTCATTCCAAAAAAGGGAATAGATCATTTCATCAGGAGACCTCCAGAGTCTCTTGGCAATTCCCTCAAAACTGACTTTAAAAAGAGCGCTGGGTTGTTTCTGGAGCTGTGACTGCACATCTTGAGTACTGATACCAGAGGGCGTGACTGTGATAGAGACCTCGGTATCGGGTGTTGCTGAAACTGACGGTTTTGTTTCCATCTTAGGTTTTATGGATCTGCCTCCGGCCGCAGCATAGATATTCCCCGCCCGATCCAGAGTGATACTCTTGATCTCCTCAAAGGGAGACTCATACAAGATCGAGGCCCTTCTTTGTGGAGAAATGCGGTACAAACGGCCCTTTCCACCGCTTCCAGCATACAATCCCCCATTAGGGTTCATCTCCAAACATAGGATATGGTTTTCCTCGGAATCCAAAAACTTCTGGCCTTCACCACGCTCGTTGATCGCGTAAATTCCCCCACTCTCCCCGACCGCAGCCAGCAGTACTCCCTTCTCATCGAATTTCAAGTCCCAGATGTATCGTTCCTGAGGGTTGAAAAAGGGCTCCCCCTTGCCCTGGGAAGTAATTTTATAGATCTTTCCGTTTGGGGAGCTTCCTGCATAGAGGTTTCCTTTAGAATCTTGAGCGAGACAAAATATGTCCTGCTCGGGAACCTGGAAATACAATTCGAATTGACCCTCATTGTTCCTTCTGTAGATCTTTCCGTCATGGCCGGTTCCAAGATAAACCCTTCCGCCCTGAGTGACGAGAAGGGACAAAAAGAACTCTTCTGCAGGCGCTTCCATCGTTTCTTCTTTTGGGGAAAGAGACAGAACACCATCATAAGTAACGGATATGCCCTCGAATTCCCCTCTCAAATAGTCATTTATATTCCGGAGTTCCCAGCGTTGCGGCTGAACCGCTACTAAAAAAAGTGCCATGAATATCACAACTGAGCAAACACCTGCGAATACCTTTTTCATATTTTCAACTCCTCTACTAACTTGGACTATTCATAAAAAATGTGGATACCTTGTTCAACAAAAGCACTGTCAATCATTCACATGGTTATTTGACATTTATTGGAATAATAGTAGCTCCTCTGAAAACAAATGGGACAGGCTGCTGCAACTGCCCGAGCGTCGATTTTTCCAACTCGGTGGGAGCCGACGACGCTGCTCGAGGAGAGGCAAACATAGATTTCATGCTTGGCGGCAAATTTGGCATCTCCTCTCCCCTGAGAAAAAGACCGGGTTTGGATGCCAAGATCTTGAAATAGATCCGGTTATTTTTCCTCAGGTTATTAAGCATTCGAATCACATGCTCGATATTCCTGGGCGTAAACGGCTGTCTCTTGTACTGAGTTGCTTCCAGCTGCTGCAATGACGCCGCATCTGCGATGACGAGATAAAATTCAGAGCCCTTGGGCAAATTGGGAACCGGGATACCCCCCTCCCACATAGCGCTTTCTCCCCTAAAGCTTCGGGTGTAGACCTTTATTCGGATGATTTCTCCCGGAGAGACATCGTACTTATTGAGCCAGACCTTTTCCAGTTGTGCATATTTGACATCTTCAGTCGGCATGATCGAAAGGTCGATCCGGTGAATAGAGAGGTCTCGGAACTCATTACTCATTAAGAAATAAACAACGGCTGCGACAAGGCTCGACAAGTTTGTGCTGGCCATATCAAAATTTCCAGAAAATAGATCTTCCAGATGTACGCTCATCCCGTTGTCCAAGTAGACATCCCCGCTGAACTCCAGAGAAAGGTCGCCAATGGCTCTTTCCTCGCTTAGGATCAGACTTGAAACCACCATATTGACCAAGGCGGGAGTCAGGATCTTATCTTCTGTAAGATTGACGGTGTACCTTTTCTCCCCTTTGTTTGTTCTCATTGTGATATTCAGAGGGATAAGATCAGGCAATTGGCCGATCTCCCCATACAGTCCGGGCAAACGATCTTGTGAGAACTTCCCCACCGGGATCTCTGTGCCCGTGAGCTTGTGCGAAACATCAAGCTTGGGGACTATCGTCATAACATCCGCTTTGGTCATCGTATAGCCAACAGTGCCCAGATTGAACCAGGGATGCCCCCATGCTAAGACCCTGTTCCCGTCCACATAGGTGACAGTTCCCACCGCAGACATGTTGAGGTCTCCCGTGACAAGTTGTGCGCCAACCGAATCTCCCCCCTTTAAGGTCAGGTCAGGGATTGTGATTCCCTCTTGAGATTGACCGGAGATACTGACACTCATTGGAGCAAAACCAATCCTTGAAAAAAAGTGCTTCGCCTTTTCAAAAACGTGGGGAGAAAAACCGCTAAAGACGAGGGGTATGCTGATGGGAGAAAACGTCCGATCTCCACTGATAATGGAAGGATCTTTGTAAAAATATGACTCGTAAATAGAGAACAGTTCATTCAGAGGGAGATGTTTTTTTATCGGGATCTGTGGCGCAAACGAAGACTTTGTAGGCTCCTTCTCCGGGATCGCCATCATCTCATTGATGGGAGTGACAAGTGCTAGAGGTTCTTTAACAAAGGCACCAAGACTGTAGGATAATGCACCGATCAATTTGCCATCAATATAGATCGGGCTTCCACTCATGCCTTGCATCACCCCGGCATCTCCAATACTTGCACCGCTGATCCTCACGACGATCAAATCCTTTTTGGGCTGAATGTTGCGCATGACGCCCAGAACTTCAACATCAAATTCTTCGATCGTATCGCCGAGAAAAACACTCCGGCCCTTCCCCTTCATGCCTGCCTCTATCTGGTCAACCGGAAGAATATTTTGAATGCCTTCCAGACTTCTTAAAGACAAACCTGCCATCAGGACAAAAACCGCCGTTAGTATTCGTATTACTCTCATCATATTTATTATACTCTTTCTTGACTGACTTTGTCAGTCACCTGAATTATTCATAAAAAATGTCGATACTTATTCAACAAGATCAATATCAGATATTTACGCTATTCATCCGGTAAATCACTTTATCACTTTCGTTTTCAATGTACATTCTATTCATAATCGACATTTTTTATGAATAATTCAGAATACATTTGTTTTGTCGATCTTGACAAGATAAACAAGATATTATTAACCTTGGAATTTTATATTCCGTTACAAATATCTATTACGAATAATCCGGGTTATTTTATTATGCCCAGAAACTTACCACATTTTTCAAAGCTTCCCAGGACATAGTCCAGCTCTTCATCCGTATGCGTAGCGGAATAGCTAGTCCTGATAAGACTCTGATCCTTGAGGACAGCCGGATAGATCACAGGGTTCGTGAAGATCCCATCTTCCCGCAGCAATTTCCACAGCATGAATGCCAGCTCATCGTTCCCGATGATGACCGGAATGATCGGGGTTTCAGTAGGACCGGTTTCATAGCCCATAGCTTGAAATCCTGATCTCATTTTATCGCTGATCTGCCACAGCCTCTCTCTCCGTTCAGGTTCTGATTGGATGATATCAAGAGTGGCGAGCACAGTGGCCACCGAGGCGGGTGTTATGCTTGCGCTGAAAATGAGTGCCCGGGAATGATGTTTGATATAGCTGATGACCTTTTTCTCCCCAGCGATAAAACCACCTAGAGCGGCAAAAGATTTACTGAACGTGCCCATGATCAAGTCTATATCCTCTTCCACTCCAAAATGTTCAGCCGTCCCTCGACCATTTTTTCCCATAACGCCGATACCATGGGCATCATCCACCATGATCTTTGTCCCATATTTTTTCCCCAACTTGACGACTTCTGGGAGATTTGTCAGATCGCCTTCCATGCTGAAGACACCATCCACAACGATCAATTTCCCAGCTGAATCATCTAATGAACTCAGGGTTTTCTCTAAATCTTCCATATCATTGTGCTTATATTTATGGACATCTCCATAGGCGAGGCGGCATGCATCCACGATGCTGGCGTGGACCATCTTATCCGTGATGACCGCATCCCCTCGGCCCACGAGAGTTGAGATGACGCCTTGGTTCGTCTGGAATCCCGTACTAAGAGTGAGAGCGGCTTCTTTATTCATAAACTTGGCCAGTTTATCTTCCAACTCGACATGAATATCAAGAGTCCCGTTTAAAAACCGGGAGCCACAAGTGGCCACACCGTATTTATCAATAGCATCTTGTGCAGCTTTCATCACTTTCGGATGATCGAGTAATCCCAAGTAGTTATTGGATCCCACCATAATCATCTCTTTGCCATCGACTTTAACCTTATTCCCTATGACTTCCTG
This sequence comes from uncultured Eubacteriales bacterium, assembly GCA_964540205.1. Classification (GTDB taxonomy): domain Bacteria; phylum Acidobacteriota; class Aminicenantia; order Aminicenantales; family Aminicenantaceae; genus WTAW01. The sequence continues at coordinate 6,896 of CAZIMJ010000282.1, read as the reverse complement.
AATCGGTGTGAAATAGGGATAGAATCCCATGGCCATTGCCTCTTCAGCGCGTGTGAATTTGTAACACTTTTCAAAAAGGTCCACCATTCCCTCCTTTGCTGGGAATATTCATTAAAGATGCGTGTGTTAACAGCATTTTCCTAATCCTGCAAGCACTCGGTTTGACCGCAGAGGACGATTCTTTTACAATCTTAATCATGAAGATTTTAATTACGGGTGGAACTGGCTTTATCGGAAGCCATCTTATTGATCATTTTTTAGATTATAAAAACACTGAAATATACGCACTTGTCAGGAATTTAAACAATCTCAAGTGGTTGAAAGGGCTCAAGATCAATCTCCTCGAAGGGGATCTTCTGCATATTCCGTTACTTCCTCCTGACATTGACTACGTCTTCCACGTTGCAGGCTCAACAAAAGCATACAAAATAGCTGATTATTATACAGTAAACCAACAAGGAACAGCAAGTCTTTTGCAGACCCTCCAGGCGCAGAATATCCGCCCTAAAAGGGTCGTGTATCTGAGCAGCATAGCGGCATCGGGGCCGTGTTCCGATGGAAAGGCAGTGAAGGAAGACTCGCCGCCATGTCCCGTCTCACCCTATGGGAAAAGCAAGTTGGAAGGTGAGACAGAAGCATTAAAATACAAAAACAGCATCCCGATAGTCATAGCTAGAATCAGCGTTGTGTTTGGTCCGCGGGACAGAGCGCTCATTCCCTATTTCAAATTCATCCAAAAGGGTATTCTTCCTTCTGTCGGTTCGAAACAAAAACTCGTGAGTTTGATCTATATCAAAGACCTCATAAAGGCCTTAGACCTGTGCGTCCACAAAGAGCTGGCAAACGGCGAGATCCTTCATTTTGCCAATCCCGACCCTTCAAGTTGGGAAGAATTGGGAAGAGTGGCAGCCGAAGCTATGCATATTAAACTGATCAACCTGAAATTTCCCCTTCCGCTTGCCTATCTCGTGTCCTGCGGTGCAGAAGTGCTGGGGAAGATACGTAGGGATCCAAGCATCCTCAACCGCCAGAAATTTAAGGAATTAAGACAAGACGGATGGGTAGCGGACACACAAAAAGCAAAAGAAAAACTCGACTTCACCCCTCAATACTCTCTGCGAGAAGCCCTGCACGAGACGATCGTCTGGTACATGAAGAACAACTGGCTTTAAGACTCTCCTCAGAATTATTTTTTCTTCTGGAAGATACGGGAAGATGTGAAAAACGTGGAGGAAAACTTTACGGTGTATTTGAGACACCAACCCTCCTCTTGTGAGCAGGCGAAATATTTGATCTTTCCTCCAATAGTGTGATTCCCGCGTTTAGCGTCCATATTCACAGAAAAGGGTATTTCAATGGGCCCCTTCAGATCCAGATACTCCTTTCCATCCTCTTCCTTTATCTCGATCTCAAGGTCAGAGGCAGAGAAAAAATTCTTCGGGAAAATAAGCTCATCCGATGGCTCCAGATCAATGGTAAAGGATGGTTGGGAGCTGACTCTGATACCTTCTTTGACCGTAAACTTCAGCACAATTTTCCCTTCCTCTCCCCGCCTTAATCTCATCGGATTAATGGAGGCATTGACTTTTAAAAGATCCTCCACACCAGATGACACAAATCCAAGCAGCAAAAAAGGGACGATTAATAAAAGGATAAATCTTTTCATATACGGCCTATTAGCCTTATATCTACTTATATCGTAACTTTGAAAATTATTCAAATCCCTTCTCCATCAAACGAACAATAAGACGCGAAATGCAAAACTTAAAATGTGAAACGCAGATAATCCATAATGTGTACAAATAATAGTCTTTTTACGTTTCACGTTTTACGTTTTTTTTTAAATAGAGAAGTATAGATTTTTTCTCATATATCGATTATCATTAGTTCGGGAATGGATACCGAAATGAAAACAGAAACAATAATCACAGGAACAGGGCATTATGTTCCTCCCAAAGTCATCACCAATTTCGACCTTGAAAAGATGACAGATACATCGGACGAGTGGATTCGTCAGAGAGCGGGCATCAGAGAACGCCATTTTGCCGAGTCTGGAGTTGGCGCCTCCGATCTCGGATATCAAGCTGCTCTTAAAGCTATCGAAGATGCACAGATCGACAAGGAGGACATAGACTTCATCATCGCCGCCACACTCTCGCCCGATCATTACTTTCCCGGGATCGGCGTGATGATTCAAGCAAAACTGGGGCTTGCAGGGATCGGCGCTCTTGATGTGAGGAACCAATGCAGTGGCTTCATATATGGACTTTCTGTTGCCGATCAATACATCAGAGCTAAGACCTACAAAAAAATACTTCTCGTAGCATCAGAGGTCCAATCACACAACCTGGACTTTTCGACTGAAGGAAGAGATATCGCCGTCCTCTTCGGGGATGGAGCGGGAGCTGTCATCCTGGAGCCCAACTCAACTCACGAGAATAACAGAGGGATCCTTTCCACTCACTTGTATGCAGATGGAAGGCATATCTCTGATCTATGGATGGAAAAACCAAGCTCCAAAGACAATCCCGTCTTTCCTGAGAACTTTCTGGATCAGAAGGGCTATTTCGCTCGCATGAACGGGAAAATCGTGTTCAAGAATGCATCCGAAAAGATGCCGCAGGCAGTTAACGAAGCGCTGGAAACCAACCAATTGACAATCGATGATGTCGACCACCTCATCCCTCATCAGGCAAATGACAGGATCAGTTTGATGGTGGCCAGAAATTTGCGCATTCCCGTAGAAAAAGTCATCAGAAACATCGACCGTTTCGGCAACACAACAGCTGCTTCGATCCCTATCGCACTCGATGAGGCCTTAAAGCAAGGCCGAATCAAAAACAACGATATCGTAGTCATCACTGCATTCGGATCCGGTTTCACTTGGGCATCGGCAGTTATTCGCTGGTGATATGTGGAATTATTTAAGCAAAATATTGCCTTTTTTTATATTTATGTGGTAGGATTTCAAATCTTATCTTGGATATTATGAACACCTTCCGCAAAAAAATGCTTTGCCACAGGAGGACGAAATGAGGAAAATCACTACTGCGCTATTCATCCTTGTCTTCTGTTTTTGGACGGCTGGAACTCTTTTTTCTCAACAGAACGAAGAAGACCAAAAGTTTCTAAAATTCCTGGACGGCTATTTCGATGCACTTTGGAAATTCTATCCCACAATGGGAACTCTTCAGGGATACCATAAGTACGACAACAAACTCGAGGACCTGAAAAGCGGTAACATCGAAAAGCGTCACGACGAGCTTGATAGACTCAATCAGGAACTCGTCGCCAAGATCGACAGCACAAAGCTGAGCCCCGAATTCCAAATTGACCACGCCATGATGGTGGACGGTCTGGACAGAGAGCTCATCAAACACGAAAACTTGATTCCCTGGGAATACAATCCCATCTTTTATAATTCCATTTTTAACAACTGCGTCCGAAGCCTGCTCACAAAGGAATTTGCCCCGGCAGAGGAAAGAGCCAAGAATGCTACAGAAAGACTCAAAGACCTGCCAAAGCTCATCAAGCAAGCCAAAGAAAACCTAAAAACTCCCCCCCAGCTTTACACTGAGATAGCCATCGCACAGTTCTCTGCCATTCTTGAATTCTACCAAAACGAGCTGCCCCAGCTGATCGAACAGGCACCGAATTCCCATAAAGCAAAACTGCAGAGCGAGTATGCGAAAGTGATCCCTGAGCTAGAGGGTTATCAATCCTTCCTCCAATCGGAACTCCTTCCGCGGTCAACAGGAATCGACCGGCTGGGAGAGGGGGCACACCGCAGATTGGTGCGAGAGACATTCCAGAACAGCATTCCACTTGAAGAACTTGTGGCGCGAGCCAAAGCCGATTATAACAACCTCCGGCGAGAAATGGTTCTAGTTTGTATCCCGTTCTTTAAGATTATGTATCCTGAGATCGATCCAGATCAGATTGGCGGTCAGCGGTCTGAAGAAGAAGTCAGGAATATAATTATTAAAGGTGTTTTGGACAAAATTAAAGGTGAACATGTCACCACAGATGAATTTTTTAATAAAATTGAAACCACAAGAGCGGAAATACAGGATTTCCTTCAAAAAAAACAGCTTATTGAACTCCCAGAGAACAACCTCTCTATCGAAACCATGCCCTTAGCCGACAGAGGGTTAACTTGGACAAGATTCGTTTCTCCAGGGATTTACGAAACATCCGAGGATTACAAATGCCAAATATCACCTTTTTCTGAGGCATTTGAAGAAGAAAAAATCACTTCATTGCTGGAAGAATACAACAACTTTTTTATCCATTTCTACACATGCCGGAAGGTTTATCCCGGCCAATTTGTTCCCTTCTTCTATACGCGCAAGAATCCTTCTCAAATGAGAAAGATGTTCCCGAATATGCCTTTGATCAAAGGATGGCCTATTATCATCGAAGAAGTGCTGATAAACGCTGGATACGGGAAATATGACCTCAGGTTGCGCTTGAATCAACTTAAATACCGTTTAAAGGCTGTTATGGATTTCAACCTCGATTTTAACATCCACGAAGCAGGCATGACCAAAGAACGAGCCATTGCTTACATGACCAGAGGTGGATTCCAGACAGAAGCAGAAGCCGAAAGAAACTGGAACCGGATCATAATGAATCCCGGAGAAGCATCCTATGCTTATGTAGGCTTACAAGAATTTATTGATATGGAAAAGGAATACAAAAAACTCAAGGGAGATGCCTTCACTAAAAAAGAATTCCTCAACAAGGTCCTGAGCTATGGAGCTCTCCCCATGCGCCAGTTGAAACAGAAGCTTTTGCAGTAACACGACGGACAGGACATCTACCGCGTTTTAACATGAAGTAAACAGATAATTTTTTCCTTAATACCAAGGGTACAAAGAGGGTTGTAATCAACCGTCTACTTCTTAATATTTACTCTTCACGATAGGAAATATTGACCATATTAGTTGATTCACATGCCCACTTGAGCGGGAAAGAGTTCGATAATGACCGCCATGAGGTCATTCAGAGAGCTTTCCGGGAAGGGATTGGAGCTATCCTCTGCCCCACGGAACTAACAGAAGAGAACGAACTCCAGAACACTCTTGACACTATTCAAACTTACTCAAATATTATTGCTGCAGGCGGTGTTCACCCTCACAACGCCAAAGACTTCACTCCTGGCTGTCTCCAAAAAATAGAGGCGCTTGCGGAGGACAAAAAAATTCTGGCTGTTGGCGAAATCGGGGTGGATTTTCACTACAACTTCTCACCTCCTGATGTCCAGGTTGACGTTTTCCGAATGCAGCTCAACATTGCCCAGGAAATAGGTACTCCCGTTGTCATCCACAGTCGCAATGCTAGGGACGAGGTGCTAAAAGCCGTAAAGGAGGAGAAGTATACGCAAGGAGGCATCCTCCACTGTTTTACTGAAGATTGGGAATTCGCCAAGGAAATGATGGAATACAACTTCCTGATCTCCTTCTCGGGTATCCTCACATTCCCCAAGGCACGATCCTTGCAAGAGGTGGCTATCCAGATGCCATTAGAAAAGATCCTCGTTGAAACAGATTCTCCCTATCTGGTCCCAACTCCCTATCGTGGAAAGATACAAAGGAATGAACCTGTTTATGTCAAAGAAACCGCACAATTTCTCGCAGGGCTCAAAAATGTGTCGTTGGAAAAACTTGCAGAGAAAACAACACACAATTTTGAATCACTCTTTCGGATTGAAATTAAAAAACCGAGATGTTAATATATTTGCCACGACATCGCCCCGATAACGGCTAAAGGTCGCTGAAGATGAGAGACGCAAAAACATTCATCAATGCTCAATTGGAACAGGATGTCTCTCTCATGGATCTGTACAGAAGCATCCAACAAGATCTCGAGAAGGTGGAAGACACCCTCGAGCTTTTCACAAAATCAAAGAATCCCCTCATATCTGAGATTAGCGATTACTTGTTTAAAAAAGCCGGAAAAAGGATCCGGCCAGCTCTGTTGATGCTCTGTGCCAGACTTTTTGGTTATAAAGGGGATGAGCACATCCTCATGTCTGCGCTCGTGGAAACCATCCACACGGCCAGTCTCATCCATGATGACATCATCGACCATTCTAATGTGAGGAGAGGGCGTCCGACTGTGCATGCCACGTGGGGTTCGAACATCACAGTACTCCTCGGAGACTACCTCTACATCAAGGCTCTCAACCTTGCTGTTCATAGCAGACACAGAGAAGTCATCCAAATCCTCACCGATACGTCCGCTCAGATGATAGACGGAGAACTCTACGAATATTACGTGAGCGGAAATTTACAATTGGAAGAGAATGACTATCTCGATATACTCGATAAAAAAACGGCTTCGCTCTTTCGGGCCTCATGCCTGATCGGGGGAATTCTCTGCGATACTTCAGAAAAAGAGCGCAATCTTTTGGCGGAATACGGAAGAAACCTCGGAATGTCCTTCCAGGTCATCGACGACCTCCTGGACTACACCGGGGATATTGACACGCTTGGAAAACCTGTCCTCACTGATTTGGAAGAGGGCCGGATTACTCTTCCATTGATCTACACCTTGAATCATGATGGCAAAGAAAATCAGGATCGGATAACTCAACTGATCCAACAAAAAGAACTTGGCAAAGAAACCAAGAGCGAAATTCTTGAGATCGTGGAGTCAAACGGAGCCCTGGACTACACTTACAGGAAGGCTGAGAGCTATGCCCTTAAATCTAAAGAGATCCTCAATCAATTCCCCCAATCCATCTATCGAGATTCACTGGATTTGGTCCCAGATTTTGTGCTCACCCGGAGCTTGTAACCCTTTGTCGTGAAATGTGCAAAGTAAAACAAATTCAATAAATTTTCCTCATTGAATATACACATGGATTATTCACGAGTTGAGGCCAACCCACC
>CAZIMJ010000281.1:0-2210 GCA_964540205.1 uncultured Eubacteriales bacterium | reverse complement strand
TAACTCTTCTTTGGGTGCTTCCATCGTTTTAGTGACTAAGGCCTCTTCGGGTAAAGAAAGCCGAGTGCCACATTTTCCGCAGAAAACGGTTTCGTCGGGATTCTCAAACTGACATTGGGGACAACTAATTCCCATTTTTTTTCTTTATATGGGATAAAAGAAAAGCTCTCGCTTGAAACTCACTTTTTCCATTTCTACTCTTTTGTTACTATTATCATAGCGGGGAATATGATGTCAATTGGATAGGATAGCCCTAAATCCACCGCCAATTTCTTTTGTTCCCATTGATTCCATTTTTTCGACGAAAATTTCGGTCTATTTTTCGTCCTAGAACTATCAGTGCTAAAATTTCAGTCAGCAGAGGCCTCTTTCCCCTGAAAGCATCCATTCAAAACGGACTTCTCCATTTCCTCCTTTTACCCACAGCTAGATTTTCCTCGTATTAGCCTGCAGGCATACACCCCATCTCCAGTATTCGTGCCTCCGCAACTCTTATCAGCTCAAAACTGGGATGCTTTTTATGCAATCGAATAATCAGTTCCCGAGAATGATTTATTATTCTGGCCGGGATGTGGATGATCTTGAACCGAATCGCCTTCATCCTCTTGTTTTTCCATTCTCCTTGAAGCACGAGGTTCTTCATCAGCGCATTCAGATTAAACGCCAGTATCATACACCACCACCAGGCTGCATTCTCTCCAAAGGAACCTGAGGGCAGTTTCCCTCCTGCCAGATCATGCTTCATTACCCCATGCGCCTCTTCACTCTTCCCGCACCTTTCACGATGCCAGTGGATTAGTTCCTCCCCATCCATCTCCCTATTGGTCACTATCCCAAAGAGCTTGTATTTTTTTTCTCCCATCGAGAGAGTGGGAAAGGGGAAAAGCATCTCCTGCTCCATCCCAGGCAATACTCTCTGCTCCAAAGGTTCCCTGATCGCTATATACCGGTAGTCCGGACTGTTTCTGCTGTGTCCAATCGCATTGGGCACAAAACCCACATCCGCCCACTCTTGTTTCGTCTTGATCTTTTTTTTGTATATCGGGCGCCACTGCTCCTCCTCCACTAAAAGCGCTGCCTCCTTAAACTCAGCTGTCACATCACACCCTATCGCAAACTCTATCCTTCCAAACTTCTTGTTTTTGCCTGTCTCGCAATACTTTAAAAGGTTATGCTGGTAGCCTGCACTATCTGAGCGCAGACGAACACTCTTTACCCCCTCGGGTAAATACTCAAGCGCTTCTTTGAGTATCCCCAGGTTCTTATGTCCTGCCGGAACGTTCCCGTCCCGAAACTCTGTTTGCAAAACCATCTGTTTTTCGGCCCACCAGACATTTATCGGCTGATAGGATTTATACCCTTTGTAACTGTAGAGAGCCTCCTCTTTCATCGTCTCCACCACCGTTGCATCCATATCCAGGGTGACTGTCTCCCCCTCCTCCTGCCTCTGGGAAAAAGCCATCATATCTGCATTAACCTGACCTAATCCCCTTAAATATTCATTGGGCGCTGGTATAAATGCTCTGCCTACAACACGTCTCTTCTCCTCCTCTTCATCATGAAAAGCTCCCAAATAACGAAAAGCGGCCGTAGGAGAGGGCACTGTGCGCCGCTTCTCTTTCCGCCATCGCCTCTCTTGTTCCCTTCGCTCCCTGCGGTTTAGTCCATGCCGTTCCACCCGCCTCAATATCCGGCAGAATCCCTCATCCGCTTCTAATATGTTTAGATCCTCCACACAGTCCCCACCTGCAAGATTCAACAGGATTAACGACATGATCATCTGAGAGTCTGTCCAACCCTGGGTATCTTGCCTTACCCGAATATGGTTCCTCACTGATCCTGATAGATCCATGATGTGGGCCAGACCCGAATATAATGCTAAGCCCCCCAATGAGGTTACTCCACTCTCCCTTTTGGCTCCTTCATACTTGAATGGAAGTGTTTTTTGTGACATATTTGGTTTGCCTCGCTGTTTTTTTTCACCCACTGGGTGAAGATTGTTTTTGCAAACCCCATTCTATCATATGGGAACAGCGAGGCTTTTCTTTTTTTTAGGCGGTGAATCTAGGTCGTGCGGATGTTGTGGAATTTAAGTAAATCATCATTTTTCGCAATAAATTTATAAATTAACCTGGCTACTATTCCAAATGTTTGACCTCAATCCAAGGCACATCACCATCTTCTTAAATAGGAGATCTCCAGCAATCGGC
>CAZIMJ010000280.1:0-7012 GCA_964540205.1 uncultured Eubacteriales bacterium | reverse complement strand
CTAACAATAAGGTGGAGGAAGTGGCCCACGAAGTTTGGTTGGTTAGGTCGGGTCGGTAGTGAACTGACGCGAGCCGACCCAACCTAACCCGGGCTACAACGAAGCCGATGCTGTGAGATTGATTCGCCCGAAGGGTAAAAGATGCTGACAATATAATATTGAGAGTTTTTTGAACACAAATTTGTCAGCAGCTTTTATGAATAATTCAGGAAAGTTAGTGGATGATTCGTAGCAGCCTGCTCCACCGCGCCTTCGGTATAAACCGCGCGAATTTTTCAAGACGCTCACGGAAGCCGGTTTTCTGCCATGCATCCTTTTCCGCATCGTAGGAAAAATAGATGACCCAGGGTCTTCCCTTGATGTAGCTGAGCGGCAAAAATCCCCAGTACCGGCTGTCATAGCTGTTGTCGCGATTATCCCCCAACGCTAAACACTGCCCGGCGGGGACTTCCATCGGGCCGAAATTATCCCTGATGGCGTCATCATACTGGTAATACTCGCTGTTTTTTATGATTTGATTGTCCACATGCACTTTGTAGTTCTCTGCAATAGGATTATCGTTCACATAGACTTGCTTATCCCTGATCTCTACTTTTTCCCCTTCGAGGGCGACCACACGCTTCACAAAGTCCTTCTGCATCTCTCTGGGATACTTAAAAACGATGATGTCGTGCCTCTCGATCTCCTTTCCGGGAAGGACTAATTTTTCCCAGCCAAAATACGGCTTGGCATAAGCCATTTTATTGACCAGCAGAAAATCGCCGATGAGGAGAGTGGGTTCCATCGATCCTGTGGGGATCTGAAAAGCCTGGACCACAAAAGTCATCACAAAAAAGACAAATATGGCCGTTTCAGCGATCAGCTCAAAATATTCGCGAAAAACACTTTTTTCTCTTGGTTCCTTCTCTTTTTTCTTTTTTTCCATGTTAAATCCAGAATGAAACACTTAATATAACCAAAAACACAAAATTCATCAATATGGTTGCCTTGACTGCAGCGAGAAATTCACCCCAATTTTCCAGGTTCTGTTTGCCGGCCTTGAAGGCCATAAAAGAAAACGGGAGCGAGATCATAACCAGAAGCGACCAGAGAGGCCACCCTCCAAAAAGGATTCCGAGCACAACGATCACATAACAACTCAGAGCGAGAAACAAATAGATATAAAGACTCTTCTCGAATCCAAACTGGATCACCCATGTTTTCCTGCCTACGGATCGATCTGCGTCTCGGTCGGCAAACTCATTGATCAACAGCACGAGCGTGGTCAAGATGCCCGAGGGCACAGATACGACCAGCGGCCAGTACGATTGGAAACTCCCTGCCTGAACATAGTAGGCACCCAAAACGATCAGGGGCCCCCATGATAGAAAAATGGCGATCTCCCCCAATCCCTTGTTCACAAGTCGAAGTGGGAATCCATTGTAACTATATATAAAAAGGAGTGCTAAAATCCCGATGATCAAAATGACATTTCCCCCAGAGACAAAATTCAGGTAGAGCCCGATGATAGACCCGGCAGCGGCAAAGATCAAGGAAACGGCAAGCGCCTCATTGGGCGAAACAAAACCCTCCAGGAGTATCCGGCTTCCCCCGGAAAAAGGAGCCGTACCGCTGATGTTGGCCGCATCATTTCCGCTCTTGAAATCAAAGTAGTCGTTAGCCACATTCGTGGCGATGTGAAAAAAACAGGCCCCCAAAAGTGTCAGGATAAAATGACCGAGATGGAACCGCCCTGTCAACCAGGTGGCAAAGGCCGATCCCAGAATCACAGCACCTATGGTCACCGTCATGAATGGCAGTCGCAGCAGCATCATTATGGCTTTGCTTTTTTTCATTACCTTTACACCTTGTTCTGTATTCACACCTTACTAACCTGAATTATTCATAAAAAATGTCGATACTTATCATAACAGACACAATATCAAAATGTTACATCGTTTTTTCGGGATATTCATTTGGACACTGCATTTCCTATGTGATATTCATTTATAATCGATATTTTTTATCCTTCAGGCGAGCTGATCTCACCGGGTTAGGTTGGATCGGCATCGGCTTCGTTGTAGCCCGGGTTAGGTTGGGTCGGCTCGTGTATAGTCCAGATTATTTAAGGAAAAGGTTTATTATAAAGTATTTCTGTGAATAATCAACCTAATTTCGTTTTGATCGTTAATTGTGAAATATAAAATATGAGACGCCAAACGATAGATGTAGGGACCGTTTCCCTTACGGTCCGCGCGGGGAGCTGACCCTACATCTCTTTGTTTACTGTTTACGTTTCTATTGTTAAGATATAAGAAAGATGAATTTTACGATATTCGGCTATCCCAAAACAGGCAAGACCACTTTATTCAATCTACTCACTGGCGCCAAGATCGAGGTCCAAGCGTACGAAACCGGGAAAAAAGAGCCGAACCTTAGGACTTGCCCTGTTCCCGATCATAGATTGGAGAAGATCTCGAACCTTTACCCCGACAAAGAGAAGAAGCCAGCAACAGTGGATTACATCGACCTGGCAGGGATCTCATACGGCGAGGTGAAAAACGAATCCTACCTGAGCTATTTGAGAAAAGCCGATGGGCTGGCCCATGTCGTCCGTGCCTTTGTCGATAAGAGCATCCCACATCACAAAGGCGAGATCGATGCCGCTGAAGATATCCGGACTATGGAAGAAGAGATCATCCTGGCCGACCTCCTATCGGTCGAGTCCCGGATGGAAAAGCTCAAGAAAGAACTCAAAGGTGCGAAGAATCCTGACGGAGAAAGGGAGATGGAATGGCTCACCTCGCTTCATACAAACCTCGAGGAGGGAAAAGCCATCCGTGAGCTCAGCCTATCCCCTGCAGAAGAAAAGCTTTTCCGAAGCTTTGCCTTTCTGAGTCAAAAGCCCCTATTCCACATGATTAACGTGGACGAGAAAGACATCGGCCTCATCGAAACTCCGGAAAAGATCTTTTCATCGGACCGAAAAGGAATCGCCACTCTTGCCTTATGTGGAAGGATCGAAATGGAGATCCTCGAGCTCGATGAGGAGGAAAAAGATGTATTCCTGGAGGAATACGGATTCAAAGAGCTCAGCGCACCCAAGTTTTTAAAATCCTCCTACAACCTCCTGAACGAGATCACTTTTTTCTCCATCGGGAAAGAAGAAGTTAAGGCTTGGACGATCCCAAAGGGTACACCTGCTTTGCATGCGGCCGGCATCATCCACTCGGATATCGAGAAAGGATATATCCGGGCTGAGGTCATCGGCTGGGAGGAGCTTTGCGATTTTGGGTCATTCCAAACCGCCAAAGAAAACGCCGCCATCCGCCTCGAAGGCAAAGATTACACCGTGCAGGACGGAGATGTCATTTACTTTCGTTTTGCGAAGTGACCGCAAGACAAACAAAACGAGCGAAAAATGAAGAAATCTTTCAAGATCACAGCCAGAGATGAGGACACATCGGCACGAACAGGGATAATCAAGACCGCCCACGGGGATATTCGAACTCCCGCTTTTGCACCGGTCGCAAGTCAGGGCACTGTCAAGGCGCTGCCGCACAACCTCGTTAAAGATTTGGGCGCTGACCTCATACTCGTCAACGCATACCATCTTTATCTCCGCCCCGGCCTGGAAACGATAAGCGAGATGGGGGGAATCCATTCTTTTATCTCCTGGGACAAGCCCATTCTCTCAGACAGCGGAGGATTCCAGATCTACAGTCTCACTCCTCTGGTCAAAGTCAAAAGGTCGGGTGTCCAATTCGCTTCACATCTTGACGGGACCAAGATCTTTCTAACACCCGAGGATGTCGTTGACATCCAGTATTATTTAGGGACAGACATCATGATGGTTTTGGATTATTTCCTCCCCTATCCTTCATCCAAAGAGGACATGCGGAATGCCGTGGATTTCACCTCTCACTGGGCCGAACGCTCTAAAAAACACTTTCTCACGCGGGATTCTTCCCAGCTTTTCTGGGGCATCACACAAGGAAGTGTGGACTGGGAGCTAAGGAAAAAGAGCACCGAAGAATTGATGGCCATGGATTTCGACGGTTATGCACTGGGAGGTCTCGGGATAGGTGAGCCTAAATCCCAATTCATGGAGATCGTGGAGAAATCTAACGCCCTGCTCCCCAAAGAGAAGCCTCGCTACCTCATGGGAATCGGATACATCAAGGACATACTGGAAGCTGTAGAAAGGGGCGTCGATTTTTTTGACTGCGTCTTACCGACACGCAATGCCAGGAACGGAACGATCTTTACCAGCCAAGGAAAACTCGTTATTAAAAACAAGAAATACGAGACGGACGAGCGTCCTCTCGACGGGAATTGCTCCTGCTACACCTGCACTCACTTTTCCAGAGCCTACCTGCGGCATCTTTACGAGAGAAACGAGATCACCTCTGCCATATTGAACACCATCCACAACCTGCATTTTTATCTTGACATCTTCGAAAAAATTAGGCAAGCTATCCAAAATAATTCGTACAAGAATTTGAAAAAAAAGTTGATAGATATCAACACAGAGGACGACAGCGAATGATTTTAGCAACACTCATGACTTTCAGTGAACAAGCCCCGGGCGGAGCCGGTCAAGGAAGTTTCATCACAGCGCTTGTTCCTTTTATCTTGGTATTCGTGATCTTCTATCTGCTCATCATCATGCCCTCACGCAAAAAGCAGAAGAAGCACCAGGAAATGGTGGGTCAACTCAAAGCGGGTGACAAAATTGTCACAAGTGGGGGCATCTACGGTACGGTGATGGGGACGAAGGAGGACCGAATAGAGATCAAGATCTCATCCAATGTCAAGATTGACATCACCAAAACGGCTGTTGCAGCAATTCTAGGACAAAAGAAAGACGAAAAATAAACAAGAATTCTGGAATCTAAGGTAGGGGTGAAGTTCAAAGGAATTCGAAAATAGAATCATCTCGATGAAAAAAATACAGTGGAGACTCCTTATTGTATTGGCCGTCCTTGCACTGTCCATCTATCTCGCCTACCCTCCCAGTAAGATCCCTCTCGGCCTAGACCTTTCCGGAGGGATGCATTTAGTGCTGCAGGTTGTGACCAATGATGCTATTAATGCGGAAACAGACAACGAGATCCTTCGCCTCCAAGAACAGTTGAAAAAAGAGAACTTGACCTATGAGAGGATATCTAAAAGCGAAGACCGGGTCGGGCGGTTCACCATCCAGAACTTTGACGTTCAGAGAGAACGAGAACTCCGCGATCTGCTGGATGAATCTTACACAGAATGGGATTATTCCGTTGTTGGGGCTAATTTTGTCCTCGACATAAAATCGAACGTCTCCTTCTATCTTCGCGACCAGGCAGTGCGACAATCTGAAGAGACGATCTGGAACCGCGTAGATGAGCTCGGTCTCACAGAGCCCACGATCCAGAGACAGGGAGGGGCTGGAGGAGACCGCATCATTGTGGAACTTCCGGGAGTGGACAATCCAGAGCGGGTGAAGAATATCCTGAAAACCACGGCTCTTCTCGAATGGAAACTGGTTACGGGAGGCCCTGCTCCTACAGAAGAAGCCCTTCTCGAACCACACGGAGGTCTTGTTCCCGAAGACATGCAGGTCGTCAAAGGGGACCCGAAAAGGACCCAAGGAGGATATTACCTCCTCAGCAGAGTAGCGAGTGTCACTGGCCAGGATATCCGGATGGCGCGCCGGTCGATCGATCAATGGAACAGTCCTGCCGTATCTTTCACTCTGGATCCGGATGGATCGCGAAGGTTCGGCAAAACCACAACGGATCACCAGGGCGAGAACCTAGCCATTATTCTGGATGGCCGCGTGCAATCTGCTCCCGTTATCGAGGACCGGATCACAACAGGAAGCGGGATCATTCGAGGAGGATATACGATCGAGGAGGCTGATGACTTGGCTCTGGTCTTGAGAGCTGGGGCCATGCCCGCAGATATCAAATACCTGGAAGAACGGACGATCGGACCGTCCCTCGGGGCCGACTCCATCCGCAAGGGTCTGACTTCCATAGTCATAGCCCTACTACTCATTCTTGTTTTTATGGTTTTCTATTACAGATTGGCCGGAGTGAATGCGGTCATCGCTCTTGTGTTTAACGTGATCATCCTGATGGGAGCGCTGGCCTATTTCCATGCGAGCCTCACGCTGCCTGGAATAGCCGGTATCATTTTGACTATCGGTATGGCAGTGGATGCTAATGTACTTGTCTTCGAACGCATCAGAGAAGAACTCGCTCAAGGAAAAAGTGTCCTCAGTTCGATCGCGGCGGGATTTTCCCGGGCATACCGGACGATCCTGGATGCCAATGTGACGACCATCATCGCCGCTATCTTTCTCTTCCAATTCGGAACAGGCCCCATTCGAGGGTTTGCTGTCACTCTTATCATCGGAATTAGCGCTAGCATGTTTACAGCGATATTTGTTTCGAGGTTGATTTTTGACATCTCTTACTCGAAGCGGAAAAAAAGAGATAAATTGAGCATATAAGATGCAGATATTCAAGAAACCCAACTTTAACTTTATGAAGTACAAGTATGTTGCTCTGGGTTTCTCTGCGATCATCATTATTATAGGCCTCCTCAACATCAATTTTGGAAAAGGCCTTACCCCAGGGATCGATTTTGCTGGGGGGGCTCTGGTCCGCATCAAATTCAGTGAACCCATTCCTGTCTCCGATATCAGACAAGCACTGGCCATGGCCGATCTTGGGGCCAGTAAGATCCAAGCAGTGGGTGACACACAAACAGAGTACATGATCCGCACGATGCAAGCGACAGAAGACGAACAGCAGGACCAGGACATCGAGGCCCATGAGATCATGAGTCAGAGAGTTGTGGATGTACTTCGTGGAGAGGATGAGCAGGCAGCCCTTGATAGCGGAAAGATCGACCTGAACAGTGTCGATGAAGGAGTTCTCTCGCGGCTGATCGCAACAGACTTCCCGGATGAGGCCGAGGATTCTGCGCGACGGATCATTGTTTTCCGCGTAGCAAACGGCATCATCACCGGTTATGAACAGATCGA
>CAZIMJ010000279.1:0-16507 GCA_964540205.1 uncultured Eubacteriales bacterium | reverse complement strand
CTTTTGGACAGGTCCTTTGGAATCAGCGGAGAAGGTATCCCAATTTGGTGAGTTAACAGGTCTTGAATTGGCCGCCGTTGTAAAGAAGTCGCAGATCATCCCCCATGTCATCTTAAAGGTGGAAGAGAAAGAGCCCACAGATGTGGCTGCGGGATTGGATGTGCGATACGCTTTTTCGCAGCTTATCTCCGGAAACCTCACAATAAATCCTGATTTTGCCACAGTGGAAGCCGATCAGGAGCAGATCAACCTGACGCGTTTTGAGTTATCACTCCCGGAGAAGAGAAATTATTTCCTGGAGGGCTCGGAGATCTACCAGCAGAGGATACGCCTGTTTTATTCCCGGAGGATCTCAGACATTTATGGAGGAGTAAAGGTCTATGGGAAGTCGGGGGGATATGAGTATCAGGGATTGAGCACTCAGGCGAAAAAAGACGAAACCAACGACATCGATTCGGCCAATTACACTGTGTTCAGGCTGAAGAGAGATGTTATGACCTCTTCAACTTTCGGTTTTCTGGGTGCCAACAAGCACATCAATGGAAAAAACAAGGGAACTGCGGGTTTTGACACTGCTCTTTATTTCACGGATACATTCCGGTTTACCGGTCAGTTTGCTGTGAGTTACGGGGATTATGATACAGATCTGGCTTTTTTTCTGAGGCCCAGCTATGATTCGGCCACGTTTCACATCCATCTCCGGTACACACAACTTGGTAACACATTTGCCGATAATGCCAATGAGGTCGGATTTATCCGGGATGACAACCGCCGTGAATTTGATTCGGCTCTCACGAAAACCTTCTGGTTGAAGAAAGGATTGTTCGACCGGATAGAATACAGTTCCAATTACAATATTTACTGGGGAATGGACAAAACTCTGCGCAGCTGGCAGGTTGACCAGGAGCTTGGATTTGATTTCCAGAATAAGTTGTCCCTCGAAGTGGAATACCACCAGGAATACAAGTTATACGAGAAGGAATTTTGGAACAATCAGACCGAATTTAAATTGGGATACAACACCAGAGAATGGCAATCGGCAAGTATCTCCTACAGCTTCGGCCGCAATTTTGACCTGGATTTTCAGCTGGTCGAGGGATCTTTTAATTACAAGCTGACGCAGGATTTCTCTTTGTCCTATGAGTTGACTCGACTCATGTACGATCCCGATCCGGAGGATAAAAGCACGTGGATCCATGTGATCAGGTCCGATTATTATTTCACGAATGACCTGTTCATCAAGTTATTTTACCAGGTCAACGCATCCATCGATAAGAAAAACATCCAGGTGGTGTTTGTCTATCGGTTCCAGCCTCCTTTCGGATTTGTGCAGTTGGCCTATCAGAGGGGCACAGGAGAGTTCGGTGAGAAAGGAACACAGGGACATACGCTGTTTTTTAAGGTGACTTACGTTTTTTAGGGGAGCTTAGCGACGACCTTCTCGAGGCGTGCTCTGTGGGCACGGTCGCCTTTTGAGAGGGCTTCGAAGAGCTGTTTCATTGAAGGTTCTTCAAACTCAGCAACTTTATTCAGATGAACTTCCTCAAAGATCATCTCCAAATCGTATATTTTGTGTATTGCCTCTTCGATATCGATATCTTTGTTCGCCAGAGATTCAACAAGTCCATTAAGCAATTTTATTCCTCTTTCGATTTCTATGGAGGAGATTTTTGTATCCTGAAAAAGATCAGGCTCTTTTGTGGCAAAATTCATGCCCGTTTTGAGCAGGCTGACATGGGAAATCTCTTCTTGAGATAAGATTTTGAGTTGCTCGGCGATGGATCTATCAAAAGCGATTTTGCTCATTTTTTCGTAGCACTCTGCAAATTTCTGTTCGAGCAGGATCGCCCGGTTGAGAGTAAATACAACGCTCATCTGACCTCCTCATTTTATCTGGACTATTCAGTGGTTTATCAGCCGTCTATTATAGCACAGTCTATATTAATAGAACATCGGCCCGCTCGGGGAATGTCCCCGCACTAAAAACTTCTTAAAATGGGTACAGGCACCCTTTTCCTGCCGGAAAAACGAGCCAGGCCCCATTTTTCGGCCCCCTCGGGGAGCGGCCCCCACATCTAGGAGACGAGCAAGCAGAGTTTAGGGACCGTTTCCCAAACGGTCCATTCGGGGAGCGGAGCCTACATATTAAAGAAATAAGCTCACAGTCAAGCAGGCTGATGAGGAATGCCATCCGGAGGTGAAGCGGGCATGGTTCCTCAAAGAGGAGAGCGGAGCCGAGGAAAGAGAGGATCTTCTGCGCTGGAGGAAAATTCGCATGCTGACGAATTAGCTTAACTGACTGTTTACTGTTGGTTGGATAAGGGCTAAAATAAAAAATTCATGAAAGTCGACCGGATCAATGATTTTAATCGTTTCATGGGCCTCGCAGAGGAATGGAACTCTTTTCTTTACGCCTCGGGTTTAGATTGTGTGTTTCTCACCCATGAATGGTTCAGCTCTTGGTGGGAGTCTTTATCCGGGAAAAATAGTCTTGAGGTCCTTCTTTTTAAGGATGACCAGAATCACATTATCGGCATCGCTCCCTTGATGACAGATGGCAGGAGTCTTCGCTTTATGGCCAGTCATGAGGTAACGGATTACTGTGATTTTTTATTTCTGCAGGACAAAAAAGAAGAATTTTACAAAAGTCTTCTGCATTATTTCAGGGAGAACTACCTCGATCAAACACGCTTGGAATTCATCAACATTCGATCGTCTTCCCCCACTTGTGTTCTTATTCCAGAAATGGCCTCCGGTTATGGCTTTTCTCATAGCTTGAGAGAGACCGAGGTGACTCCAGTCCTTTCCGTACCTTCAACCTATAAGGATTACGTTAACGGTCTCAAACGAAAAAATCGGCACGAGCTTAGGCGTAAACTGAAGCGGATAGAGAGACTGGATGGAATCAAGATAAAAAAGATCACCGAAATACGCCACCTTCTGCGCGCAATCGAAAGTTTTATATCTCTCCACAAGAAAAGCAGTCCTGAAAAGCAAGCGTTTTGGACGACAGAGGGGATGGCCGACTTTTTTAGAAAAATTGTTCATCGATTCTCAAAAAAAGGGTGGGTGGAGATGGATGTGCTTTTTTTTGAAGACTCGCTCATCTCAGCTCTTCTCAGCTTTATGTATGGCAATGAGGTGCTGTTTTATAATGTGGCTTACGACCTGGAATATGCATCGTTCAACCCGGGCTTTTATCTCTTCCATTCATCCATCATCGAGGCCATTTCTAGGGGGAAAAGCCGTGTTGATTTTTTAAGAGGAAGAGAAAAATACAAATATGATTTTGGTGCTAAAGAGTGTAAAATATATAGCTTAATTCTAAAACGAGGAGAATCGGTCGAGTGAAAATCTGTGTTTTGAGCTTCCACTGCTGTCCCTTTTCGCTGATCGGTGGGGACGGTGTCGGGGGCATGAATGTCTATCTCAAGGAGCTGTGCTCCAGACTGACGGATTTCCCAGACACTGAGGTCGATATCTTCACGCGAGTCCAGGATCCGGAAATCCGAGGAATAAGGAGGCAAGACTCTTCACTCCGTGTCGTCCACTTGAAGGGGGGCCCAGAGCGTGCATTCGACCGTAACAGACTCTGTGGCCACCTGCCTGAGTTCGCCTATAATCTGGAGCGGTTTATTTGTGAGGAAGATAAATCCTATGACCTGATCTATTCCCATTATTGGCTTTCGGGTATGGCCGGAGTCTGGATGAAGCACCGATTCGGCCTTCCCCTTGTTCATACCTTTCACACACTAGCGTTTTTGAAGAATAAAGCGGTCGGTGGATCGAAGCACACGAGCCGCATCAAAACAGAGCAAGATCTGGTGTACGATGCGGACAAGATAATATCCACCTCGACAGAGGAAAAGCACAGTTTGATCAAAAAATCTGGAGTTTATCCAGGGAAAATCGATGTGATCTATCCGGGGATCAATCAGCAGCTCTTCCATCCTGTCGATGATAACAACGTTTTTTCCGAAACGGGGTTTGGAGAGCAAGATCGTATCCTCCTGTATGTCGGCCGCATAGAGCCCGTTAAAGGCCTCATGTCAGTGATCGATGCTTTTGGCATTTTGCAAAAGAAACAAACACCTCTTTTTGGCCGGTTGAAGCTAGCGGTCATCGGGGGCGGAGAAAAAACGAGAGATTTTGCGAAAAATTCGGAGATCATCCGGATCCAACGAGTTGTCAGAGAGAAAGGGCTTGAGGGTCAGGTCGTTTTTTTGGGTTCCAAGAACCAGTCGGAATTAAAGAAGTACTATTCAACGGCTGATGCTTTGATCGTTCCTTCCTTGTATGAATCCTTCGGACTCGTGGTTTTGGAAGCCCTGGCCTGCGGGACTCCTGTGCTCGTCTCCCAGATAGGAAAGATGAGGACCATCGTGAAGGAAGGGAGAAATGGATTCTGTTTTTTACCCAATTCTCCAGATTCTCTATCGGATTGTATTGAATACTTCTACTCAATTGCGGGAAAGCTCTGGCCCAAAGAAACTATCCGCAGCGATATCATCGACATATTCTCTTGGGAGAGGACTGTAGAGGAGACTTACAGAGCTTTGGACTGCCTTCTCATGCGGCGAAAGTTCGCTACCACCATACTTCGACCCGGTGGAAGCCTTCAGCCAGCTTGAACTTTTCGCCTTCTGCCAATTCCTTGGCTCGAGCACACAGCCACTTTTCTATCTCTTTCGAGAATGGCTCCTTGACCTGGCTTTTGTGGCACTTCAGTGCCTCAACTTTAATGTCATAGGTTTTGGTGATGTCTCTGCGGAGGTTGATGTCTTTGTCCTCGGAGGCCCAGCACCAAACTTCATTGACCCTGTGTGGCATGAGCCCCTCTTTGATCAGATCAGGATAGGCCCATACATCTCTCGCATAGGGGAAAATGGCATCCAGGACGACTCGTCCGACGATCCTGTGGTCCCTGTGCCAGAAGTATCGGCGGTAAGGATCGGCAGTGATGATGAGATTTGGCTTGAATATCCTGATCTGACGGACGATCTCTTTCCGGAATTCAGGAGTGTCTTCGAGACCTTGATCCGGATACCTGAGGAAGACGACCTCACGAACACCCAAAATGTCAGCAGCTGCCAGCTGTTCTTGTTCTCTTATTTTAGCGAGTTCTTCAGGTTTGACGTTGAGGTCATCCGTTCCTTTATCTCCGTTGGAACAGATCACATAAATGACGGATTTGCCCTCCTGGACGAATCCAGCAACCGAACCCGCCGCACCGAATTCAGCATCGTCAGGATGGGGTGAAATAACCAGGACATCTGCCTTTTTATTTTCCATGTTTGACCTTTGATGTGTTGTGCTTGGGAAATTGTATTAATATATCTGCTCTGTTACAATCTTTATTCTCCTGAATCATTCATGAAAAATGTCGATACACATAATAACTCATTCTAGTTCATGATATGACATTATTTTGTCTGAATCTTATTATGGTTATTCCATATCTCGGGGAGGTTTTATTCATAATCGACATTTTTTACCCTACGGGCGAGCTGATCTCACTACAGCGGCTTCGTTGTAGCCCATTCGCGGTAGATTTCTACAGCTTCATGGGCCACTGCCTCGCCGCAGCAGCAAGCTCAACTCGTGAATAATCCAGGGTGGCTTAGGGAAACACAGTAGAACAAATAAAGAATCATGGAATATACAGTCAGAAATTACTCCGATGATTTGTTCACCAAACTTGCGGATTTTTATAGGGAGACTGTCGGCGGAATTTTTCGATCGACAAAAAAAGGACGCCGATTTTTAGAGAAGATCCTCCTTAAGCCTAACTTCAATCCCAAACGGGATCTTTTTGTTGCTGAAATGGGTGATACTGTTGTAGGCCTGTTGTTAATTATTTCTGAGAATAAGATTAAAAGAATTGTCCTGAACTGTCATGTCCATCATAATTTTCTCTATCAAAAAGTGGCTTCGGCATTGTGGGAGAGAGGAATCCACAGATGTCAAGATATCGGTGTGGACAAGATCCATGTCTGTCTTCATGAAAATTTCAGAGAAGGCAGAGTCTTTTTTGCAGAATCCGGTTTTTCACCCGTGCGAGTGCACGTTGAATTGGAGAGAGATCTGGAGGAAGCCTTTATACTCAGTAAAGAGCCTGAAATAGGCCAAGTGGCGTATTTTAATGAAGGCGATGAGCTGCTTCTTGCAGCGCTCCAGAATCGGATCTTTACAGGGAGTTGGGGATTTTCTCCGAATTCCGATATAGAGATCAAATACTACTTGAATCTTATTCAATGTCGAGTGAGTGATGTCTTACTACTCAAAGATGAAACTGAAGTGATTGGTTATCTCTGGGCGCATCCAAGTGTGGGGAGCGATCCTGCGCTGAAAAAGGGACGCATTCACATGTTCGGCATTACTCCTGAGTTTCAGGGGAGAGGTCTGGGCAAAAAGCTTTTAAGGATCGGCCTTGAGGACATGAGAGACAAAGAATACAAAACTGTGGAATTAACCGTAGATGAGGAGAATCGCCCGGCTTTTGCTCTTTACGACTTTTTGGGATTAAAAGAAAAATTCATAAGCATCTGGTATGAAAAATCACTCCAGTCCCAACCCTAAGGCGTGTCTCGTATTCCCAGATGACTCTGTTTTTTTTTGATTTGGAAGCAGATTTTATGAATAATTCATAATAATGTTGAGATGGTGGAAAGAAGTCTTTATAATAGGCTCTCTTTAAATTTGAATATCTATCAAGACAGAGCAGTTGAAGGAAATCGAAGCAAAACTGAGAGCCTCTTCCTGCATTTTATCTACCAATCGTATTTCCTGGCGTTTTATAGAAATTATCGGTGAAGAAGGAGGAAAGATCGAATGGAAAAAAGAGATGCTTTAGAGAAAATCGCAAAAAGATTACGCATTCATTCACTGAAAACGACCAGCCGAGCAGGCTCGGGGCATCCGACCACCTGTTTATCCATAGCAGATATCATGTCTTGTCTCTTTTTCGATGAGATGACATACAACATCGCTGACCCTTTTGATTGGGCCAATGATGAACTGGTGCTGTCCAAGGGGCATGCAGCACCAATTTTATGGGCTGCTTATGCAGAGGCTGGGATTTTTCCCATAAAAAGCCTGATGAACCTGAGAAAAATCACGAGCGTTCTTGAGGGGCATCCCACTCCTCGAATGAAGTGGGTGAAAGCAGCTACGGGCTCTCTCGGTCAAGGCCTTTCCGTCGGTGTTGGCCTTGCCATCGCCATGAAACTTGGGAAATCACGCCGTAGAGTTTACGTGATGATGGGGGATGGAGAGTGTGCCGAGGGATCAGTCTGGGAAGCTGCCAATCTGGCTTCGGATCTGGATCTCGATAACCTTTGCGCCATCGTCGACATCAACAGGTTGGGTCAGTCAGAGGCCACGATGTTCGGTCATGACATCAATGCATATGAAAAGCGATTCAAAGCCTTTGGCTGGGATGTGTTTAAGATCGATGGGCATAGAATTGAAGAGATCCTCCGTGCTTTTGAGAGGGCAAGACAATCGAAGAAGCCGGCTGTCATCCTGGCAAAGACTCTTAAAGGGAAAGGCGTCTCTTTTCTGGAAGATAAGGATGGATGGCACGGGAAACCGCTCAAAGAGAACGATCTGATGCGAGCGCTCGAAGAGATAGGGCCTATGCCAGAGATCGATGCGACGAAGTTCGTTAAAAAGCCCAAAAAAGTTAGAGGCCCGCAACTGTCGAAAAGGACCAACTTCAAACGGAACCTCTATGAGAAACCTACGGCCACAAGACGTGCTTACGGCAATGCTCTCATGAACCTGGGTAAAATCAATGATGCGGTTGTTTGTATAGATGGGGATGTGCAGAATTCCACTTATGCCGATGATTTTTTCAAAGCTTTCCCCACGAGGTCATTCCAAGTATACATAGCTGAGCAAAACATGGTGGGTGTGGGTATTGGGTTGGGAGCCAAGGGATACATTCCTTTTCTTGCAACGTTTGCTGCTTTCTTGAGCAGGGCCCACGACCAGATCCGAATGGCGGCCTATTCTTTTGCCAACCTCAAAGTGGTGGGTTCTCATGTGGGCGTGAGTATCGGCGCAGATGGTCCCTCACAGATGGGCCTTGAGGACATTGCCATTTTTCGCCCGATCCCAGGGTGTGTAGTGCTCTATCCTTCGGATGCTTATTCCGCGGAGGCTTGTGTCCAGGAGATGGCCAAACACAGAGGAATGTCCTATCTCAGAACGTCGAGACCCGGAACGCCGTTAATCTACGATAAAGATGAAAAATTTCCCTTCGGTGGATCCAAAGTCTTGAGAAGGAATAGCAAGGATGTCGTGACGGTTATCGGAGCGGGGATTACTCTGCATGAGGCGCTTAAGGCTTATGAGGCGCTCAAGAAAGAGGGAATTTATGTTTGCGTGATTGATGCCTACTCAGTATCTCCTATAGATGGGGAAAGTATCTTGCAGGCCGTTAAAAAGACGAACGGAAATGTTGTCGTTGTCGAAGACCACTTTGCGGAGGGAGGATTAGGCGATGCAGTATCCTCAGTCCTCAAGGGACACACAGAGATGGTTCACCTGGCTGTCAAGGACCTCCCAAGGTCAGGACAACCCGATGAACTCCTGGCTAAGTACGGAATAAGCGCCCGGCACATCCAGGATGCTGTTAAATCCCTCATAAAAGGCCAAAAAAAATAAACCGATAACGTAAAACGATGTAGGGGCAACTCCCCGAATTGACCGGACGATAATGGGTACAGGCACCTCATTCCTTATCGGAATATCGGAGCCAGTCCCCATTTATTATGTAGGGTCAGTTCCCCGGACGGACCGATATTGATAGCCACATCCATATGATACGTAGAAAACGGATCACTCCAGGACTCTCTGTTTTTCTGTTTATCCTGTTTTTTTTCTTTTATGGCAGTCGATCAGCAATCACCAATACTTGGTTTGACCGCTCTTTCCCCGGGGATACCGGACAAGTGATTGTTGTTTATGATGGGGATACGATCAAAGTTAAATTTGAAAATGGACAAGTGCATAAAGCAAGGCTCATCGGCATTGATTCCCCCGAGATAAATGATGAGAGGGATGAGGTGAGATTCCTGGCCTATACGGCGAAGAGATTCGCCTTTTTTCACCTTTACCATAAACGCGTAAAAATAGAATATGATTGGGAGCGTCTGGATAAATATGGCAGGCTACTGGTTTATGTGTGGACTGAAGAGGTGGGGCTCTTTAATGAATTCATCCTGAAAGAGGGATATGCCTCAGCTTTTACCAAGTTTCCCTTCAAGGGGGAGTACAAAAAACGTTTTATTGCAGCTGAAAGGCAGGCCAGGAATCTCGAAAAAGGCTTCTGGAAGAGAGAGCCTCTTTTAACCATTGCGGCGAAAGGCACACTCGGCCATGTGGGAAAGCTCTTGTCTGTGAAATATTTGTGCGCGGATGTCAGAACACGGGGGAATTTTGTTTTTTTAAATTCTTCGGGAGATTTCTCAGCGGTCATTCCGCGCGCACAAATCTCTTTATTTCCAAAGATCAGGGATGTGGAAGAAAGAGTTATATCTGTAAGAGGTTTTCTGGAAACATACAAGGGAAAGCCACAGATCATGGTATTTTTGCCTCTGCAGATCATTATCGATGAGTGAAATGTTCATGGAAGTTCAAGTAAGTGTGGTGTCAGCTCCCCGAGCTGACTGGAAGAAAATGGGTACAGGCACCTCATTCCTTATCGGAATATCGGAGCCAGTCCCCATCCTTTCGGAGCCAGTCCCCATTTATCCCCGAATGGACCGTTCGGGGAACGGACCCTACATCTTATTATGTTAAATTTGACAGGGGGAGGGCTATTGTTTTATAAATCTTTTAAAAATCGTAGAAGAATGGAGAAAAGAGCAGAGTAAGGTGGAAAACGGCAACCTACTTTTCTATTTTTTCATAATTTTTGCCTCTGCCAAAATTCTCGGGGAGCTGAGTGTCCGGCTCAAAATGCCAGGCATCATCGGTGAGATCATTGCAGGAGTACTCCTGGGGCCGTATGTGCTGGGAGTCATCAGCACGTCCAACCAAGTCTTGATGTCCTTTTCCGAGATCGGTGTGGTCTTCCTTATGTTCTATGTGGGATTGGAGATCCGCGTCAAAGATCTTTTCGCTGTAGGCCGGACTGCGATCCTCGTGGGCATACTGGGCGTGATATTCCCGCTAGTGATGGGGCTTGGAGCGATGCTTTCCCTCGGATATGAGATGGTGGAAAGTCTGTTTATCGCAACCGCCATTCTGGCGACAAGCGTTGGGATATCTGTTAAAGTCCTTCAGGAATTGGGTTTGATCAAACACAAGGTGGCCTCCATCATACTGGGAGCTGCTGTTCTAGATGATATTCTGGCACTCACTGTATTGGCCTTAGTGAAGGGCCTGGCTCAGAAACAGTTTGATGTTGTGGAATTTGTCCTTCTGGTCATCGAGTCTCTGATTTTTGTGGGATTCCTGACCTTATGGGGGCCGCGGCTCGCACGCCGGACCCGGAAGTCGGTGGAGCGGCTGAATATCCCTGAGGCACCCTTTGTCGTATCTGTGATCCTATGCCTGGGGCTGGCCGAGCTGGCAGATGTGATCGGACTTGCGGCCATCATCGGAGCTTTTATGGCCGGTATCATGATCGATGAACTCGCCGGCGTGTACGACCTGGAGAATAAGGTCAAATATGTGAATGAGTTTCTGTTGCCCTTCTTTTTCGTGATGATGGGCGCCCATCTGGATCCCAGAGCCTTCCTCTCCCCAAATTTGCTCTTTTTGACACTCTTTATCACCCTCATCGCTGTTGTGAGCAAAATGGCAGGAGCGTATCTTGGTTGTTTGAATGAGGACAGGAAGACGCGTTTACAAACAGGCGTGTGTATGATTCCAAGGGGCGAGGTGGGGATCATTGTGGGTCTCGTTGGCATCAAGCTTGCTACGATCTCACTGGATATGTACACGGTCGTCCTGGGAATGTCTCTGCTGACAACGATCGTTGCTCCACCATTTATCGTGATGGCTTTCAGAGGAAGGCGCAGAGGGAGACCGAGAAAAACGCCAGATGCCGGGGGATCACCGGCAAAGACGTAAAACGAAAGACATGAAACGAAGAACATTTCATTGGCAAAAGTTAAACGTAAAAAGCCAAACGCAAAAAAGCCAAACGTAAAATGTTAAATGTGAAATGTTAAAGGTGATTAGGGAGGAGGTTTGAGATGAGATTGACCAAAATGGTGAGATTGGCCGAAAGCAAAATGCTTTTCTGCCTGATTTTTTTTCTTCTGTTTGGATTGTTCGCGAGTATGAGCTGGAGTGTCGAAAAGTCTTCGGGAAAACAGTCAACATATGATGAGGCTCTCTACAAGGCCATGAAGTGGCGCTGTGTCGGGCCTTACCGTGGAGGGAGAGTGACAGCGGTCACTGGCATTCCCAGTCTTCCCCATACTTATTACTTGGGTGCAACGGGAGGAGGAGTATGGAAATCCGAGGATGGTGGGTTGGACTGGAAACCCGTCTCTGATGGTTTTTTCAACACAGGCTCTGTGGGAGCCATTGCAGTTTCCGAATGGGATCACAATGTGGTCTATGTGGGAATGGGAGAGGCTCCGATCAGAGGAAATATCTCTCATGGAGATGGCATGTATAAATCCACGGATGCCGGTAAGACCTGGGTGCCCATCGGTTTGTCCGATACGAATCAGATATCGAGGGTCAGGGTTCATCCGCGTGACCCGGATCTGGTCTTTGTGGCGGCGCTGGGTCATATCTATGGCCCGAACGATGAACGGGGTGTGTTCCGGTCAAAAGACGGAGGGAAAACATGGGAGAAGATCCTCTTCCGCAGTGATAAGTCCGGAGCCATCGACCTCATCATGGACCCGTTTAATCCGAGGGTCCTGTATGCCGCCATCTGGGAGGCATCACGAACGTCTTACAGCCTGACAAGCGGCGGTGAGGGAAGTGGACTCTTTAAATCCGTTGATGGTGGGGACACATGGATAGATATCTCCCGCAACTTGGGTCTTCCGAAAGGAATCCTCGGCAAGATCGGAGTGGCCGCATCGGGTGCACAGAGGGATAGAGTTTGGGCCATTGTCGAAGCCAGGGACGGAGGAGTATTCCAGTCTGATGATGGAGGGGAGACTTGGGTGAAGAAGAATGAGGATCGTCGTCTGCGCCAGCGCGCGTGGTACTACAGCCGGATATATGCCGATCCCAAAAACGCCAATACGGTTTATGTGCTCAACACGGGACTCTACCGATCAGTGGATGCCGGAAAAACATACACTTCTATCCGTGTACCGCACGGAGACAACCATGACCTTTGGATCGACCCCGGGAATCCCGAGCGGATGATCAACGGGAATGATGGCGGCGCAAATGTCAGCTACAATGGCGGTGTGTCCTGGACAGCTCAGGACAATCAACCCACAGCTCAGTTCTACCATGTGACGACTGATAACTCCTTTCCATACAGGATCTATGGCGCACAACAGGATAACAGCACTGTCCGGATCGCCAGTCGCACCACAGAAGGCGGTATCGACAAGCCGGATTGGCATTCTGTGGGAGGAGGGGAGAGTGGTCATATCGCTCCGCGCCATGACAATCCCGATATCGTATATGCCGGGAGTTATGGAGGCCTCATCACACGCTGGGATTATAAAACCGGGCAAGCGAGGGTGATCACTGCCTGGCCTGAGAATCCGATGGGATGGGGCGCTAAGGACCTCAAATACCGTTTCCAGTGGACGGCCCCGATCGTCGTCTCGAGATTCGACTCTGACGTCCTCTATCATGCAGCGCAGGTTCTGTTCAAGACGACCAATGAAGGACAGAGCTGGGAAGTCATCAGCCCGGACCTCTCCACGAATGACAAGACAAAACAGCAAAAATCGGGTGGGCCGATCACCTATGATGACACCAGTGTGGAATATTACTGCACGATTTTTACAGTAGCTGAGTCTTTCCACAATCCGAATATCTTGTGGGTTGGGACAGATGATGGCCTGGTTCATATCACCAGGGATGGGGGCAAAAACTGGACAAACATCACACCCAAAGAGATTCCGGAGTGGAGCTTGATCAGCATGGTCGAAGCCTCGACATTTGATGCAGGGACGGCCTACCTTGCTGTTGATCGACACGAACTGGATGACTTCGGGCCATACATCTACAAGACCGAAGATTTTGGAAAAACCTGGAAAAAGATCACTAATGGCTTGCCGGAGAACACGTTTGTCCGCGTCGTAAGAGAGGATCCGAAGAGAAAGGGCCTTCTCTATGCAGGAACGGAAACAGGGATTTTTGTGTCCTTTGATGATGGTGCCCGCTGGCAGTCCCTCCGGCTCAATCTCCCTGTTGTTCCGATCCATGATATGGTCGTGAAGGAAGACGATCTGGTCGTTGGAACTCATGGGCGTTCTTTCTGGATCCTGAACGACCTGACACCGCTCCATCAGCTAACCGAAGAGATTAGCAAAGCCGATGTATTTCTGTTCAAGCCGCGGGATTCTTTCCGCATGAGCGGGAGTGACTTTCCAAGTCCCCATGTCGGCCAAAATCCGCCCAGCGGCTCTGTGATTTTCTATTATCTCAAGGAAAAGCCGGATGGTGAGGTATCACTTGAATTTCTGGATTCTGAAGGTCAACTCATCAAAAAATTTACGAGCAAAAAAGAGGATAAAGAAAGCGCAGAAGCTCCCCGGGAGAGACCGAGAGGACGAAGAGTCGCAAATGTGACGGCAGAGGCCGGGATGAACCGGTTCGTCTGGGATATGCGTTACGAGGATGCCAAGAGCGTGCCGGGTGCAATTCTTTGGGCAGGGAGGCTCAACGGTCCCTTAGCTGTACCCGGAGTCTATCAGGTGAAATTAACAGTCGGTGATACATCTCTGACCGAATCATGGGAGTGGAAAAAGGATCCCCGTCTTGAGACCTCACAGGAAGATTTTCAGGCACAATTTGATCTTCTGATCAAGATCCGCGACAAGTTGACTGAAGTCAACGCATCCATCAATCATCTCCGCACAGTCAGGAAGCAGGTCGATGACCTTCTTAAAAAGATCGAGGATAATCCTGATGTGGGAGAGATCGAAGAAGCCGGAAAGAGTTTGAAGGTAAAACTCAAAGAGGTTGAGGATGTACTCATCCAATCCAAGTCCAAAAGTGGACAAGATCCACTCAATTATCCAATTCTGCTCGATAACAAGATCGCTGCTCTAATCGGAGTTGTTTCCAGTGCCGATGCTGAGCCGACGGAGCAGTCTTACTCCGTATTTAAAGAACTGTCTGGCAAAGCTGACATACAGATCGAAAAGCTAAAAGCTGTTTTAGAATTTGACCTTCCCGCATTTAATGAATTGGTCCTTAAGGCCAAGATTCCTGCTGTGATTTTAAAAAAAAATCGAAAACCTAAAACATGAAACGTAAGATGTAGGGCGTAAAATGCAAAACATGAGACACGAAATACAAAATGTGAGCTGCGAAACGTAAAAGGAAAAACGTGAAATGTGAAATCTAAAACGCAATACGTAGAACATGAAAGGTGGAGCGAAAAACGTAAAGCGTGAAACGATGTTGGGACCGTTTCCCAAACGGTCCGATTAAGGATCGAACCCTACACCGGTCCGCTCGGGGAGCTGATTCTACATCGGCCATTGAGGGAATGGATCGGATGAAAATGGGTACAGGCACCTCATTCCCTGTCGGAATATCGGAGCCAGTCCCCATCTATTCGGAGCCAGTCCCCATTTTGCATGTAAGGCCCGCAACGCGGGCGGACCATTAAATAGGAGATATACTGTGTACAACAAAGTTAACCAAGAAGTCCTTGAAGAATTGGGAAGAATCGTCGGGCGGGAAAACTTGCTAATCGACAGGGAAGAGATGATAGACTACAGCCACGATGAATTTTCCCTTTCAGATATCTCCAAGTTTCCAGAGGTCGTGATCAAACCCGGTTCCGCTGAGGAGATTGCAGAAGTCCTCAAACTCGCCAACAGAGAAAATATCCCTGTGACCCCACGCGGAGGGGCATCAGGGCTTTGTGGAGGGTGTGTGCCCTCCTTCGGTGGTATACTGCTGTCACTGGAAAAAATGAACCGGGTCTTAGAAGTGGACATCGCAAACCAGATGGCAGTGGTGGAAGCGGGTGTGCGGCTAACGGATTTTTATGAAGCTGTGGAAGAGACCGGGCTTTTTTTTCCGCCTCATCCCGGTGAAGAGAGTGCGATGGTGGGAGGTCTTATCGCCACAAATGCCGGTGGGGCCCGTGCTGTCAAATACGGTGTGATCCGGAACTACATCCGGGGGTTGGAGGTTGTCCTTCCTTCGGGTAAGATCATCCAACCCGGGGGAAAGCTGATGAAGACGAGCACAGGCTACAACCTGGTGAATCTTTTTATAGGTTCCGAAGGGACTCTCGGGGTCATCACTAAAGCCATCATTCAGCTGATGCCTACTCCTGAAGTGACACGTTCACTCATCATTCCTTACGATAACCTGGAAAAAGCCATCGAAACCGTGCCCTATCTGATCTATCGCAAGATTCTCCCTCTGGCTGTAGAGTTCGTTCCCAGGGATGTCATCGATATTACGGCCAAATTTTTGAAAAAACAGTGGCCGGTCTCTGTGGGGGAGACCTTTCTGTTGATCATCATCGATGCCGCGAGCGAGGACGAGCTAGATAGAATGTCTGAGACCATAGCGGAGATCTGCATGGGAAAAGAGGCCCTGGATGTTTTTGTTGCAGATAATCCAAAAAAACAAGATCAGGTTTTGGAAATCCGGAGTAAGATCTATGAAGCCATAAAGGTGCACACTCTGGAAATATTGGATGTTGTCGTTCCCAGGGCCGAAATTGCCTATCATGTCAAACGAGTTCATGAGGTTTCAGAAGATCTGCAGATCTGGCTGCCCACTTTTGGACATGCGGCCGACGGAAACGTCCATACCCACATCATGAAAGCCCGGTATGAGAACGGAACAATCATTCCTCTCCCAGAGAAGGAATGGAAGGATAAGCTGGCCAAAGTCCGGGAAGAGCTCTACAGAGATTGCAGGATGAGAAAAGGAAAAATCTCTGGGGAGCATGGGATAGGGATCATTAAAAAACCTTATCTATCCTATGTCCTGAGTGAGGAAGAGATCTCTCTCATGAGAGGGATCAAAGATCACTTCGATCCTAATCATATTCTGAATCCCGGCAAGATCTTCGATTAGTTCTTTAGAATCTACGGGATTTCGCTTATTTTGTGTTTGCTTGATATATTTGTTAGACTTAACTTATTCATAAAAAAGGTCGATAATAAATGGAAATCACACTGGAAATGCACTGTTCAAATGAGTATTCCAAAAATGCCATGTAACATTCTGATATTGAGTTTGTTATTGTGATTATCGACATTTTTTATGAATAAGTTAAGAAGGAGATAAGGATGGCAGATTTAAGCACGTCATACATGGGATTGGAACTCAGTAATCCTGTGATCGTATCCAGCAGTGATCTGAC
>CAZIMJ010000278.1:0-9851 GCA_964540205.1 uncultured Eubacteriales bacterium | reverse complement strand
GGCTGATTATTTCAATGATCATCACGTTCTTCATGTTGATTATATTTATAATCGACATTTTTTACCCTTTGGGCGAGCCGTTTTTACCGCATCTGCTTTGTTGCAAAGGATTTGCGGTGGACAACCACAGCTTCATCCTTTGCGCCTCGCATCTACGGTAACCTCGACTCGTGAATAATCCAGGCGAATAGCACTCGAGAAAGATTTTATATCTCAAAATCCTGTCTAATGCAATGCTTTTGTATCGGTTACCCTGTGTCTCTCTAATGGTCTGTTCGGGGAACAGACCCTACATCGTAGGGACGAATCAGCAGAATGTAGGGACCGTTTCCCAAACGGTCCATTCGGGGAATGGACCGTACACAAAAAAAGTGACAGTCCCCTTTTTTGTGTTTTTGTGTTCCTCTGAGTGAGCTGACCCTTCATGAATAGGGATTAAAACGTTTGGATTAAAATTAGATAATCTTGAAGTGGACGCGGTCCCCGACCTCTTGTCCTACGGGAGAATCAGCCGATTCCATTTCAAGATCATACTCTCCTCTTGGAACTCCGCTAAAATCTAAACTGTAGACACAATTCCATACTTTAGCTTCCTTATCCCACAGTTGATCGACAATTTGGCCGGGAATGACGCTTATTTCTTCTCCATTTTGAGAGATGACAAACTCTGGATTAAGGTTGATATTTTTGTGTTGAGAATACAGTTGCAGAAAAAGCGCAATATCCTTTCTCGGCTTGAACACGTTCGTTGCCATTGGATAGAGCTTAAAATCTTTCACTTGAAGGGTCCCATCCTTTCTTGACAGCTTAAAGCCGCCCTTCCCCGATGATCTCACTAGATTGCCAAAAACAGCAGTGGCTGTTTGAGGGCCAGCAGTGTCCTTAAAAACGGGTTTTATGAATTCCTGCTCCACAGTCCCGATCTTAGACTCCGCTTCATCATAAAGAGCGAATACGAGCTTATACTTTTCGCCCTTAAGCTCAACCTCCTCGGAGGAACAGTTAAATCCGAAGAACTGACTCCTTCTGAGCCTTTGGAGCAGGCTCGGTGGCAGAACAATGGGAATGGCCATCTCGCTTTTCAACGAGCTCTCCCCACCCACTTCATCGATCCAGATCCCTAATTTCAAAATCCTTGATTTGTCCCAATCAAAATCTTCAGGGATGATTTTATTCACGGGAAGAGCCACATTAAACCAGAAGAGGTGTTTGTCTTTGCCTTTGATAAAAGTGCTCGCCCTTGCGTCAAAGGAAATATCTCTGAACATGGAGGGATTGTAAGAGGCGGATGCAAGAAGGAGGGATTCCTTCTGTTCTTTCGTATAATCAAAGTATCCCTTGCGAAAAGTTATGTCTACATCGGGTCTTTTGACCTTAACCTCAATTTTGTGGTATTTCCCATCGGCTTTATTCTTTTTAGGATAGAAGCTCAACTCATAATAATTGCCTAAATCCCTGCTCACAGCCTTCACAAAATTATCAAACTTTCGGCTTCCCAAAAGGGAGACTCCGGAGGTATCTTGGGCGATATACTTGAGATTGGACATTTCATTCTTTTTAATTTCTGCAATGTCGTCTGGCCATAACGAACTGAGACCCGCTGCCCCCCTCGGAAAATTATCGTACGACATGTCAGGCAGCACATAGCGCAAATAATTATCAGGATCCATCGTGTAAAAAGTGATGTTATAGCTATTGGCGTACTGAATCATATCACGGAAAATTTCATCCCCTCCCCGGCGTGCGGATTTATGGAGAACTTTGAACGGATCCGTGATCTTCGCCGCAGAAACCTGAGCAAGGGGGATGTTTGTCTCTAAGCCTTTACCTGCATAAACTTGCGCAAATGACAGAGCTGGGAATCCACCACTGACAAGGAGCACAGGTTTTCTTCCTGGATAGTCTTTGATGATATTCATGACCGCCAGGAAGCTGTTGATCGATTTTTCAAATCTGTTGCGTGTTTCAAACTCGTACATATACTGCATGCTCTTGTTGAATTTTTGGATATCAAACCCACTAGCTCTTTTTTCAAGGCTTGGATCGGCTCTGGACACCACACTCGGTACAGCGAGAGAATCTGCAGATTTATCCACCCAGATGCTTCCAGAAGCGTTATTGACAGCTTGAGCGATAAGTTTTTCATCAGATGTAAAAGGCTGGAGAATTTTCATCCCCTCCTTTTGCGTCAGCTCAAAGACCATAATCTCCCGCCCCTGCTTGATCAACTCGACAAGTTTCTCCAAGATCTGGGCTTTATTCCGGTCCAGCATTCGTTGGATTGTGTTTACTGAATCAAAAATAACGATAAATCGCTTCTTCCTCGGGGTGACGGCTGTAGGTCTAGGAACATCCACATCCTTGCTGAGGACATCCCTTTTATCAAAAAGAAACAGGTCAAGGGAATTTATGGTCATTTTCTTTCCATCTGCAAAGACCTCAAAATCTTCTTTTGTGAGGTCCTGGACAAAGTTTCCCGCTTTATCGAGAGCAATGACATCAATCAGAACCAACTGAACGGTGACATCGTGCTCCTCTTGTTGAGCCGGCTCTTCACTGAGGCAGAATGAAAAGAGAATGGAAGAAATAAGCAAAAGGTTTAAAAAAGTGTGAAAAAATCTTTTTATCATTTGTTTTACGACCCCCAGTTGTTTTTGAACATACATCTATAGGTTATTATAACAAAATCCGTAAATTAACACTTTACATACCACACAGCAAAAACTATGCCAAATTCTAACAGCTGTTCTGATGAAAAAAATAGCGACTTTATGTTTCATTTTAGCGACATATGTACTAAATTCGCTCTTTTTTTCTCTAATCGGAATAATCTCAGAAAAATTTTTCTGAGTATCTAAGGAGAGATGGGAACGGAATAAACGATGGTGCATGGCTTGACAAACCAGACTATTTGGTGTTTATTAGTACTTAAAAATGACGCAAAACCCTTTCCCTGCCTTTTAATATGGAGAAAATCGAACACCCTTTTGCCCAGAAAAGTGCCTTTTCTGGAGTTTTGGACAAAAACTTGAAGAGCCTGGAAAAACGACTGGGAATTTCGCTCTCTGCCCGGGGGGATGCTCTGCTCATTGACGGGCCAGAGAAAAACATGAAGTTCGCCAAGGACTACTTTGACAAGATCAAGGACCTGGAAGAAAAGGGTTATTCCCTCAGCAAGGGAGACCTTCATATCACCCTGGACCTTCTCGAGGAAGGGATGACACACCGTATAGAAGATTTTCTCTCCTCAGAACCGCTCAACCTCTCTCGCAAATCTGTTACACCCAAAAGCCTGAATCAACAGCAATACATCCAGGCAATCAAAGAATACGATCTGGTCTTTGGGATCGGCCCTGCGGGCACGGGGAAAACCTATCTTGCCATGGCCATGGCGCTGTCGTTCCTGCAGGATAAAGCTGTTAACCGGATCGTTCTCATCAGACCTGCGATAGAAGCCGGGGAGAAATTAGGCTTTTTGCCCGGGGATATGTACCAAAAGATCAATCCCTATCTCCGCCCTCTCTATGATGCTCTCTTCGACCTCGCCCAGACTGACCAGGCGAACAAGCTGATCGAAAATGGCATCATCGAGATCGCACCTCTCGCCTATATGCGGGGGAGGACATTAAACAGCGCCTTTATCATACTTGACGAAGCGCAGAACACAACCAAAGAGCAGATGAAGATGATCCTCACACGAACAGGATTTAGTTCAAAAGTGGTTATCACAGCGGATGTCACACAGATCGACCTGCCCGAACCAAAAAAGTCAGGAGTATTACAGGCTATGGATATCCTATCGGGAATTAAAGAGATCTCATTCATCCAATTCAATCACAAAGACGTGGTCCGTCACCCACTGGTACAGAAGATCATCAAGGCTTACCAAAAGGCAGAAGCCAAACTGCAAAAAACACAATGAATTCGAAATTCTTTAAGACGCTAAAGCTCTTTAAAAGCGACGATGCCTCTTTACCCAGAACACAGAACAGCTCCGCTCCCAAAGGAACAAATAAAAAGGTCAGTATTGGGAAAAACATCCTCTCCAATCCATTTGTTTTTCTTATTGTGTTCGTTGGGGTCCTCTCCTACTTCATCGCCTATATTCCCTCCAAGTCACTGCCGGAGAACCTGATTGAAGGAGAGATCGCCACATCGGATATCGTAGCGCCTATGGACCTGACGATAGAGGATGTCGAGACGACCGAAAAAAGACGGAACGAAACCGTTGAGGCTGTGCTTCCTGTATACAGACAAGACCCGAACGTGACACTGAACACTGAGGAGAAGATCAGGGAGTTTTTCGGATCCGGGAGAGCGCTGGTCGAAGGACCTCCTACAGCAGAGAGAAAAAACACGTTCAGAACCAACTCTGAGGAGATCTTTGGCCTTGAGCTGACATCAACGGATCTGAATAACTTGATCAAAGTGAATTTTGGAGAAACTCTCGAGGAGAGCTTGATCAATCTGATCATAAAAGTTTCCGAGCCTGGAATTATCGTTTCCAAAAATCTTTTCATCCATGGAGAGCAGGAAAAGGGCCTGGTTCTTATCAGGAGTTCGGAGCTCGAGCAGTCCAAACAAACGACCGATATCCTGGACATTAAAGAGAGTAAAGACCGGTTGACTGCTGAAATCAACCAACTGGAGATCCCCAAACCCGAAAAATCCCTCTTGATAAAGCTATCCCATTTCTTTATCCAGACAAACGTTGCCTATGACAGACTGGTGATGGAGCAGCGTCAGAGAGAAGCGCGAGAGAGTGTCAGCACCGTGTTTTACACCATCAAAAAAGGCAAAGTCATCCTCCGGAAGGGAGATGAGATCAGCGCGGATGCCCTCAAGCAGATAGAGATCATCAACCAGAATCTTCAGGCCAAACCCAGCTGGCTGACAAATTTTTCTGGGATCTTTCTGCTTTTTGCACTCCTCATCCTGACTGTCTGGTACTACATGAAATCGCTCGTAAAAACCAAATTAGCTTTCAAATATTTCCTGATGATGGGAGTTACGCTGATCCTCAGCATTCTGTTCTACAAGCTATCCATCTTCTTGGCCGAGACGTTTAGTCAGAGTACAAATATATCGTTCTTCTCGCACACAGAGAGTTATTACTATGCATTCCCCTATCAGTTTGGAACGCTTCTTTTTGTTTTTCTCACAAATATTCCCATCGCACTGGTTTTCACGGTCGTCAACAGCCTCCTCGTGGGATACCTCTTCCAATCGAACTTCTCGCTTTTAATCTTCAGCCTGATTGGAGGGTTTGCGGCCATCTATGGGATCAAATATTATGGTAAACAAAATAGAACCTCAACTTTCAAAGCTGGATTTTTTCTTGTCGCTCCCGTCAATGTCTTCATCATCATCACCTTTCATCTGATAAAAGAACGGCTCGGTCCGATCGACTTGGTCGCCAGTGAACTCATTATGGGTCTCGTGGGAGGTTTGTTGAGCGCTGCTCTTGCCTTTGTTTTTCTGCCAGGATTCGAGAATCTTTTTGATATCGCGACACAGAGCAA
The DNA here is from genome assembly GCA_964540205.1 of uncultured Eubacteriales bacterium. Classification (GTDB taxonomy): domain Bacteria; phylum Acidobacteriota; class Aminicenantia; order Aminicenantales; family Aminicenantaceae; genus WTAW01. The sequence goes on along the minus strand of CAZIMJ010000278.1, from coordinate 4,329 downwards.
ACTTCTGGAACTCACTAACTCTGACCTTCCCATTTTCCGTGAGATGGCCATGGAGGCACCGGGTTCTTACCACCATTCGTTGATCGTCTCCACTTTGGCCGAAAACGCGGCCGAAGATACGAAACTGGACCCAATGGTGGCTAAAGCCGGCGCACTCTACCACGACATCGGCAAAATCAAAAGACCCGAATACTTTATCGAAAATAAGGGCAGAACCCCTGATTTGCACAAAGATCTCAAGCCCAGCATGAGCACTCTTGTCATCGTCAATCACGTCAAGGAAGGTGTGGATCGCGCAAAAAAATTGAAGCTTCCAAAGGTGATCAGAGATATCATCGAACAGCATCACGGGAACTCTCTTGTCAGATATTTTTTCGAGAAAGCCAAGACAGAATACGACCCCGAGATGCAAAAGATCGGTGAGGAAAGTTACAGGTACGCAGGGCCTAAACCCAAAACCAAGGAGGCTGCCCTGATCATGCTGGCCGATTCTGTAGAGGCAGCCAGCCGGAGTCTCAAATCTCCGACAAAGACAAACCTAAAGAGGGTCATCACTGAGATAATCAATAATTATATCCAGGACGGCCAGCTGGATGACTGTGATTTTTCTCTGAAGGAACTGAGGTTGATCGCCTCATCCTTTTTGGATACGATGTACACGATTTATCATCATCGGGTGGAATATCCCGGATTCGATTTTGAAATGAAAAAAAAGAAACCTCCAAAAAAGCCTAGCGCAGTCAATGATAGAAATTCTAAACAACCAGAAAAGACATAAAATCGACATAAAGCGGTTCAGGGAACTGCTCGACACATTGATCGGATTTTATAATGTGGATGACCCGGAATTGACTCTGGCTTTTGTGAACAACAGCGCCATCCAGGATTTGAACCGAAGGTTTCTGGACGAAGACGCACCGACAGATGTTTTGAGCTTTCCCATCGGGGAAAAAGGAGCCGATGGCAACTATTATTTGGGAGACATCATTATTTCTGTCCCACAAGCCAACAAGCAACGAGTGCAGAAAAAACATGACCTGGAGCGGGAATTGGAGATACTGACAGTCCATGGCTTTCTTCATCTCCTCGGATATGAACACTTCGAGGGGATGGAAGAAGAGGAAGACAAAATAAAAAAGCATTTATTCGAAGAGAGAGATGGAAACTGATTTTGTTGAATGGATAGGATTAGGGCTGAGTTTTTTAGCGGCCTTTATCTTTTCGCTTTTTCATTTGGCCTTATGGTCCACTTCAAAAATCTCCATCAGCCGCTACCTCGAAGACAAAGAGAAGCCGTATCGTATGAAGATCTTGGAGATCTATGACGATCTGAGGATCTCGGTGGAAATCATGCGGGCTCTTTTTCTTATTGCATTTCTGATCTATCTCTTTGTCGTATTCCCTTCGTTGACACTCTGGCCATTGTCGTATCTCTTGATCGCTTTTGGGATTTACCTGATCTTCTTCGACCTTGTGCCGCGCCTTATAAACTCGTTGAATCACAGGAATGTGTTCTCCTTTTTCCTTTCGACTTATAAAATCCCATATGCCCTATCCAAGCCGCTTTTGTTTCTTTTAAGGGCAAAGGCATTCCACAAAGAGATCGAAGAGGAGGAGCGCGAGGCTTCGGATGAGGAACTCCAGACCTTTGTCGAGGAGGCCGAAGAGGAGGGCATCATCGAGAAGGAAGAAGGTGTGCTCCTCAAAAGCGTTGTGGAATTCGGTGACACGATCGTGAGAGAGATCATGACCCCCCGAGTAAGTTTGGTTTGCGCCAGAAGGGGTGCCTCCATCGAAACCCTCAGGGAGTTGGTCAATAAGGAAAAGCATTCACGGATCCCAGTATACAAAGAGAGGATCGACAACATCGACGGGATCGTGAACGCCAAGGACCTATTAGAATATTCAGCGGACATTCACAAGACAGATTCCATCGAGCCTCTCATCCGTGAAGTCTATTTTGTGCCGGAATCCATGAAAGTGTCCGAGCTGCTCAAAGAATTCCAGAAACGGAAACAAAAGATGGCCGTGGTTGTGGATGAGCATGGGGGTGTTTCGGGACTGGTCACCATGGAAGACCTGATGGAAGAGATCGTGGGTGAAATTCAGGATGAGTATGACAAGGACGAACACCAACTCATTGAACAAGGACCTTTGGATTATATTGTCTTAGGAGATGCGGAGGTTAAAGACCTGGAAGAGATCTTCGATGTTGAGCTTGAAGGAGACGAGTACATCACAATGGGAGGCTTTATCACACATCACCTGGGGCGATTGCCGGAACAGGGAGAAGTCGTAGATCTCAAGGGCTTGTCGATGGAGATCCTCGAAGTCGGCCCCAAACGCATCCGCAAACTCCGGATAAAGAAAAAGGAATAGGAAAATGGGGACTGGCTCGTTAAAATGGGGACTGGCTCGTTTTTCCGCCAGGAAAAAGGTGCCTGTACCCATTTTTAGATGTTTTTAATGTAGGGACCGTTCCCCGAACGGTTCATGGTAATATAGAAGAAAAAATGAAAGTCGGTTACGTTGCACTCATTGGACGCCCAAATGCGGGGAAATCTACGCTCCTCAATAACATCCTCGGCCAGAAAGTGGCCATCATCTCCGATAAGCCACAGACCACACGAACCAGTATCCTCGGCATCAGAACAACGGACAAAGGACAGATCATCTTTGTTGACAACCCGGGCATCCACAAACCGCTCCACAAACTGAATCAACGCATGATGAACATTGTGTATTCCTCGTTGGAAACCTCTGATCTTCTCTGTTTACTCATCGATGCCACTATCAAGTTCGGGCATGGAGATCAATTTGTCATCGATACGCTGAAAGATGTCACAACGCCTGTGTTTTTGCTCATCAATAAGGTCGACATCATCAAAAAAGAAAAAATTCTCCTCATCATCGACAAATACAAGGACTTGATGGACTTTAAAGAGATCATCCCGATCTCGGCATTAAAAGGCATAAATGTGGATATTCTCGAGGACAAGATCTCCGACCATCTTCCCGAGACGGATAAGATCTACTCCGACGAGGAGATCTCCGACCAATCCGAACGCTTTTTGCTGTCCGAGATCATCCGGGAAAAGATCCTGAGCCATGTGCGGGAAGAGTTGCCTTTTGTTACTGCTGTCTACATCGACACGATCGAAGACCGCGGCGTGATGGAGAAAGATCCAGAAAAACGAAAGTTGAAGTACCTCAAAGCTACGATCTTTGTGGAAAAAGACAATCACCGCAAGATCATCATCGGTAGGCATGGCAGTTTGATCAAGAGCGTCGGCATTGAGGCCCGCAAAGAAATGGAGAAAATCCTGAATGCGAAGCTTTTCCTTGACCTTCAGGTCAAAGTCAAAGAACGGTGGCGCGACAAGGCCAATGTTCTTGATTTGATAGAAAGACAATAATCCCGACCATTTATTCTTCACGAACTGATTAGTCTATTCTGTCTGTCTAGTCATATTCATCTGGCTGACCTAGAGTATTGACATTAAAGACATTTGATGCGAAAATCTTGAAATCTCATTTGTGGTGAGTGTAGCTCAACAGGTTAGAGCACTGGACTGTGGATCCAGAGGTTGGGGGTTCGAGACCCCTCACTCACCCTTTCCTGCAAACTTCCAAAGTCATCGAACAATTCAAAAGGGGTTTTTCATTCAATCGATTTTTCACTATGAGGGAGTTTTATTCTGTACTTCGCGATTTTAATCCTATCGCTCCCCTCCTGGAGGGCTGCGTAGAGGTAGCCATCCTTAATGACAGGATTATCAAGCTGGGAATGTATAAGGTTTAAACCTTGCTCAAGCTCAATTACACTGGAGTATAAATACTTCCCTTCAGGAGAAAAGATGTCTATCCGCTGTTTGTTCTGCCTGGGAATATCTGGAACAAACACATAGATGAGCTCACTATGGACCTCTATACGGCAGGTAAAAGTGCAATCATTGGGCGTTGTTTTTATAAATTGTTCGCGTGTGTGTCTGGATATCCTGCTAAACTCTTCAAAACTCTTTCTTTTGACTTCATCAGAGATCCTCCTTCTCTTTCTCTTTAAAGAGAAGGAATCAAGGACGTGACCATTCATATCAGAGATATGGATCACATAGGAGTCGCTCATACCATAGTAGATTCTGTTGTTACCGTAGCCCACTGTCATCAGAGGAGTTAGCCCAACCATGATGAACGATCCAACGAGGTTGCCAGACTTTGCTGTACCCCCTTCAAATATGCGAAACTCAGTTATCACTTTTTCTTCTCTAGTGTTCAGATTAACCCGGGATACCTTTCCCAAACCTTCCGGAGCTTCGAAGATTCCAAAAG
>CAZIMJ010000277.1:0-17377 GCA_964540205.1 uncultured Eubacteriales bacterium | reverse complement strand
TTATGAATAAAAAGCACATTGGAAACGGAAATGTCAAGGTGATCGACTGGAAAAATAATGTAAATGATGGATATCGCTTGTGTTGAACAAAGTACCGACATTTTTTATGAATAGTTCAGGTTAGTCGATCTTTCTAATCTTAAAGAAAAAACATCTTGATAAAAAAATCAGGCGATTTATACCACAGAAAAGATTTCCGGTCAAAAAATTCAATCTCAGTGAAAGATTCACATGTTCACGCACTTCGCAGAGCTTTTTTTACTTTTGCAGGGGTGATGGGCGTGGAATAGAAGCGAACACCGATGGCTCTGTAAACGGCGTTGGCGATGGCTCCGATCGTAGGGATCACGGGCATTTCCCCACATCCTCGCGGAGAGCCGGGCTGATAGTTGTCTAAGAATGTGATCTCAACCGGAGGGATATCCGAGAATCGAGGAATGTGATACGCCATCAAATCCGCCGTTTGGGTCCTGTGGCCATTGAGAACGATCTCCTCATAAAGGGCATAGCCAATGCCCCAGGTGATAGCGCCTCGAATGCCTACCGTGGCTGTGTTTCTGTTGATGACTGTTCCGATATCAAAAGCACCGCAGATTTTTTTTACAATAACTTTACCGGATGAGCGGTTGACTTCCACCTCCGCCGCCACAGCACCCAACTGGCTCCCTCCGTGATTGACGATCGCCATGCCAATACCTGCATTTGGACCCGGTTGATAAGTATGATACCCGATCATTTCAGCGCACGTATCTAAGAGGGAAACAAATGCCTGAAACTGGACATTGTTCCGCCGGAACTCCAGTGGATCGATCCCAAGGCGGGAAGCCACCATGTCAACGTGACTCTCAACGGCAAAACAGGTTTGCACGAAGCTTGTGCCCCGGCTCACAGCGCGGCCGAAGGGCCAATCGGCATGATAGAGCTTGGTCGAAACGTGGGGTATGATATACGTGTTCGTGGTGCCGAATCCCATGTCATGAATAATATCGATCTTCCGGGCTATCATTCTCCCGTTGGCACTAACTCCAGTCGATAGGTCGATAACGCAGGCAGCTTTGAACCTTCCTCGCAGTTGGAATTGATCCTTACGGCTGTAGATCAGCTTCACCGGCATTCTGGTTATTCGGGCAAGCATAGCCGCTTCACCGGTTACGGGATTCGACGTCTTCCCGCCGAAACCTCCCCCGACCGGCATTCCAATCACTTGGATATTTGAATCCGGGATATGTGTGTATCGAGAGATGATCGTTCTCGCCATAAACGGGTGCTGACTACTCACCCATACCGTCGCTCTTGTTCCGCCATCCTCCAGCTGAGCAAGAGCCGTGTCCGTTTCCATTGGCGCTTGGGTTGTGTATTGTGTGGTGTAAGTCTCTGACAGGACAAGGTCACTCGATGCAAGGCCCGCTTCGACATCTCCTTCCTGTTCCTTCACCTCAAAAAGCCTGGCGCGTGTGCGGGATTCCTCCTCTAGCTGAAGATTCGCAGAGCGTTCGGGAACCGACCACTCCGCTTTAACGGCATCGAGTGCTTTAAGAACCTCGTTATAACGTTCAGCGACCACGGCGACACGCCCTTTGACCAATTCGACCATTTTTACACCCGGAACAGCCCGGGCAGCACTCAAATCCACTGTCCTGAGCCTTGTCAAATCAGGATGATAGGGTTGCGTAAGCCACCCCGCATAAAGCGCCCCAGAAACAGACAGATCTCCAACATATTTTAGCCTGCCTGTGACAATTTTTTTTGCGTTGACATTTAGTATCCCAAGATCGACATATGACCCGTCATTTGCGCGTGATGTATTTGGATCAATGCTCATCAACACGGCCTTACCACTTCCTAACTCATATGCGCTTATCCGCTGGCTTTTTTTTCCTTTCAGGCCCACTCCCCCATCGCTGTACTCAACATCCTTTGGCGGTATTCCCAAGGACCGGGAGGCACGAGTGATCAGATCCTCTCTGATCTTTGCACAGGCAAGCCAAAAGCCCCACCCCACATACTTGGTTGCGCTGCTACCTGTCGTCGGCCCGTCGTCAGGACAGAGTTCCGTATCGCCCTGAACGACTGTTAATTTTCCCTGAAGAATGTCAAGCCCCTGAGTGACAACGGCCGTGATGACTGTCTTTAAACCCTGCCCAAGTTCTATGCGGCCAGTATATACACTGACCTTGCCATCCGGGCCAAAAACAATCCACTCCGTATAATCAAGATCGAGGATTGTGGCTATGCACTCCACGTCACCGATATCAAGAGGTAAGCTGTCAAAGTTTTTTTCTTGAGGGCTTGCGGCCGGAGCGAACCGGAAGGCATACAGGAGACTCGTGCCACCTATGGCTTTGAGAAACTGACGGCGGGACACGCTCATTCCGCGGTCCCTCCCCACTGGTCTTTAACGAATGATTCAATAGCCTCGATGATATTGATGTAGGATCCGCACCGGCAGAGGTTGTGGTCCATGGCTTCGATGATCTCTTCCCTGGAAGGATTTGGATTTCTAGCCAGCAGAGCTGTTGCTGTGATGAGCATCCCGGGAGTGCAGAATCCACAGCAGAAGGCTGTGTGATCGACAAAGGCTTTTTGAAGAAGTGAAAGGTTTTCCAGGGTCCCCAGACCTTCGATGGTGATAATTTTTTGTCCTTGTGAAACGTGGTCGATCTGGACACAACAAGAGCGTCGTGCAACGCCATCGATAAGGACCGAGCAGGCGCCACAGATCCCCACCCCGCAACCGAATTTGCTCCCTGTGAGCTTGAGGTCATCGCGGAGAACCCAAAGAAGGGATTCATCCGGCTCAACATGCACACGGTGATCTTTGCCGTTGACGTTGAGTGTGAAGACCTGCTTAGCCAAAAGAAGACTCCCTCGTAAAAACTATCTGGATATATTGTACCGCCTGTGTGTGTGAGTTTCCTGTGAGGTCTTTTAAACTCATGTCCGGATCAATTCTAGAGAAGTATATTACAATAAAAATTGAAATTCAAACGACTTTAGATATCCGTATATCCAAATCCTAGGAGAACCGTTCATTCATAGCGGAGGGCGTCTACCGGATTGGAGAGTGCGACACGGATGGCTTGATAACTCACAGTAATGAGGGCAATGGACAATGCAAGCACTGCCGAAAGCACAAATATCAGCGGATTGATGCCGGTCCGGTAGGCAAAGCTCTGCAGCCAGCGATTTATGGCCCAGTAGGCCACGGGCCAGGCAATCAGGTTAGCCACAACCACAAGAATCATGAACTCTTTTGCCAAGAGGCGGACTAATCCAGGCACAGACGCACCCAGAACCTTACGGATCCCTATCTCCTTTGTCCGCTGTTCCGCCGTGAACGAAGCCATACCGAAAAGGCCCAGGCAACCGATAAAAATAGCAAGAAAGCTGAAATAAAAGGTGATATTTTTCAGTCTCTCTTCCCTTCTGTACTGACTGTCATAAGCATCGTCCAGGAAAAAATAATTGAAAGGCCTGTTGGGATCGAGCTCACCCCATTTCTTTTTCAAAAGTTCCATTGTGTGCGTGATGTTGTCAGGAGCCAAGCGGATAGAAACGGAGAAAAGATTATCGTAATCATAAAATATAACAAGAGGATTGATCCGCTCGCGGAGAGATTGCAGATGGAAGTCCTTTACTAGACCGATAACCGACACATATGTTGTTTCTCCCTCTCGACCGGGAGGAGGCCGAAAAACAAACCGTTTGCCAACAGGATCTTCCCAGCCGAGTTTTTTGGCTGCTGTCTCATTGATGAGGACCGATTCGTCCTGGTCAGTGGCAAAATCCTCAGAGAAATTCCTTCCCGCAATGATCTCCATCCCCATAGCTGGAATGTAATGGGTATCCACATTCATATAATCCATTGTCTGTCGTTGGTTATCCGGGAATCCCTCAGGAAGGAAAGAACCAATGAGGTGTCCCCTGCTCGGCACGAGGTCGGACGCGCCGACATCGATCACTCCCTGTAAATTCAACAACTCACCCCTTATCGAATGGTAGGATTTGCGTATGGCGTCATTCATCCTCGGGATGACAACAACATGTTCCTTGTTAAAACCTAGCTTTGTGTTTTTCATAAATAAAATCTGTTTGTATACAATCAATGTGCCGATGATCAAGGCAATGGATATGGCAAACTGAAAGACAACAAGAATCCTCCGAAAACGGGAGTTTGAGGCTCCAACCTTTAAAAGACCTTTCAGCACGCGAACAGGCTGGAAGGAGGACAGAAAGAAGGCAGGATAGCTTCCTGCGAAAAAGCCAACAACTATAGCCATTCCCAGGATCGCCACAAAGAGCCACGGAGTTTGTATGAAATTCATACTCAACTCGCGGCCGATGAGAGAATTGAATAACGGAAGAGATAGCTTGAGCAGGACAAGGGCCAAAACCATAGAGAGAAGGCTATAGACCAATGATTCTCCGAGAAACTGACCGATCAATCGGCTCCGCACAGCTCCTAGGGTTTTTCTCATCCCCACCTCCTGGGCCCGGGTTGCCGAACGGGCCGTGGAGAGGTTGATGAAATTGATTCCTGCAATCAACAGGACAAATAAGGCAATCCCAGAAAAAAGATATACATAAGTGATATCACTGTTGGCCGACATGTCACGCTCAAAATCCGAGTAGAGGTGAATGCGTTTGAGAGGTTGAAGGGATAGCTGTATCGAACCTCCTGAGGCCTTCAATGCTTCCCCCAGGTACTTATCAATAAAAGCAGGAAGTTTCTGTTCCAGGTTTTTGATATCGGCATTTTCATCCAGAAGGAGGTACGTATAGAATCTCACGTCAAACCACTGGTCATCGCTAGCATCTCCTTCCTTGATAAATGTCTGGAACGAACAGAGCATGTTAAATCTAAAATGAGAATTAGAGGGAACATCTTTAACGACACCTGTGACACTAAAATCCCGTTCATTATTAAACCGGAGTATCTTACCCAGAGGGTCTTCGTCGCCGAAATATTTCTTGGCCATACTTTCCGTGATCACCACCGAATAGGGAGCTTCAAGCGCCGCCTTGGAATCGCCACTCACAAAGGGGAATGTAAAGATATCGAATACAGCATTTTCCGCATAGCCAACCCTTGCCTCCTGGAACAGTTTATCCTCATACTTCACGGCTACCCTGTTTGGAGGCAACATCCGGGTTGAATAGATCACTTCGGGAAAATCGCGGACAAGAGCAGGCCCGGCCGCAGTGAGTGTGACTGGAGTGTGAAGAGTTGAGCCGACCTCAAGATCCATGGTAACCCGGCAGATACGGTCCACATTTTTATGGAAGCGGTCATAGCTCAACTCATTCAAAACCCACATCAAAATCAGGATGCAGACCGCCATCCCGATGGCAAGGCCAGAGATGTTGATAAAAGAGTAACCTTTGTGTTTTTTAATGCTTCGAAACGCGATTTTCAGATAATTTCTAAACATGATGAAACTCCAACAGACAGAATCTTTGATAAATATCGGCAAAGAACGAACACAGTGCCGCCAATACCAGAGCCTGGCAAACGAGGTTCCCTTTTCACGTACAACTTCTTGAAATTCCTCACCAAAATCACCGATTATGGCAAAATTCTCTTCGTACCTGGCGGTGTTTTTGAGGATCCACCCTGCGATTCGAGGGGGATGATATCGGCGTCGTTTCATTGTTCGATACATCGATCAAGTGAAAAATTTTTCAATGAAACGCATAATCGGAGAGTCCCTCCCACATTTTCTCATTCATCTCCCGCGCGGTTTTTAAGGCTTTCACCCCTTCTGGAGAAACAGTGTAGTAGATCTTTCTCCGTCCGCGCCTATCCGCTGTTGGCTCTCCCAGGGTTTTTTTGACATATTTTTTTTTGGCCAGTTGGCTAAGCGCGCTGTAAAGATTTCCGTACGTGAAATCTTTCCCCATGATCTGTGAGACATATTTCCGGATCTTGACGCCGTAAGCATCATCCTTGAGCCGCCATATGGCCAACAAGAGGATCTCCTCGATTTTTGTGAGCTCTTTCATCTTCGTTCCATTTTTTTACTGAATTTCAGTATATAGAGTAATACGAGGATACAGATAATAAAGTTTCATGATTTCAATAAATATTAGATCTTTGAATCAGTCAATCGCAAATTACTTCAAGGGCAGGGATCTCATTTTGATATATATAATGGCGAGCTTCGTTGAATAACCATACAAAAGAACTCCCTTAGTCTTATCGGAATATCACCACCAGCGCCAGAGGGCAAGGATGAGTGTAATGAGAAGAACGATTCCTAGATTAAAATAGGCCAGAAAATAGAAAACTCTCTCTTGGAGAGGCCTTTTCCCTATCTCTGAAAGGTCCAACTCCCCGACCAAAGGCATCCCCAGAACCTTCTCTTCATCATGAGGAGCCTGCTTGAGCACATCAGATAAATCTTTACCCGCTTTATGCCTTTCAAAATGAACACCATTCTTCCAAAACTCGCTTCCCGACATGTCGTAAATTGTGTTGTTGTAGGAGACGTAAGAAGGGCGACCTTCGGTCCCATCGAAATACTCCAATTCATCACTGGTGAGTTTCCCGTTTTGCTCAAGGGAGGGGATTTGATCTCTCTTTTTCAATTTGGGTCCGAGAAATATGATAACGAAAAGGGCTGTAAAAACCATCATAAGGAAAAGTGTGATCTTGATGAGCAAAAGAATACCGAATCTGGTTTCATAGAGAATGGATAAGGAAGGGATCCTGCATATAGTCAAAAAAGTGCCGGTGATGCCCATTATCACCATGGAGATAAGACCAATCCTCAATTCTCCTCTGGGAAGCCCATGGGCGGCGTATGCCGGTTTCAGGATTAAATGCACATAGAGGATGGTTCCAAACCAAAATATTCCTGTGATAATGTGTATAAAACCGACAAAAAGACGTATTAACTTTGAAGCAGAGCTCTTGGATGTGAGCTCAACTTTGCTTTGCCCCGCTTCATCTTCTGACAGCAGGTGCTCAAGATAGTCCTCTCCAGCTTTGGTCAACTCCCCACCTCCAGAGGAATCCAGGTGGCAGTGTGCACAACTCTTTCCGGTTTTTTCCGCATATTCTTCAGTCGAATTTCCCCAAGATGAGAATAAGAATATCATGAAGAAAAAGACAAACACCCCCCAACTTATCTTTGCTTTCATTACAGTTTCTCCAGTATACCCAAGAGGTCAGAATAGCTATCGATCACAAAATCAGCTGTGGTATTATTCTTATATTTTTGATTGATTCCAGCGAACAGGATTGCCTTCATCCCGGCTTTTTTTGCCCCAACGATGTCTGAATATTCCGAGTCACCGATGTGAACGGCTTCTTCCATTTCACAGCCCAGTTTTTCGACTGTGTGTTCGAATATGTGGCTATGAGGTTTGGCCACGTCTATCTCATCCGAGAAGGAGAGCCAAGCAAAATGCTCCAGCAGTTTATGGGCATCAAGGATCTGTCTCACCGTATCCCCTGAATGGAAGCCGCCATTACAAATAACACCTAACCTGTACACTCTAGACAACACTTGGAGGATTTCATCCACTTGAGGCACTCGCGGCGGACGGACTTCCAGTGCGACTCTATCAAAATAATAGGCAATTCTGACGACTTCAGAAAGCGGCAATTGAACATCTAGAAGTTCGAGCAAAGTCTCCGTTCTTTGCATGGTATTCTTTGTCTTATGGTGAGCGACGACATACTCCTCACGCAGTTTATCCTCCTTGGCGAAGGTATCTGCAATATTTTTATCAGTCAAGGAGATGCTGTTTTCTTGACACACGAACTCCAGATAGTTCAACATCTTCTCATCCCGGCTGTCATCATCTACGATGAGAGTATCCCAACAGTCAAAAGTTACGGCTTTAATCATAACGTAAGTACTTTTTCCTCACTTTTTTGAATCGGATAAGACCTTGCTTGCATGTCTGCAAAATCGAGCGATAGTCTTGGCCTTCGGATATCATAGCCCGCAGATCTTCATTTCCCCAGAGCTTGTCCAGATACTTCGTCATTTTGAACTCTTCAGGGTAGAGTTTCTGCGCCGCACACAATAGCGAAACAGCTAGAGCGATCGGTTCAAGTTTATTCCGGTCTAAGACTGTAAAATGAAGGCCATGGCATTTTTCATCCCTGTACTTCGGATGAGACACGACTTCAGGAGTAGCCTTGGATTGGAAGGCGATTGGCACCGCTTTGACACCTTCTAGGGCTTTTTTTGGGATAGCCTCAAGCCATTCTTTGGAATCGATATAGGGTGCTCCTATCGTGAGAAAAGGGGTATCTATGCCTCGGCCCTCTGACAGGTTGGTTCCTTCCATGAGGCACATCCCGGGATAAATCACCGCGGTCTCCAATGTGGGCATGTTGGGTGATGGCCCTATCCAGGGAACGCCCGTATCGTCATGCCACATGTTACGCTTGTAACCTGTCATGGGGATCACGGTAAGGTCGATGCCGAGAGAGAATCCTCCATAGGTCTCGTTGTTAAAAAGTTCAGCGATCTCACCAACAGTCATCCCGTAGCGGATGGGAAGAGGGACCACTCCCACAAAACTTGAAAAGGCAGGATTCGTGATCGCTCCTCCAACGATCTCAGCATTTATAGGATTGGGTCGGTCTAAAACTAAAATCGGAATACTATCACGCCTGGCAGCATGCATCGCAAGAAAGAGGTTGGATATGAACGTGTAGAACTTGACACCGACATCCTGGATGTCGTACACCAACACATCCACATCCTTAAGCATCCTCGGAGTGGGTGTCAGATACTCGTCATAAAGGCTATACAGCCGGATATCCCCATAAACCACATCGCCAACCAAAGCTCCATCTTCCACATTTCCCATAAAGCCATGTTCGGGGCCGAAAAGAACAGTGACGATCTGTGAATGCTCGGAGAGAAGCTCAACGATGTGACGTCCTTTGGAATCCACAGATGTCTGATTGGCAAGGACTCCCAGTTTTTTCCCCTGGATCAGGTCCAGGTGATTCTCCAAAAGATTTTCCAAGCCTATCTTCACCTGGGGAGTGGCAATCGATGATGAAAATGCGAATGGTGAAAAGAGAATGGGTAAAATCAAAAATATCGCCATTTCAAGCCATCCTAAAGGAGAAGATCTGTTTTATAATCTAGAGTCATAATATCCGTTTATTTTTGCTCATGTTATAACTGGAAGTTATAAAAATTCCGGTTTTTGTCTGATTTATAACTGGAGGTTACAAATCACGTCACGCTGTTATTTTAGTCGAATCCATGAAAAAATCATAGACATAGCTCACCCTACGAAGGCATTAATCAGGAGAACAACGACTTCTTTGATATTCATCGATATCACGCTTAAACTAGAATTCACCAAACTGTGAGGCGCCATAGTAGATGGCATTAAAAAGATACCTGAAAGTGCCGTGCGATTGGCCTCGATAGAGGACAGGGAAGCCAAAAAGAATGACTCTTCCTTTCTCATAAGGAACATCCACGATGGCCGACTTATCGACGAGGAGGTCTTTGCCGTTGATCCAACCGCTCAGAAAGGGTTGAGCGGGATACCTGGCAACACTAACGCCCTCATTCACGACAAAAACTGGACTTCTGCGGAAAAAGATGGCTGTGTCTCTTCCGAATCCGTACGATATCGGATTACCGGAGTTATTTAATACTTTGAGGATCGAGCCTGGAATAAAAAAATCTTTTCGTTCTTTCCCGGCTGCGCTGTCTTGAACGCCCAGGTGGAGATGCTCGATGCTAAACTGTGCCGATGAATTCAGTGTGATGAGTGTGCCCCCTTTCTGGACAAAATCTTTGATGTTTTTCACTCCCACTTCTCCGATGCCTCCTGCATACTCTTGTGGGACATCCTTATCTGACAATCCCTCGACGATGTCCTTAGAACTCCCGAAATCAGGAAGGAGCAGAACATCAAATTTTTTCTCTAAGCTCCCTTCTCTGATATCCTTATCGAAGACATTGATATAGGGAAACTCGTACTGCTCCAGCACCCACCGCGTCCATCCCTCATCCATCGAGGCTGTCCAGCTCTTATAAAGGCCCAACCGAACAGGCTTTAGACGAAAGGCCTTGACAGCTGGTTTGGTCTTCAGCGCCTCAAAGCGCACGTGGAGGTCCTGGATGATACTTTCTAAATCAGCGTCCAGCCCTTCCTTCTGGAGGACCACCATCGATCCCACAGGATAGGACTTCCCGGAATCATCGAATGGCTCGGCATTCCAGAAGACCGTATGTCCCTTTGTCATCAACCTATTCAGAGCAACGACATCATCATTGGTTGCGTGTCCCCAAGCAAAACCTATCGGCGTGTCAGTTCTCTCGATGCTCCCCTTTGGCTTTTCAAGCTCAGCCATCAATTTGGCTTTCGCATCAAAGGACTTTTCGACCGTGACAACGTCAACATCCATCAACAATGGCAGTGTGTGAGCGACGACGTCATAGGGAGTTTTTAAAGGTCCCCCGGGTGTTTCTCTGATCTCAGGGTATATCTGCACTTCGAGAAGAGTCTTTGCAAAACCTCCATAGGGCTGCGCCATAAAAACGATGAAAGTGCCCGCAGGATACTGATGACCATCTGCCGAAAAGGGATTCACTGCCCGGTGGATTTCAACTCCTCCCAACATCAGAATTTCCATCATTTTGAGAGTTGTGGACAGGTCCCGTTGTTTACCCGGGATAAGAAATGCATAAGGTGTTTTTTCGGGATCGACGGCCTTTTTATGGATCCTGTAGAAATTTTGCAGCCAGCTTTTTCGCAACCCTGCCGCATTCGTCAGGGCAGCCTTGGCCGCGGCGTAGTCATAGTCCACGATGTCCTGCAGCCTCCACTGGCCACCCATCCACGGCAAAGGCATCTTGACTGACGCTTCTGTCAGGCCAGGCTGCAATTCTTCGGGTTTGACCGTAATGGGTGTGGCAAATTTGACACTGGCTGCCTCAGTTAAAATTCGGATACCGCCATGATAATGATGATAGGCCCGAGCCGGTGTCCATGCGTCAAAGCCAATACTGTGAACCACGCCTCCTTTGCCTTGAGCGGTCAGTTCTGTTGCGATGAACGTGCCCATCATCGCCACCTGCTGTCGCAGAATCGGATCGACATTGGGTTCGTAAGGGTCCACATAGGGGGGGACAAACAACCTCGCCCCATTACTTCCCATCTGGTGCATATCCACAATGACTTGGGGGTGCCAGGCATTGTGCACCTTGAGCGTCAGCCGGGATTCGACCTGAGTGAACATGTACCAATCTCTGTTGTTGTCATGACCCACATATTTGTGGTAGAGCCAGGGCATCCGGCCCCCTTCGTACTTTGTCCCAAGGTTTGTCTTGTACCAGTCCACAACCATTTGGATCCCATCCGGATTGTGCATGGGCACGAGCAGGAGGATGACATTATCCAGGAGTCGCTGGGTCGTGGGATCGCTGTCAGTTGCCAAGTCATAGGCCAATTTCATGGACATCTGAGCAGCCCCGATCTCAGACGCGTGGATCGAGCAATTGATCATCACTACGGCTTTTCCCTCTGCGATCATCTTCTGTGCATCTTCTTCGGATATTTTTCGAGGGTCCGCAAGCAATTGCTGATACTCACGGTACTTGTCCAGGTTTTTATGGTTTCTCTCCGAAGTGATGATGGCCACGATGAAAGGATTTCCTTCTGTTGTTTTTCCCACGTCCTTAACCAAAACTCTGTCACTGGTATTATCCAGTTTGTGAAAATAATCGATGATCTGGGACATATCCGCAACTTTTCGATCGGTTCCGATCTTGAATCCCAAAACATCTTCAGGCTTCGGAACTTGAGAGAATCCACCACTTACAACGAGCATAAGAGACAATATTAAACACAGTAATTTTAGCCGTTTCATTCCATCCTCCATTTACCTGAACTATTCATAAAAAATGTCGATACTTTGTTCAAAAGCAGTATCAACTATTTCCCTCGATAGGGAACGCCCTTTGTGATCCAATCTTGGGCCGGTTTTCCTTTGAGGTAGTGGTCGAAGTACTCCATCATCTTGATCGTGTAATCCAATTTGTTGGGATATTCCTTCAAGTGATGGGGCTCCTTACGATACTGGAGAAAAACACAGTCCTTCTCGAGACGGCGCATAGCGAGATAGAGCTCTATCCCCTGATACCAGGGCACGGCTCCGTCTTCATCTCCGAATTCGATGAGAAGTGGAGTGTTTATTCTATCTGCAAAGAAGACAGGGGAATTCTCGATATAACGCTCAGGGTACTCCCACAGGCTTCCGCCGATGCGGCTCTGCTGCTGCTCGTACTGCATCTGCCGTGCGAGGCCGCTCTCCCACCGGATCCCGCTATAAGCACTGGTCATGTTGGACACGGGAGCTCCAGCTACAGCGCATGCAAATATGTCTGTCTGTGTGATTACAAAAGCTGTCTGGTAACCGCTCCAGGAATGGCCGTGAAGACCGACCGCATCCTGGTCGGCAATTCCCATGTCCACGAGTTTTTGAATGCCTGGAACAAGGCACTTGGTCGCCGAATATCCGGGAAGTCCGATATCAAACCGGATATCCGGGAGGAAAACCGCATAACCATTGCTCGCATACAGTGGAAAACAAGGCCGATGGTTTATGACAACCTGGTTGAACTCATGAAGCCGCTGGGAGGAAAAACGATAAAAATACACGACCACAGGGTATCGTTTTCCCGGCTCCAAGTTGCCCGGTTTGATGAGCACACCCTGGAGAGGCACGCCATCGACACTCCTCCATTCCACGAGTTCTGCACTTCCCCACGCAAAATCTTTGATCTGCGGGTTTGCTTCCGTGATCTTCTTCGGTGATTTGAACTTTGGGTCACTGACCCAGAGGTCCGGATATTCGGTGTAGCTTTCCCTTGTGTATAATATGCTATCTGCGTTCTTAGCTTTGGCTTTGAAGCTGAATTTCTTTGATTCATCCAGAAGCTTCTTCACACCCAGCTGCTCCAAATGACATGTGTAGAAACCATGGTGCTTATCGAGGTTGTGATACGCCGAAAGCAGAAGCGCTTGAGACTCTGAGAAAAATCGCTGATCTGGATCGACACGGATGACCCGGAATGTCATATGTATCTCTCTGCCCAATCCTTCAGTGACATTCACGGCCTTTCCGTCCGCCGTGGCAAACATCCAGATGTCATACTTATCATAGATCAAGACGGCTTTGTCATCCTCAATCCATCCCGCTGTTCTGTATCCAGGAGCTGGCTGGGGATAGTCGTGATCCTCGTCGAAGAAGGGCACGTCTAAATTCTGGGTGAGGTTTCGCGAAGAGCTTGCCTCTCCGTCATAGAGAAACCAGTGTTTGTCCTTGTAGTAAACGACATATCGCCCCTTTGGGGATAGAGACAAACTTCTCCCACCCCGAGACCAAGAATTACTCTCGTCGATCCGATCAACAACCTTTTTTCGGGAGCCATCCTTCAAGCTGACGACATAGACATCCTGGAGCCCCCCATACCAGGTGATCTCTTTCCTGTAGGGAACATTTGATGTGCCCAGCGCAAAGTCAGGATTCTCGGATCGTTGGACATTAGGCATCTCTCTGTCTGCGAGCTGAACTATTTGATCTGTCGCCATGTGATAAACAGCAAGGTATGTTTGATCCTTGACGCGGGACCAGGTCTTTTTCTGGTTTGTGACGATCAGAGGATCGTTCCAGTGCCAGACATCCACTTCCCTTTTTTTCAGGATTTGTACCGTATCAAAAAGATCTAACTCACTTTTGTCTTTTTCGGAGTCTTCCTCCTTTTTCGATTCTTCATCTATTCCGGGATGGAATTCCTCGGGCTTGAAGCCAAAAAACAGACGCTTCCCATCTTTGCTCCAGGACAGATTGTTCTTCTCGGGGAGCAGCCAGCTTTCAGGGATATCCCCAGGAGCGACCGTTTGTTTTGCGTCCTGGCTTGCCCCATCCCAGATCCAGAGCGAATGGGCCAATCCTTTCACGTCCTTTTCGTCTTTTCCCACTAAGAAGGCCAGCCAACTTCCCTCCTTCGTCCAGGAGAGGTTTGTGTAGAGTGCTTTCTTTTCCTGTTTGATAGGTTTTTGGGAAAGCTCTTTATCCTCGAGCTGGATAAAATAGAGCCCATTATCTTTTCCCTCAGGCCCAGCAACAGAAAAGACCAAATGATTAGAGGCGCTGTCAAACGCAAAGGATAAGACATGGGGAAGGGAAACGTCTTTACCCGTATCCAGGTCTCGAAGGACCAACGTGCTGCCCAACGCTTCTTCCCTCTTATTTTTCTTTTTCTCCCCTTCTTCCGATTTCTGTACAGTATTCTTGTTTTCTTTTTCCTCCGGCTTTTTGTCTTCTTTAAAAAAATGAATCGCTAACCATCGGGAGTCGTCCGAAAAACTAAATTTTTGGACTTTTTCGTACTGTTTTGTCTCTCCTGTTTGTGTATCCAGGATCGCCATTCCCTGTTTTGGCTTCTCTTTTTCTGCTTTTTCCATATCTATAATTTTGGGTTTTATGAGCATAGCCACCCATCTGGAATTTTTAGAAATCTTGGGATCACTCCCGCGATAGACAGAGAAGATCTTGCCATCTTTGATGTTATGGATCCGCGCATCACCATCCCCCCTATCGGGCTGAAGACCATAGGCAAGAAACGCGCCATCTTCTGAGATCACAGGATTCTGGATATGCTTGAACTGCATCATGTCTCTGTAAGTCAGGGCCTTCTTTGGCTGGTTCTCACCAGAAAAACCGAATGCTAGTACAAAAGCGCAAAGAAGGAAAAGAAATGCTATTTTGGTGTGTTGTTTTGGATACATTCTATAAACTCCCCTAAAAATATTGGCAAAATCCATCCTCTGGAAAAGACACATGAAGAAAGATCGTGAAAGGATGTTTGGAATGCCGCATATGAATTTTTTCTTGACAAATGCTTATACCACTTTCCATCACTTATCGCAACTTCTACCCCATTTTGAATATCTATCAAGAAGAACACGTATATTAAGTGACCTGAATTATTCACGAGAGTTTGATATGAAAGGTATATTTTTTATAGTATATTCACATCTTATACAACCAAAATAGAGAAAACATGAAACGCACACGACGTCCGGATTTTTATGAGACACAGCGCCAGCAGTGGAAGAAAAGCCTCTTTCTGCTGCTCGTCCTTTTTGTGTTCTATTTTTGTGCCATAGGATTTATCACTTTTGTCTTTCTGCTGAGTTTTGGTGTCTTTTTTGCAGAAACGCTTTTCCCCACATCAAAAACACTGATGACGATCTTCCCGATCCTTGCCGGTATTGCTATTCTCATTGCTGTCTTCCACTTCTACGATGCCAAGATGTTCGGGGCAAAATTTATCCGGAAGCGGATGCAGGCCGAACCTCCTGACCACTCTGACCGATACCATAAACAGTTTGCCAACACCGTCGAAGAAATAAGGCTAGCCACCGGACTACCCAAGGTGACACCCTACATCATTCCCTCTTTTGCCATAAACTCCATGGCCTTGATGGAAGCGAACAAAACACCAAGTATCATGGTGACAGAAGGCCTCCTGGCTGAATTCACGAGAGACGAGATTCAGGCGGTGATCGCACATGAGCTGGCCCATGTCCTCCGCGGGGATACATTTTACATCACTCTGGTCTGTTCTCTCGCCAATTTCTTTGAACGCCTGAGACATGCCGCAGAACCCGAGACAGAAACCGCAGCCCCCCCCGGCCAAAATCAACAATCCGGAGGGGGTGCTGTGCTTCTCTTTATCGCTCTCACAATCTCTTCTTTCATCATGCATCTCCTCAGCACTCTCATCAGCCGGCAGAGAGAAGTCCTGGCCGATGTCGCGGCCGTAGAGTTCAGCCGCAATCCCGAGGCTTTGGCCCGAGCCATATACAAAGCCCATCTCAAGAACTCTTTTGTGGGCGATTTTAACTTGACCTACAGCCCTCTCTTCATCGTCCCGCCTCGCTCTAAGGGGGACTATGAGAGCTTTTTCGGAAGAGCATTTAACTCTCACCCTCCGCTTATAAAGCGGATCAAGCTGCTCGCAGATATGGTCCCCACCAAACCGGCCAAGATCATCGAAGAGGTCTGGGAGATCCAGAAAAACCGCGAAGACGTCCGTGATGTCCTTCTCGCTCAGGAAGAGAGACGGAAAGAAGGTGACTCCCAGAAACCACAGCAAGCTGAAACTCCGGCTCAAGAGAACAAATTCTGGTCCATCAAAGATGCAAAGGGATCGTGGCAAGGCCCTTATTCTCTCGAGGAGCTTTTGTTTCTGCCCTTTTTCACTCCGCTGATCCAGATCAAAAACCAACAGGAAGGGATCGTAGCGCAGGCCCGGGAATTTCCCCAGATCCATGATGCCCGTCGAAGGATCCTTAAGAAAAAACCGATCGATCCCACAAGGCAAAACCAGTGTCCCAGATGTCGAATCAACTTGAGGGAGACCTTCTACGAAGGAGTGCCTCTGAAGGTCTGTCCGGACTGCCACGGTAAACTGATCGACTCAGCGCTTGTGGACAGGATCGTGGCAAGGAAAGAAGTCGACTTCTCCGAGAAACTCGTGCAAAAAGCCCGGACATTCAGGGATGAATACATGTTGAATCCCACCCAGGCAAAAAAAATAAATCCGGATGTATCTCCCAAGATCTATTGTCCCAACTGTGGTTCGCAAATGCTCCTTAGGGCTTACAACTACTGCTATGTGATTCCCGTGGACAAGTGTCTATCCTGCCACAAAGTCTGGTTCGATTCCGACGAGATGGAGGTCCTCCAGATCCTCATCGAACACCGGACACCTCAATAACGAGTACCCGCACCTAATAATTTTTTCATATAAAATCAGAGGTGATGGGTTGAGCGACATAAAGGAAGATTTAGCCTTCACGAATCGCCGTCGAGGGAACCCTTGAAAAACATTTTTAATAATAATAGTATTAAACACCTCAAGAGGGAGCTAGTTGAAGTTTTAGGAGAGAATCAATGAAAGAATTTGTATGCCAAGGTTTAGTCGGTTATTGTTTCTCCTGTTCCAACTTTGCAAGATGGGATGATGAGAAACAGAACATGGTTTGTATGGCATACCATGATGGAATACCAGACAGCATGTGGCAGAGAGTTGAGCAGGGTAAAGATTGCCTATGGAGAAATAAAGATAGGTTGGAAATTGAAATAGCAGAGAGGAAAAAACAAATGGAACACATATTTCAAATAGATATTCCAGAGGAAGAGAAAATAGAAAATGGGGATATCCCCTTGACTGATCTTTAACAGTAAAAAAGGTAATCTTCTTTAATATCAATAACATACAGCCACGAAAAAAGTTCTTGGCACTACACTCCGCTCTTTTAACATTTCGATTCATAACTCACGAATTGTAGGAGGAAGAGCCACACCAAC
>CAZIMJ010000276.1:0-22098 GCA_964540205.1 uncultured Eubacteriales bacterium | reverse complement strand
GTGTCCGGATATTACGGTGTGTGCAGAGCCAATCTTATGATTGGGGGCACGGATAGAAGGATGGTTCAAAAGACCGAAAAAAGGAGGGCAGATAAAAAAGAATAAAAAAAACTTGCGTTATGTCATCATAGAAGGATGCGAAGGAGAGGTTGGAGGAGTGGAAAATTTAGAACAGAATTAGTAGATTTATAATATTGTTTTGCCTAATTCAAATACATGATTTTTGATTCTCTGCCTCTCTTCTTTGGTCAAAGGCTCTAGTGTACTTATATTGCCCCACTTTCTAGAATAGACTGTAGTTTATTTATGTCAGAAGCAATACTTGTATGTTCTAAAAAAGTTCGAAACTTGTTTCCCCAGGCGTGCCACAAATCATCCCTTTTGTATTATTTAAGTGTCCTTGCGGATTTTCATAACAAACGCACAATAACTCGCATTAGATTGCTATAAAAGCCATATTCGCACTAGTAAATCAGCAGCATAATATTTATACTAGTTGGCATCATCTCTTAAAGTGGAAAAAGAACAAGGGCAACGAAGATGAAATCAAAAAAGGATATCAAGAGGGAATACAAAGAAAGAGCGAAACCAGCTGGTGTCTTCCAGGTGAAGAATATTGTGAATGGCAAAGTGCTGCTTGGCAGCAGTCTGAACCTTGAAGGACCATTGAACGGTCAAAAGTTCATGCTAACAATTGGAGCGCATCGTAACAAAGTGCTTCAGCAGGAATGGAATGAATATGGTGCAGATAAGTTCATTTTCGAAATTTTGGAAACAGTGAAGCTCAAGGATGATCCGAACTTCAATCTGAGCGATGAATTGATGCTGCTTGAGCAAATCTGGCTTGAGGAACTTCAGCCCTTTGGCGAGCGAGGGTACAATACCGACACAAATATTCGACAGGCATAATGTGGGGAAGCTTAAACGCTCTCCTTGAGGATGATGATTGGCTATTTTCCGAAAAATATTGTCATCAACAGACAATTCCCAATGTGATCTTCAACTGATTGAGTTTATTCTTTCCTTCTGGAACTGCCAGAAAAGTTCTAATGTGGTCAGCTAGGGCGTACCACTAAATCACCCCATATATATCTTTAAAATCAGTAACTTACGCTTTTGAGTGTTGGATTTCCTCTTTGGAGTTGCTCCAAATCCCTCACAATTTGGACATTGTGAGGCGGGGGTAGTCGTTCAGCCATAAAGGTCAACTCGAGGCAGGCTTAGTTCAGCCTATACGAAACAGCTCAACCAACTCCATTACGACAAGAAGGAAGGCAATGAATCCAAAAATTGTGGCCAATATCACAAGCAATGAGCGATCTTTGAACTTAAATAAGCTAACTGCACCAGTAACAAAAGTGGCCATTCCAGCAATCATCATAAATATCGCCGGAACAAGAGTCTCTACACTCCCTCGCCTGAAGCCTATCACATTAAGGAAAATTAATACTATTAGCAGGGATACAAAGAAAACTACCAACAATGCAACAGCCCATTTCCCAAGTTTTGTTTTCGGCATTATTTTCCCCTTTCAGATTTACGGGAAGTTCCCTTTTTAGCCTGTCAGGAATATCACATTATTTTTCTGCGATATCCATTCCCGTGACATCCTAAATGATATTATGACAACCCAAAAGAACAAATCAACAACAGGGGAAATAGAAGGGAAGAGAAGTAACTTACAGACCTTCAGCGCAGGATTTCGCAACGCAACATGGCCATGGAAAAGTAAGCCATGGCACCCCCATGAACCTTTACATTGGGAGCAGCTTGTCGCCATGTTCCCCTATACAGAGATTTTGTTCAAGCCTGGAAGCAAATGGAGTTATTCAAATCCAGGGATTGTTTTCCTGTTTATATTCATCCCAATTTGAGAGCTGCATACATAATTGGATTCAATACTTTCGGCTCAGATAAAAAGCAGAATACAAAGGCTTTAGATAGTAAAATCAAAGAGTATCTCTTTAAGAATATTTTCCCCCTGATTGGAAAAAGCAGATAGGGATTCTAAAAAAATTAAACAATAGAGTTCTATAAATCGCAGGGATTTAAGGTCGAAAGGAAAGGCAGATCGAGAGATAACATGGATTACATATGGAAATATTCAACAAGGTAGCGTCTCTTGCAAACTTTATGCTTTTTTCCTAACAAATTAAACATCACTCAAATTTTGACAATCCAAATGCTGTGAAATTTCGTATTAAATTAATGAGACTATTTAGCCAGTGGGTTCTGTTGATATTTGCGATGTGTTTAAATGGATTTAAATTTTTTCGGTTTGAAAGGAGGAGGGTCTAATGTTAAGAAACTATATTAAGGTCATAATAAGGAATGTCGTCAAACAGAAAGCCTACACATTCATAAATATTGCGGGTTTCGCAGTCGGCCTGGCGACGTGTATCTTGATCCTTTTGTATCTGATCCATGAGCTGAGTTATGACAATTTTCATTCAAATGCCGACCGGATCTACAGAATCGGTGTTGAAGGGAACTTAAGTGGCGAAAATGTTAAATATCCCTTGAGCAATCTTGGGACTGGCCCTGCCATGCTGAAAGACTACGAGGAAGTCGAGAGTTTTACAAGATTATACGGTCTGCCGAGAATACCCGTCAAATATGGTGAAAATAGCTTCTTCGAGGAACGCCTTGCTTATGTCGATCCGCGCTTTTTTGAGGTTTTTTCCTTTTCTTTGATCCAGGGTAATCCCAAAAAGGCCCTTGAAGCTCCTTATTCTATTATCCTGACACGCGACATGGCAGAGAAATATTTCGGTGACGATAATCCATTGGGAAAACAGCTGAAACTGAACAACAGGTATGATTATAACGTGACGGGAGTCATAGAGAACTTTCCTGAAAATTCCCATCTCAAAGTGGATTTCCTTTGTTCCATCGAGACATTCTATGTCATCAACGATAGGGATGTGGAGGAATGGACTAATTTTAATAACTACACTTATCTCCTTTTGCGTGAGAATGTGTCTGCCGGGGCGTTTGTTTCAAAATTCCCGGCGTTTATCGAAAATTACCTGCCAAATCTGAAAAAATTGCTGGGTGGAGAATTGAATTATTTTATTCAACCTGTCACGGATATCCACCTGCATTCAAATCTCGGTTATGAATTGCCTGGTAACAGTGATATTGCCTATGTCTACATCTTCTCGGCCATTGCTCTATTCATTCTTCTGATCGCATGTATAAACTTCATGAATCTTGCAACGGCTCGCTCTGCCGGCAGAGCAAAAGAAGTAGGACTCCGGAAGGTAATGGGGGCGGAGAAGCAGATGCTGGTAAAGCAGTTCCTGGCGGAATCCATGCTGACCTGTGTTGTCTCTTTAATCGTTGCGGTGGGGCTCATCCGTTTGGCCTTGCCTTTCTTTAACTCGATATCAGGAATGAAGCTCAAAATCCCTTTTGGCGAGATCCCTTGGTTGATACCGGCATTCATTGGATTCACGCTAGTTACCGGGCTCCTTGCGGGCAGTTACCCCGCTTTCTTCCTTTCGGCTTTTGAACCGGTAACTGTCATGAGGGGTACTCTTAAATCCGGAGCTGCAAGCAATAAATTCAGAAGCGTTCTCGTTATCGTTCAGTTTGTCATATCGATTGTGCTGTTAAGCGGGACTGGCGTCATGTTGAATCAACTCAGATTCATGAAAAACAAAAACTTGGGGTTTAACAAAGAAAACGTCATTGTCATCCCGATTTTGGATCAAAGCATTCGTGAAAGCATCAGAGAGATAAAGAGCGAGATAAGATCACACAGTGATGTCATAGATGTTTGTGCCGCTTCGGACCTTCCCGGGAATTACCCGGATTATTCCGTTTTTGTACCGGAGGGCTATACGCTTGAGCAGACTCAGCTCATGCACAGGATAAACGGCGACACCGATCTTGTCACAACATTAGGAATGAAAATCATTGCCGGCAGGAATTTCTCAATCGAATTTTCCACTGATCCTGACGATGCTATCATCATAAACGAGGTGGCCGCCAAAAAATATGGTTGGGATAATCCTATAGGTAAAAAGATCGGATTTTTTTCTGGCGACGAGATGAAAGAAGTCCGATACCGGAATGTGATCGGAGTGGTTCAGGATTTCCATGTCCGATCGCTTCATGACAAGATTTTACCTCTCTTGTTGACAAATGAGAGCGGTTATCTTGAAGAAATTGCGGTCCGTATAAATGCGGGCAGTGTCTCCGGTGTTTTGGATTTTCTCAAGGAGAAATGGACTAAATTCGATCCCAACCGTCCTTTTGACTACTACTTTCTTGACCGCAATTTTAATCAACAGTACCAGTCGGATGAGAGTCTCCAAAAGATCATCGGCTGTTTCACTCTTTTTGCCATATTTATTGCCTGTCTCGGTCTTTACGGGATGGCTTCTTTTATGGCGGAGCAACGTTTCAGAGAAATCGGAGTACGCAAAACCCTTGGTGCCTCAGTCCCTAATATTATCGTTCTGATCAGCAAAGATGTGGTAAAGCTCATAATCATAGCCAATATTATTGCCCTGCCCATCGCTTATTATGTCTTCCATCGCTGGCTGGAGAGCTTTGCCTACCACACCCAGATCAGCGCTTTGACATTTTTGGTATCGGCTGCGCTCGTATTTTTCATCGGTTACTCTACAACAGCCTATCAATCAATCAAAGCAGCGCTTCTTAATCCCGTGGAGGCCATCAGAGCAGAATGATAAGCTCATTTGCGCCGTTTGTTGTGAGCAGATGTAGTAGGTATGTCAAATCCTTCTGACTACGAATCAGTAAGCCGGGTGTTCGAAGCTTCTCTGGGGCGTATCGGGTTTACTCCATAAGATAATATAAATAAGTTAGATCAGAGTGCTGGAGTGTTGATAATTTCTTACTCTCATTGAGGATTCTATTCAACATCAAAGCACTTTGAAGTATTGGAATTTCCGCGAAATGACTTTTCCCGAATCTTCAAGATAGAGCTCATAATCGCCCGGGGAGAGTGAAGGAACAGTTATCCTGATCAGCTCTCCAGATCCCCAGTTTACAACAAGCGCCTCAACAGTTCCCATTTTTACTTTCTTTGTCCCTTGTAGGGTGCCTTTGTCAGCAATCCAAACTTCTATCTCTGTGCCTGGAGGCCCTTCTTTAGGTTCAACGAGGTAGATTCTCGCGAGGAGTTCCAGGGTAACCTGGTTGGATATCTTGATGTTTGTTGATTTATCCGCAAAATAAATTGGATAGGAATTGCCCAAGTTCACCTGATTCAGAGTGACATAACCGAGGACCTTGGTGTTTGACCATTCAAAAATTGTCAATTCATGAGGTCCCACTTTGATGATTTTGTTCCCCTGTGTGTTTCTGAATCCAGTCCCCTCTATGTTTATATAAATCTCGTTAGAAGTGCCATGGTGGTAATCTTGCTCTACATTATTGATAAGCACTTGTTCAATTTTCACTCTGAGGTAAGCGACATTATTCGTTTCATCGAGCTCGGATATTTTTTTTGTTGAATCCACAACGGCCACAAGGGCAAATTGTCCGGTTGGTATTCCTTTGGGCAATCGGTTTGGCAAGGGGATTTCAATCCTTGTGCTTCCCCCAGCACTCACAGATTTTACGAGCTTCCTCCACTGTTGTTGTAATGGTGTGCCCCGCGGTGGTAGGGGGAGAGGGTCTGACGGCACTTTCTGTGTGATGAATACAGCGACATAAAAATCCTGAGCCGCTATAGGACCGGTATTGGAGAGGTTAACATAAAGCGACTGGATAGCAGTGAAGGGAACTGGTTCGCTCCTAAAGGGTGGCTCGGTAGTAAGCGTGATTCTCAAATCTGCTTTCCCTTTGACTTTCCACTCTCGTGGTACATCTTAAGCTTCGACAAATGAGATGCTGGCCATAATTAAGATAAGAGTCAAGATTATTTTAAACCTGAAGTGTATAAGGCTTGAATTTCTTGATTCGATTTTGGATTTCATTCCACCCTCCCATTTTGTTTTCTCGAATTTTCCTCAGTTACACACCGCATTTTGAGTATTGTGTGTTTTTAGTCTTATAAAGATAGTATATGAATGAATTTAGTCAATTCAACATTTTTTTGATGTCCGTACAAAATTCGTGCCTCATTATGGGAATTAATTCGGGGGACAGCATACTTAATTATAGATCTGGGGAATATTTTCTTCTGTTCGAATTTGGACATTCCTGATTCGAGAACGGACACATAGAGTTGGATAATTTTCGAGGGCCTCAAGAATTCATTTTGGCATATTTTTTGCCTAAATAAAAAAAAGAGTATAAAACAATACAATGAGAATTGAACAATAGGATTTTAATCCATATGAGGTGACAGATGAGACATTACAACTTCAAAAAAGGTTTCGTGTGGCTTTTTTTCATGGTTTCTTGTTTCCCCCTGCTGGGGCAGGAAAATGGTACTCCCGAAGTAAGCTATTGAAAATTTATAAAGACGCGGGTTATGATCTGGTCAGAGAAGAAACATTCTTACCTAAAGATAATATCTATTTTCTGAAATAGAACATGCACATGCGCAGATCCATTATACTGCTATTAGTCATCGCATTTTTGATCTCCGGATGCGAACCTCAGCAAGCCTTTAATGAATATTCACGCCCTACCGGGGTTTGAAGAGCCATCCCTCAAAACAAAAAAAGGGCTTGACAAAGGGGAACAGAGTGCGTATTTTATAAAAGGTGAACAAAATGGTAAACAAGATACGGAAAAAACTGACGGAAAAACAAGAGAAGGTCCTCGAGGCCATCGAAGATTTTGTTCTTGCACATGGCTATTCTCCCACGATACGCCAGTTGGGAGAGCTGCTCGACATCGCCAATCCTTCAGCCGTTTTCAAGCACATCCTGAGCCTGGAAAAAAAAGGGTATTTGACGCGAGACAAAGGGGAGATCAGTCTTCAAGGTTTTCCCTCTTCTGTGGGGGCGCAAGTCAAGGTGCCTTTGGTGGGGTTAGTGCCTGCCGGTTATCCGAGAGAGTCCTTTGACCTTTCGGGGGAGGCGGTGGATGTTCCGGACTGGATGGTGGGCCGGAAGAGGGGCAATATCTTTTGCATCCAGGTTGATGGCAAGAGCATGGTAGATGCCTACATCGATGACGGGGACCGGGTGCTTGTCGAGAGAACAAACTCCGCCAACTCCGGGGAGATGGTCGTGGCCTTTCTGGATGACGGCTCTGTCACTCTGAAAAGGCTGAGGATAGAGAACGGGGATGTTTTTCTTGCCCCAGAAAATCCGGAGTTTGAACCGATCAGAGTCAAGGAACTCCGGGTCTTGGGAAGGGTTGTCGGCGTTCTTCGAAAATACTAACCTGGATTATTCACAAAAAATGAAAAGACGATGCATTGTCCACATCGATATCGATGCTTTTTTTGCTGCTGTGGAAGAACTTCTCAACCCTTCTCTTAAAGGGAAACCTGTCATAGTGGGGGGACTCCCCCACGAGAGGGGAGTGGCCTCTACGGCTTCTTATGAGGCGCGAAAGTATGGGGTCCATTCCGGGATGCCCCTCCGGAAGGCTTATGAGCTCTGTCCTCACGGAGTATTTGTCAGGGGAAACTACCAGATTTACAGCGCGTTTTCCAAAAAATTCTTCGATGTTCTTTCCCGCTACACCCCGGATGTTGAGGAGGCTTCGCTGGACGAAGCCTACGTGGAGTTGACGCGCTGCCGTCCGTTGTATTCCTCTTTCTCCCGGGCCGCCCGGGAGATGAAGCACCAGGTCGAAAAAGAGCTGGGGCTTGTTGTTTCTGCGGGCATGGGTCCAAGCAAACTTTTGGCCAAATTGGCCACCAACAAGGCGAAGCCGGGAGGGTTGGTCGAAGTCGAGTCCGGATATGAGGAAGAGTTCTTAAAAGACCTGGGGATCGAATCGTTGCCCGGAATAGGACCCAAAGCCCAGGTCATCCTCAGG
This sequence comes from uncultured Eubacteriales bacterium, assembly GCA_964540205.1. Classification (GTDB taxonomy): domain Bacteria; phylum Acidobacteriota; class Aminicenantia; order Aminicenantales; family Aminicenantaceae; genus WTAW01. The sequence goes on along the minus strand of CAZIMJ010000276.1, from coordinate 14,178 downwards.
ATGCTCAACATCCACAAGATCGGAGACCTGTGGGGGTTGCCGAGAGCCACCCTGCGGTCACTCTTTGGGCTGAACGGGGAAGAGCTCTACCTCCAATCCAGAGGGATGGACAGCCGTCCTCTCATGACAGCCTCCATCCCCAAGTCTGTCTCTCGAGAGACGACTTTTCTGGAGGACCTTTGGGATCGGCGCCTTCTCCTGGCACACCTGGCCTACCTCTGTGATAGGTTGACCCTTCCTCTGCGGAAGGGGCGTCTTTTTGCCCATATCATCGAGGTCAAAGTCAGATACTCCGACTTCCGGACAGAAGCCCGCCGGAGACTCCTCATTTCCCCCCTCCAGGACATGGGGGAGATCTTCAGGATCGCCAAGGAGCTCTTCCTCCAGTTGTTCTCTGGGTCCCGCCTGTCCCTGCGTTTGGTCGGGGTGAAAGCTTCCGACCTGGTCAGAGCCAGGCCTCTTTCTCTGTTTGAACCCTACTCCGAGCGTCGAGAGAGGCTGGGGATCGCTGTCGACGAAGTGCGGGAAAAACACGGGTTTGGGTCCCTGCTCACGGTACGGGAGAAGATGCTGGAGAGTGTGTACCGTTTTGAAAAGGACCGGGGTTTTGTCCTCAAAACAGCCTCACTCACTAAATAAATGTAAACAGTGAATACAGGACACAGGATTCTGTATTCCATCTTCTGAGTTTAATCTACTGGAGTTTGAATGATGCCTCTCCATTTTTGTGAAAAAAGTTGTCGACGGATGAAGCCTTATAAGGTGAGATCCTATGCGTTTGTGCCATATGGTGGTGGGTGGGGGGGGTCTTTGGCGAAGACGCATAGGACCTCACCCTTCTTGGGTGACATCGTGATCGGATAGATAAAAATGTTCATTCCGCTGAGAGTCCATTCTGTTTACAGCAAAGGCAAAGGAGGGGCGACCCTGCAGGAGCTGGCCTCTTGGGCCTCCCAGAAAAATTTTCTTTCCTTGGCCCTGAGCGATAGCGAAAATATTTACGGTTGGGGGAAGTGGAAGAGAAACGCGCTAGAGTGCGGGTTCACCCCCATCTTTGGCTGTGAGGTAAACATTCAGGGAAGAACGTTTCTCTTCCTCGTCAAGAGCAGAGAGGGCTACTGGAATCTGATGGAAACCCTCAACCGGAAAAAACTGACATCAGCGGAGGGATTGGTTGTGGTGTTGATCCCGCACTCCGGAGAGGAGAAGTTTCCGAAAGATTTGGCAGACCTTGCTGGCGAGGATTTCTACCTTGGCGGCGATTTTTTTAACTTCGAGAGGGTCCTTTCCTGGGCGACCCAGCACAATGTGCCTTTTGTCTGGGCCAATTCCCTGAAATTCATAAAAAACCCCGAGAGGCTCATCCTCCTCCACTCGATCCAGAAAAAGATCCCTTTTCCTCCAGAAAGGGACCGCTTGAAACACAGGATGAAGTTTTTCGGTCCGGATCAGGAGGCTCTGGCCCTGAAGAAATTTGGCTCAAGGGCAAAGGCTTTTTTCACAAAGACCCTTGAAGTGGCGGAGAAATGTCAGTTTTCCTTCGAAAGTATCATCCCCTCGCTTCCCGAAGATCTTTTTCCCACAACCCTGCGGAATGTGGTGATGGACAGGCTGCGAACCATGAAGAACTTGAGCTGGAGGGAGAGGCAGAGAGCCAGGAGAGAGCTTGATGTGGTGGAACAATCCGGTTTCGCACCCTATTTTTTGGTTGTCCATGATGTGGTGGAGTTTGCACGGCGCCGCGAGATCCTCCACAATCTCAAGGGCTCAGGAGCTTCCTCCTTTCTGGCCTATCTCCTCGGAATCTCCCGAGTCAGTCCGATCGAGTTTGACCTCTACTTCGAAAGATTCCTCAACAAAGGACGGAATGACCCTCCTGACTTCGACCTCGATTTTGACTCTAGAAAAAGGGATGAGGTTTTGTCTTACGTTCTGGAAAAATACGGTAAAGGACAGACGGGAGCGGCCTTTGTCTGCAGCCTGAAAAACTACCGTGCCCGCTCGGCCCTTTACGAGACAGCCCGCGCATTTGGGCTTCCTCCTGCGGAATCCCGGTCCTTGAGCAAAAGAGCTCCTTTCTTTGCCGAACCTGATTTTCTGAAGAAGGACAAGCCTCCACCCGGGACAATGGAAATATGGAAAACTGCGTCTGACCTGACCTCTGTCTACTGTGAGAATTCCCTCCATGTGGGGGGTGTCATCCTGACATCGTTTCCTGTCGACCGCTATCTTCCGCTGACAGAATCGGCAAAGGGTTATGTCATGTCTCACTTCGACCGTGATGCCGTGGAGGATTTGAAACTTATCAAGCTCGACCTTCTCTCTGTCCGGGGATTGGCGGCTGTTTCTGCAGCCAAGAAGATACTGAAGATCAAGAGCATTCCGTCCCGGGACAGGAAAGCCTACAGTCTTTTGAGGGACGCCGAGACCATCGGCTGTTTCCAGGTGGAAAGCCCTGCCATGATGAACCTCCTCCGTCGCATGAAACCGGAGAATGTTTACGAGTTGACGCAAGCCCTGGCTCTCATCCGTCCCGGCCCGACCGAGAGCGGCATGAAAGAAGCGCTCCTTCGAAACCGTGAGGGGAGGCCCGTCTTCCTTGATCCTTTCATGACAAAGATCCTTCCCGAGACCGGAGGGCTTCTCCTCTATGAAGAACAGGTGATGCAGGTGGCCGAACGGGTGGCGGGAATGCCTCCCGAAGAAGGGGACCTTCTCCGCCGAAGCCTCAAAAAGAAAAGTCCAGACCCGCCGATGAAGGCACGGTTTTTCAGAGAGGCCGGGGAGAGGGGATACACCACAGCAGAGGTCAAGAAATTGTGGAAGGTGATGAAGGAGTTCTCCTCCTACTCCTTCAACAAAGCCCACAGCGCTTCCTATGCCCACATGGCCTACCAGGCCGTTTATTTGAAGGCCCATCACCCCGTTCCCTATCTCACTTCGGTGCTCAATGCCGGAGGTGGTTATTATGGTCTGGCAGAGTACATCGAGGAGGCCAAAAGGCGAGGGATCAGGGTGTTAGGACCGGATGTGAACAGGAGTGATTTCCAGTTCGCAGTGGAGGGAAAGAGTATCCGTGTCAGCCTGATGTCCATCAAGGGGCTGGCGCTGAAGACGGCCGAGAAGATCATCACAGAGAGAGAAAAAGGGAACTACGCCTCCATCGAGGATTTCCTTTTCCGCGTGTCTATCACCAAAGCCGAGCTTTTCACCCTTATCAAGGCGGGGGTCTTCGATTCCCTCGAACCGCGGAGGACCCAGCAGATCCTCCGCTATTTCAGAGGGATCGAGGGTATGGGAGAGGTCATGGACCTGGACCAGAAACAGAAAAAGCGGATGCTTATCGAGTCGCTCGGGTTCGATCCTGAAGGAGATTCTTTGTCTATCTTCAAGGGAAAGAGGCCGGCCCATCGGGTCGAGAATGTGAAGGACTATGTGGGCCACACCGTGGATCTCGTTCTCAGGGTCGTGGATGCACGGCGCAAAGGTGTGAACAGCGGCCAGAAATACTTTTTTCTCTTTGAGGATGAGACAGGACTTCTGGAGGGTGTGGGGGAGACGAAATGCTTGACCTTTGGCTCTCCGCCTACCTGTTATTTGCGGGGAGAGGTCCGCAGTGACAGGACAGGGCGGCCTAAGATTTTCAACTGCACTTTCTTGAAGCCTTTTTAATCCATCTTTCCTCTGGATTGAATTACTATGAATGATAAAAAAGAGCCAATTCAAACACAGGAAACACTTATAAGCATCTTTATTTCCTTGACAATTTTTTTGGAAGTCAGGCAAGCTGGTTAGGAAGCCATTCAGAGGCGAGCAGGAACTCTCTTCACTGTTGCCTTAGTTCTTTTCCTAAGTCACTATCAAAAAGAATGAAAGAAATATGGTATATTTACGTCTAAAGTTAATGAAGAAATGTATAATAACAAGGAGGACCACAATGATAAAACGAATCCCTGGAGCCATTATCTCTCTGATCTTACTCTTGACTACAGGATTATTCGCCCAGCAAAATGAAAAGCCTCTTTCCCTCGAAGATTGCATTATCGAAGCCATGCAGAACAATCTCCGCCTTGCTGTTGAAGTCTTGAATCCAGATATTGCAGATGAATATGTGACTCGGGCAGAGGAAAAATTCTTGCCCTCCCTCTCTTTTGGATATAACAATCAAAAAACAAACACGCCATCATATTCTTGGATTGATGCAGCCGGACAGGTTCGCTCAGCCTATAGAGACTATACAGCATCTCTGAATCAGCTAATTCCAACAGGGGGACAATTCCGAATCTCGCTTGACTCATACAAAAATGATACCAACAGGAGCTTTCAGACCATCAATCCTAGATACGGAAGCACTCTGAGATTTAATTTTATTCAACCGCTTTTAAAAAATTTCGGTTATAAGAATAGTCGGAGAGAGATTATTATTGCTAAAAACAATAGAGAAATTTCTGAGAATGAATATCATCAGGCCCTCCTGGATACCATATACGATGTTGAGGAAGCCTATTGGATTCTCGCCTATAGCGTCGAGAACTTAAAAGTACAAAGGCAGTCACTGCAATTAGCCCGTGATCTTTTTGAGGAAAATCAAAGGAAAATAGAAGTAGGAACCATGCCTCCCATAGAAATTTATACGGCTGAGTCCGAAGTTGCCAATCGAGAGGCAGACATCTTGCAGGCAGACAGATTAGTCAAAAACAACCAAGACCGTCTTAAAAAGATCCTCAACCTCCCTATTCTTGAAGAGGGGGAGCCTACTGAAATTATTCCGACAGACAGACCGTTTTTTGAAAAGAGGCAAATAAACTTCGAAGAAGCTTTATCCACTGCTCTGGCAAGCCGGCCTGATATCAAAGCAGCAAGGATAGACTTAGAAACCAGGCAGCTGAATGTCAGTTATACGAACAATCAACTCCTTCCTGAGCTAAACTTCCAAATTTCGTATTGGAGCCCTGGAATCTCAGGAGTTCAAATTTTATATCAAGATGGCAATCCCTTAACTGGGATTGTAATAGGAACAGTTCCTGGTGGAGCCGAAGAGGCGCTCAAAGACTCTTTTCGGTTGAAGCACGATAATTGGTTGATCGGTCTGACTCTGGATATTCCTTTCAATACTATACTTACGCGGGCCGAACATGCACAGGCAAGGCTCAGTTTGCAGCAGGCTCAACTGAGGCTGGAAGAGCAGGAACAACAGATTTTTCTTGAAGTAAAAACTGCCGCAAGAGACGTCGAAATTAATTATCAAAGAGTTCAAGCCTACCGAGTAGCACGTGAGCTGGCGGAAAAAAAGCTTGAAGCAGAGCAAGAAAAATTCAAGGTCGGAAAATCGACAAACTTCTTTCTTCTTCAATATCAACGAGACTTAGCAGACGCCCGAAGCGCTGAACTCAGGTCAATGGTTGATTACATCCTATCACTGGCACGCCTAGATAGGGCCTTGGGAACAACTTTCCATACAAAAAACATAAAATTTTCTGATATCGCACGGAGATGAGGACTGCGATTGGGGAGGAAAAGAGTGCAGAAAAGAAAACTCATACTGATGGCTGTCATCGCTGTTATTTTCGGTCTGATCGGCTGGCAGATCATCCAGAAGGTCATACAATCCAGTCGTGGTTCTGACTTCGATCGCAGCGCTATGGCTGTTGCTGTAGAGGTAGAACCTGTGAAAAAATCAATGATACGCGATTTTGGCAATTTTGCGGGAAGTCTGGTTCCCAAATCCCAATATATGGTTGCGCCTAAAATTTCTGGAAGACTGGAAAAACTCATGGTCAATATCGGGGATTGGATCGAACGCGATCAATTGATTGCTGTTCTCGATGATGAGGAATACAGCCAGCAGGTCCGCCAGGCTGAAGCAGATCTGCAGGTAGCCAAAGCTAACCTCGAAGAATCCAAGAGCTCTCTGGATGTGGCAAAGCGGGAATCGGAGAGAGTCCAAGAGCTTCACAAAAAAGGGATTTCTGCCGATTCAGAACTCGATTCTGTCAAAGGAGCATATACAACATCGGAAGCCAGATACAAGGTAGCCCAAGCTCAGGTTTCATACAGACAAACAGCGTTGGAAGCGGCCAAGACCCGTTTGTCCTACACGAAGATAAGAACTGCCTGGGAAAAAGGGGCCAATCTCAAAGTCGTCGGAGAACGTTTTGTGGATGAGGGAACCATGCTCACGCCTAACGCCCCGATTCTCTCTATCCTCGAGATCAACCCATTGCTTGCCGTCATTCACATCACAGATAAAGATTATTTCCGGGTAACAAGAGGACAAACCGCAATCATAACCACAGATGCCCTTCCCGGTAAAACCATATCTGGGGAAATTGTTCGCATAGCTCCTCTACTCAAAGAAACTTCAAGGGAGGCGAGAATCGAAATCGAGATCCCCAACTCAGATGGACTTCTTAAACCAGGAATGTTTGTCAACGTCCAAATTGAGTTTGAAACCTTGAACGATGCCACTGTTGTCCAGGTGAGTTCTATCGTAAAACGGGACAACCAACAGGGAGTCTTTTTGGTAGATACGGAAAACAAAATTGCCAAGTTTGTACCTGTTAAGGTTGGCATTTCTAACAATGAGTTGGCAGAAATCATCGATCCCCCCTCACTCTCTGGCTTCGTTGTGACCTTGGGACAGCATCTCCTTACACATGGAAGCCCGGTCATCCTGCCACAACCTTCCTCTCTACAGGAGAAAACAGATTCCAACAAGGTGAAACCGGGAGAAAAAAGATGAAGCTTTCTCAATTTTCAGTTCATCATCCGATCTTCACGGTCATGATTTTTTTGATTGTTATCATACTCGGCTTTGTCTCTTTTACCCGTCTTCCGATTGACCTTATGCTAGATATCACCTATCCGACTCTCAGTCTTTCTACGTCATATGGTAATGCAAGTCCTGAAGAAATCGAAGAATTAATCACCCGACCGCTTGAAGAAGCCATGGCTGCCGTACCCGGTGTGGAAGAAATCTCGTCCACGTCTTCTGAAGGCAGCAGCATGGTGCGGGTATCCTTTGCGTGGGGAACCGATCTAGAGGAGGCGTCAAACGACATTCGAGACAGGTTAGATCGAATACTTCCCTCCCTCCCGGAAGATATCGATCGGCCGAGGCTTCGCAAATTCAATCCCGCAAGCTTTCCGATTCTCATCTTGGGAGCATCCTCTGATCTGGATCCTATCCAAACTAGGCGTATTATCGATGACCAAATCAAGTACCGCATCGAACGGGTGCCTGGAGTGGCTTCCCTGGATATCTGGGGAGGACTCGAACGAGAGATACATGTCAATCTTGAGCCTGACAAGATCAAGGCTCTCGGACTGCCTTTAGACCTGATCCTCAACAAAATAAGATCTGAAAATGTTGATGTGCCGGCAGGTACGATAGAACGGGGGAACTATGAGGTTCTCATCCGCACTCCCGGTGTGTACACGAACCTTGATGAAATTCGCAATACTGTGGTTGCCATCTGAGAGGGCGTTCCCATTCAAGTCAAGGAGATCGCCACCATGGAAGATTCCTGGCAAAAAGTCAGGCGAATCGTTCGAGTCAACGGAAAACAGGGAATTCGGCTCTCTATAAGCAAACAGTCGGGTAAAAACACGGTGGAGGTGGCACAAACTGTCTTAGAAGAGATGGAGCGTGTTCGAAGAGACTTCCCTCAAATCACTCTCACTCCAATCATAGATTCATCCAAGTACATCCAGAGCTCGATTTCAAACGTCGGTAGAGCAGCACTTTACGGAGGATTGCTGGCTGTTCTGGTTCTGTTGTTTTTCTTAAGGAGCTTTCGAAGCACGATCGTTATCGCAACCGCCATCCCGATCTCGATCATTGCCACATTTGCTCTGATCTACTTCGGCGGATTTACCCTGAATATCATGACGCTCTGAGGTCTGGCCCTTGGAATCGGGATGCTGGTCGATAACGCCATTGTTGTATTGGAGAACATATACAGATTTCAGGAATCAGGCGAGAAACCTATCAAGGCAGCCATCAACGGCACCGGAGAAGTCACCTCTGCCATTATCGCGAGCACCCTAACCACTCTTGCCGTTTTTCTGCCTTTGATTTTCCTCAGAGGTATGTCCGGGATCATGTTTAAACAACTCTCCTATGTTATTGCTTTTGCTCTCCTTTGCTCTCTGATTGTTGCACTCACTCTTGTTCCTATGCTCTCGAGCAAGGTTCTCCGTGTCACAAAACTGGCAAATTCAACCAAACAATCATTGGGACTGAAGTTGTTCACAATATCCGGAAAATTTTTCATTGATTTGGAAAACAAATACAAAAAGCTGCTCCATTATTCTTTGAATCATCGGCTCCTTGTGTTGGGAACAGTCTTTTTGCTCTTCATCGGCAGCATTTCGCTTGTCAGGCTCGTGGGTAACGAGTTCATGCCAGCCGCAGATGAAGGGGAGGTGCGGGTTTCAGGAGAGATGGAAATCGGAACCCGTCTCGGAGTTATGGAAGAAAAATTTGAAACTATCGCAGTAATCGTAAAGAAAGAAGTCCCTGAGATCAAGAGCATGGTAGAGAGCTTGGGAGGATCAAGCTTTCGCGGATCTGGCTCACATGTGGGAGAAATGAGGATTTCTCTTGTCCCTCAATCCAAACGGTCAAGATCCAGCGAGGACATTTCAGCCGATCTTCGCCAAAAACTCACAGGCATTCCGGGCATAATAACCCGGGTCAGAGCAGGACAGGGATTCTTTCTTCTAAGGATGGGGACAAGCGGCGGAGATCAAGTCCAAATCGAAGTCAGAGGTTATGACCTGGAAACATCCGATGCCCTTGCCAAACAGGTCGCTTCGATAACAGAGAGAGTGGACGGTGTCACCGATGCACGGATAAGCCGCGAGATCGGCACTCCGGAGGAGGTCATCGTCATTGACAGGCTAAAGGCCGCCGATATGAAGCTTACGGTCTCTCAAATTGCCAACACACTCCAAACATTCCTCACAGGAACCCGGGCAAGCAATTACAGAGAGGCCGGGGACGAATTCTGGATTCGCGTCAAGGTCAAAGATGCCGAAAAGATGACCCTGGGTGATATCCTGGATCTGACTCTCACTAATACCGATGGACAGCCCGTGATGCTGAGGAATGTGGTCAGTGTGCAGCCTAGAAGAGGCCCGGTTATGATCCAACGCAAGGACCAGGAACGCATCGTTACAGTCTCCGCCAATATAAGCGGAAGAGATATGGGTTCGATTATCTCCGACATCCGCGAAGGACTTCGTACACTTCCTGTTCCCAGAGGTTTCATCATTCTCTTTGGTGGCGACTACGAAGAACAACAGAAGGCGTTCCGGGAGTTGTCTTTAGGCCTAATATTAGCACTGATGCTTGTCTATATGGTTATGGCCTCCCTTTATGAATCTCTCCTGGACCCCTTTGTGGTGATGTTTTCCATCCCTTTAGCAGCCATCGGCGTCATCCTCATTCTGTTTCTCACCAATACCACTTTCAATGTGCAGTCCTACATTGGCTGCATCATGTTAGGGGGAATCGTCGTCAACAATGCCATACTGCTGGTGGATTATACAAATCTCCTTCGCCGTCGGGACAAAATGCCACTCAGGGAGGCTATCGAGGAGGCTGGCCGACGAAGGCTTCGCCCGATATTGATGACAGCCACCACCACAATCATTGCTCTTCTTCCCTTGGCCCTTGGCCTCAGTGAAGGCGGAGAAGCCCAGGCCCCAATGGCCAGGGCAGTCGTCGGAGGCCTGTTCAGCTCGACTCTGATTACCCTGGTGATCGTGCCCGTTATGTACTCAGTTTTTGAAGGGATGAGAATAAAGAAGAGAGCTCAAGCCTGATTCCATCCCGCTAAATTCTTGGGATATAAGAGATCTCAGTCCTGAAATTTTCCTATATGTCATTCTAATCGTAGAGATAATCGTAATAGATCCGGTGACGAAACAAGAGTAATTGGCGCATTTTCATCTGTTTTTACAATTGTCAATAACTTTTAGATTAGAAATTAACCATATAATGATATAGGGGTGTAATATTTCATACCCTTGCTTTTCCGCTGCAGCAACCTCGACTCGTGAATAATCCATCTTTTTATTAATCCATTAAACATCTGGACTGTTGACTTCGGTGAAAATGCTTCGTATAAATGTATAGGTGTTTTCTAAATCATTTAGATTTAAGAGGAGGGAATAAAATGGCAAGAGATTACCAAGGTCGCATCTTTGCAGGGATTCTCATTATTGTGATAGGGGCTCTATTCCTGTTGGGGAATCTTGGTAAGGTCGATGTGGGCGATCTGATATCGGATTATTGGCCTTTGATCCTTATCGTCATCGGTCTGTGGCATCTTCTGGCCCATAATTTTCGTCAAGTGGGGACAGGACTTATCCTCATCGTCATCGGCAGTATCTTCATGCTGATCAAGTGGGGTATTCTCGGGGTCAGTTTTTGGAAACTCTTCTGGCCAGTACTGATAATTGGCGTAGGATTATGGATCCTCTTAAAGCCTCGCTTCAAGGGTTTTGAAGGAAAAATTCCTGAGATCAAGGAGGATGATCTCGATGCTTTTGTCATGTTTGCAGGGATCAATCGACGATTGGAGTCGAAAGAGTTCCGTGGGGGGAAAGCCACAGCTCTCTTTGGGGGGATCGAACTCGATTTCTACAATGCCAAATTAGCCGGGAATCAAGCCACTGTCGATCTGACAGCCATGTTCGGTGGTATCGATGTCCGTGTTCCCCGGAACTGGAAAGTTGTTGTGGACAGCCACGCCATACTTGGTGGAGTGGATGACAAGCATAGAACTGAATCTCCGGATCAGATTGAAGCGACTCTTTTTATCAAAGCAACGGCTATTCTGGGTGGTATCGACATCAAAAACTGAGCCACCTTTTTATTACATTCGGGGTATTCTATCTATTCGGGGCGTCCTGCCTTTAGAAAGACAGGATAGGGTAATAAAAATCGTGATCCATTTTTTTCCATGCATTTGGCGCTTTTACTGCATTGCGAATCACGAATTCCTTGAATTCAAGCAGAGAGAGTGGAATAATAGTAAAATGATATGAATAGTCAAAATTAGGAGAGTTCCGTGAATAAAAAAGATGTTGCGATTGTTCTCTGTGGAGCAGCGGGACAGGGAGTCCAGACTGTCGAAAACATCCTTGTCCGTCTTCTGCGGCGCGCGGGTTTTCATGTATTTGCCACAAAAGAGTACATGTCCCGGATCCGTGGGGGAAGCAACTCCACAGAGATCCGGATATCTTCGGAAAGAGTCTCCGCGCCTGTGGATCGTATAGATCTCCTCCTTCCTTTCCACCCAGATGCCCTTAACCATTTAAAGGCTCGGATTTCACCGGACACAACCGTCATCGGCGATAGGAAAAACATCTGCCTGGACTGCCCAGCCGAGGTGACCGAGTTTATCGATGTCCCCTTTGCTGAGATCTCCGAAGAGATTGGGGGGAAGTTATTCATAAATATCATCGCAGCCGGCGTGATTCTTGGGATACTGGATATAGATTTGGGGATGGTTTCTGATTTTATTTCGAGTTTTTTCGCAAAAAAAGACGAGGGGATTGTCAGAAAGAATATTGAAGCCGTAAAACTTGGCTGTCAAAGGGGAAAGGAACTTTTCGAATCTGGAAAGACCCGGTTTGTGCTCAAAAATCCCTCAGCCAAAAATGAAGTGCTTCTTAACGGGGCCGAGGCTGTGGGAATGGGGGCGCTCGCAGGGGGCTGTGACTTTCTCAGCTCCTATCCCATGTCTCCCTCCACGGGAGTCATGACTTTCCTCTCTCAACACATGGATGATTTTGGTGTAGTTGTCGAACAGGCTGAAGATGAGATTGCAGCCATAAATATGGCACTGGGAGGCTCATATGCTGGTGCTAGGACTATGGTAACGACTTCAGGGGGTGGGTTTGCTCTGATGACCGAAGGCGTAAGCCTGTCAGGGATGATCGAAACACCGGTTGTCGTGCATATCGCCCAGAGGCCGGGGCCGGCAACAGGCCTTCCCACACGGACAGAGCAGGCCGATCTCGAGCTGGCTCTGTATGCCGGGCACGGAGAATTCCCGAGGATCATCTTTGCTCCTGGAACTCTCCAAGATGCATTTTTCCTGACACAAAATGCTTTTAACCTTGCCGATAAATATCAAATTCCCGTATTCATCCTTACAGATCAATATTTTATGGACAGTTTTACCAACATTCCTCCTTTTGATCTTGAGGGGATAGAGAGCAAAAGGCACATTGTGAAGACCAAGAAGGACTACAAAAGATACGTGCTCACAGAAGACGGGATCTCGCCTCGCGGAATTCCTGGATTTGGAGATGGACTTGTGGGTGTCGATAGTGACGAGCATAATGAAGAATCTCACATCACGGAAGACCTTGAATTGCGTACGCGAATGGTGGACAAAAGATTGAAGAAAATGGATCTGATTCTCTCAGAGATTGTTCCGCCAGAATTTCTCGGAAGCGAGGATTATGAGATCCTTCTTGTCGGCTGGGGTTCGACATATCATGTGCTCAAAGAGGCGTTGGTGGAGTTCAACAGTGAGGGCATAGCTCTTCTCCACTTTAAACAGGTCTATCCTCTTCATCCTGGAACAAAAGATTTCATTGAGAAGGCCAAAAGAACGATTTTTGTCGAAAACAATGCGACCTCACAATTCGGGAAGATCATCAAGCTAAACACAGGTTATACAACGGGAGAGAGCCTTTTGAAGTACAATGGTCTTCCCTTTACTGTCGAAGATATTGTTGAGGGTCTCAAGAAAAAACTGAGTTAGGAGATTTTTCCATGGATTCAAAAATATATGATATGGGTGATATCGATATCGCTTGGTGTCCGGGATGCGGGAACTTCAATATCCTTCGTTCTCTGAAGCTTGCTTTGGCTGAGCTTGCGATTCCACCAGAGAAACTCGTCGTTGTTAGCGGGATCGGCCAGGCTGCCAAGATTCCTCATTTCTTCAGAACTCACTTCTTTAATGGTCTTCATGGTAGAGCTCTCCCGCCTGCAACAGCCATCAAGGTTGTGAACCCCGAATTGACTGTCATTGCAGAGAGCGGCGATGGAGATATGTACGGTGAAGGAGGTAACCATTTTCTTCATACTATCCGCAGAAATCCAAACATCACCAACATCGTGCACAACAACATGGTTTATGGCTTGACCAAAGGGCAAGCATCGCCCACCAGCCAGCTGGGTTTTCGCACTCCTGTTCAAGTCAAGGGTGTCTTCCTCGAGCCGTTCAATCCGCTATCTTTGGCCATTTCGTTGGGAGCCCCGTTTGTCGCCAGGGCGTTTGCCGGGGATGTAGAGAGAACGAAAGATATCCTTAAAATGGCAATTTCGCACAAAGGATATGCCCTGGTTGACATTTTGCAGCCTTGTGTGTCTTTCAACAAAGTGAACACTTCCCAGTGGTTTAAGGAAAATACTTATTATCTTGAGGTTTCCCATAATCCAGAAAACAGGGATGAGGCCCTTAAAATCTCACTGCAACAAGATCGACTTCCCTTGGGTGTTATCTATAGATGTTTAGGAAAAAGAACATTTGAAGAAAATATAGGGGTCTACGATCGAGACCAAACTCCTCTTTCGCTGAGGAAGCTGGATAGAAAAGACAGTCTGAAGACACTTATCCAAGCTAGATCATGAATCATTAAAATTAAGATATTTATAAGAATGAATGAATCTGATTTGTACAAGGAGAAAGACAATGGATGAAACAAAAAAAGTGGGCGTGGGAGATGAGGCTCCCGATTTTACTCTGAAGGATCAGCATAACCAGGAGTTCACACTGAGCGAGCTCAAGGGTAAAAAGGTGCTTCTTTCCTTCCATCCCCTGGCCTGGACGGGGATCTGTGCCAAGCAAATGAAGTCCCTGGAAGATTATAAAGCCGTGTTTGATAACGCAAACACAGTGGCTGTGGGTGTGAGTGTGGACACAGTCCCCTCGAAACATGCTTGGGCCAAAGACCTGGGGATCAAGGAAATGCGTCTCCTCTCTGACTTTTGGCCCCATGGCGAGGTCGCCAAAAAATATGGCATTTTTTTAGAAGAGAAAGGAATCTCTGGTCGGGTGAATATCATTCTTGATGAGGATCAGAAAGTCGTGTTCATTAAGGTCTATGAGATCTCTCAGCTTCCCGACATCGAAGAAATATATAATT
>CAZIMJ010000275.1:0-9907 GCA_964540205.1 uncultured Eubacteriales bacterium | reverse complement strand
AAACTCAACTCATATTGAACGTACAAGGCTATCAGGATAAAGGCTGTCAAACCGACTGCAAGGCCTATGATATTGAGCAATGAATATGTGCTGTTTTTCTGCAAATTTCTCACAGTGACCAACAAATAATTTTTAAACATGTGAATCCTCCAGTAAAATTCATCGATCAAAAAGTGAGGAAAGGCCTTTACACACTGGCCCCAAAACCAGATCCGTGCCCAAAAAAAGCCTTTATCATCAGCGACATAACGATAGGTTTCGATCATATCCCCCAGGATGGAGCTCCCTCCCCTGTCCGGGAACATCCGCCGGACAAACCACCCTGCAATTCGAGGAGGATGGCGGTCTTTTTCCATTTCGACTCTCACTCCTGCGGTACAGACAGCTCCTCGATTCCCGACCACACAGACTTTTGCGCTTTTCGGACTTCCTTCAGGGCTTTGACACCCTGAGGCGAAAGCTGAAAAATACGCTTGCTTTTTCCCCCACGTTGGGAGGAAGGGTCCGAAAAATGGGATGTGAGATAACCCTTTTTTTCAAGGCGGCGCAACATAACAAAAAGCGCTCCGTAGGCCCATGATTTCCCTGTCGCTTCTTTGATCTGGTTCCTGATGGTAACGCCGTAGGCATTCTCCTTCAATCGCCAGACAGCCAGTAATAGGAATTCTTCCGATCGTGATATGAATTTTGTGTCCATCGAATCTCCTATATTATATACAACGCAGTTATTATCAAAAAAGTTCACTTGAAATCTAAATTCGGGCAGAATTAATCCCTTCTTTACCATTTGTGAAACAGATTGTTTCTCAGTCTCAACTGAGAAAAACAAAAAAACTATTCGTCTCTATCATAAGAGAGATCTGTTCAAGGAACATGAATGTAAAATAAATTATTGACCGATATATCGATATATGTTACAAATAAAATGATCAGAAACTTTGCTAACAAAATCGCACAAGATGTCTATGACGGAATCATCAGTCCATACGCAAGAAGGCTTCCTTTAGAGCTTCATGCAAAAGCGAGGCGACTTCTCGACCAAATCAATGCAGCCATATCTTTACAGATTCTCAGGATCCCCCCAGGCAACAGATTGGAAAAGCTCACCGGGGATTTACAGGGCTTTTTGAGCTTGAGGATCAACGACCGCTTCAGAATTATTTTTCGTTGGGACGGAAATGATGCTTTAGACGTGAAAATCATAGATTATCACTAGGAGAGGAGTAATGTTACCTAAAAACAGGCCGCCGACTCACCCGGGTGAAATGCTCTTAAAGGAATTTTTAGAACCTGCAAAAATAACGCAGCTGCAATTAGCACGTCATTTGGGATGGCCCTATCCCCGGCTGAACGAAATCATCAATGGCCGGAGAGGGATAACAGCCGATTCTGCCCTTGCACTCGGCGATGCCTTCCGCACTGGCCCCGAATTTTGGCTCAACCTGCAGAGAGACTGGAATCTCTGGCACAGCCTCCAAAAACATAAACACATTGAGCCCATACAAAAGGCTGTCCGATCCGTCTCCACTTAATCCTCCACCAGATTGTCCTCAAGGATGTAGGGTCCGTTCCCCGAGCGGACCGGCTTACCGGCACAGCTTTCGGATTGACATCCGCTATCCAATCTAGTATGAATTAATCATTATTGGGGACTTCAACATAAGCGAGAGGAGGTACCCTGAAAAAAATATTCTCCTTCATTCTGAATATCGGAGCCGACCCTCAGGATTCGGAATACATCCGTTAGGAGAAGTACTCAGAAGAGAGGCTCAGGGATCTGGTCATCAACCACCAGAGTCTGTCCGCCAGCCAACTCAGCGCCAAAATTTTCGAAGATGTTGAGGCCTTTACCGCCGGGACGGATCAGGCCGATGACATCACCCTCGTCATCATAAAAAGGAGATAACAGGAGGAGTGAACGAGTTCGCATTTGCCCGTGCGGATTTCTTCGGGTGATAGCTCACCGTGAGATACGCGATCACTCATGCTTCAGGTTGTCGACAGGATTGGCCCTTGCGGCTCTCAAAGTCTGCAGGCTAACTGTGAGTAGAGCCACAGTCAGGCCGAGCGCGGCAGAGAGAAAGAATATCCATATCTCGATATCGGCCCGGTAGGCGAACTTTTGGAGCCATTTCTGCATGGCGAAATAGGCGAGGGGCCAGGCGATAAGGTTGGCAACTGCTATCCATTTAAGGAATTGCTGGTTGAGGAGCGCCATAATGCCGGCTGTTGACGATCCCAGGACCTTGCGAATCCCGATCTCCTTGGTCCTCTGTTCGGCGATGAAGGAGGCCAGGCCGAAAAGGCCCAGACAGGCGATAAACACGGCCAGAGCCGCGAAGGACTGAAAGATTTTCCCCAGTCTCGCTTCACTCTTGTACAGATTGTGGAAGTCCTCATCCAGAAACCGGTACTCAAATGGATAGCCCAGGTTCATTTCGTCCCAGGTCTTATTCAGAGTGGCCAGAGTGGCAGACACATTGTCGGACCGGATCTTCACATACATCCGCCTCAGCCAATCGGGAAACATTTTAAATACCAGGGGCTCTATCTTTTGGTGAAGGGTCTGGAAATGGGCGTCCTTCATGACACCGATGATCTGGCCGTCGATTTCCCAGAATCCAAACCTCTTCCCTACTACTGGTTTTTCAAGCCCCATTCGTCTTACGGCTTCCTCATTGACGATGAAGGCGGTTTCAGGATCGGTGGAATATTCCCGCGAAAAGCTTCGGCCTTCAACCAGGGGGATTTCGAAAGTCTCGATGTAGTCATAATCCACAAAATCAGTCTTGATCTCCATTTTTGCATCAGGGGGCCTCCCTTCCCACATCGGGGTCCCGGGGGAACTCTGGATATTGGTAGGAAGCGCCATAGAGGCTGTAATGTGGAGGACATCGGGGTTTTGGAGAAATCGTTCGCGGATGGCATTGTATTTCTCATGAAGTTCGCCGTGGATACTCAAATGGATGATGTGCTCCCGGTTAAAGCCCAGATCGACGTTTCTCATGTAGGAGAGCTGGCGGGAAATTAGGAGCGTTCCAATGATGAGAAAAACAGACAGCGTAAACTGAAAAATAACCAGAACCTTTCTGAAGAGAGGATTGGCCCTGGATGAGCTCATGTTACCTTTGAGGACCCGGATAGGCTGGAAGGAGGACAGAAAAAGAGCCGGGTAGATGCCGGATAAAACCCCTGTCAGAAGGGCCAGACCGATAAATCCTAGCAAAAGAGCAGGAATATTCACCCAGTCTGATGTGAGTTGTTTTTCCAAGAGGGTATTGAACAGCGGAAGAAGAAACTCCAGGAGAATAAAGGCGATCACCAGAGCGAAAAGGGCCATCAGGATGGACTCGCCGAAAAATTGGCGAATAAGCTGCGGCCGCCCTGCTCCCACCACTTTCCTCAGCCCGACTTCCCTGGCCCGGCTGGCTGAACGGGCGGTGGTGAGATTCATGAAATTGACACAGGCGATGAGCAGTACGAAAACTGCCAGGGCGCTAAAGATCCAGACATACTTAATATCGCCCCGGTTACTGAGATCGTGGCCCAGGTTGGAAAAAAGGTGGACGTCAGCTAGAGGCTGGAGAACCAGTGCATCTGTGTCCTCCTCGTTATATTTTTTAAGATAGCCTGTGAGTTTTTGGTTGAGATTCTCTGCGGAGGCTGATTTCTCCAGCATCACATAGGTGCCAAAGGAATTAAATCCCCAGTTATCCGCGTTGTCTTCTCCGATTGATTCCTTGAGGAGGATTTCAAAGGGGGCCAGGAGGTCGAATTCCAGGCTTGAGTTAAACGATTCATTGTGGATGACTCCGGTGACTGTGACGTCGTAAGTGTTGTTAACTGTCAGGATTTTTCCGATGGGGTCTTCTTCTCCGAAGTATTTGGCTGCAGTTATTTCCGTGAGGATGACGGAGTAGGGATTTGAGAAGACTGTTTCCGGATTGCCTTTTACTAGAGGGAAGGAGAACATGTCGAAAAAATCAGGGTCGGCATGCATAAACCCTGGCTCGTTGAAACTCTTGTCTTTATAGGCAACAAGCTGTCTACGCCAGTAGCCGAACCGGGTGGCCTTGATGATCTCAGGAAAATCTCTTTTAAGGGCAGCGGCCATGGGTGGAGGTGTTAAGACGCTGGTGGAATTTGCCTTCGTCGCGGATTCGTTACGGTAAATC
This sequence comes from uncultured Eubacteriales bacterium, assembly GCA_964540205.1. GTDB lineage: Bacteria > Acidobacteriota > Aminicenantia > Aminicenantales > Aminicenantaceae > WTAW01. The sequence goes on along the minus strand of CAZIMJ010000275.1, from coordinate 5,732 downwards.
CGGTAGATCCAGTCGGTGTTGGTGTTGAAACGATCGAAGCTCCATTCATCCGCCACCCAGAGAACGATCAACATACAGACGGTTATGCCTATTGCCAGGCCTGAGATATTGATAAGGGAGTAACCTTTCTGACGGCGGATCGCACGCAGGGCTGTCTTTACATAACTCCAGACCAAAGCAGGCATAAAGCGGCCGGGGCGAAGGGGGGAGCGGCGGTTAAGCAAAGCAATCCGGTTTTTGTTGTATTCCGCAGCAATGTTTTCAGCTGTCCCCACTTGGTCAATAGCTTGGCGGAAGGCCTTCTCTTCCGTGAGCCCTTTCTGTTTAAGGACAACATATGCATCGTGAAGGTGGAGCTCGATGTCTGCGATGAGCCCGTCTTCGAACACTTCATAATTGTGTAAGCTTTTTTTCCATTTTCTGATTTCTTTTTCCAGATCGAACATTTTTCCCCCTGCTGGTTTTAATCCTCGGCCGGAATCGGCTTGGTAAGCCGGACTAATGCCTGCCAGACGTTCCGCCAGCTCACAAGTTCTGATGCCAGTTCCTTACGCCCCTTCTCGGTGATGGTATAGTATCGGCGGGGCCGGCTTTCTCCAGAGAGTTTCCATTTAGAAGTGATCAGGCCATCCATTTCCATTCTCTGTAAGACCGGATAAAGCATTCCGTCCGTCCATTTCAGGTGCCCTCCAGAAATGTCTTTGACTTTCTGGATTATGCTGTAGCCGTAATCCTCTCCTCTGGAAAGAATCGCCAGAATGACAGGCCTGGTCGATGCCGCCATCAATGTTTTCGATATCATTGTGTGCCTCATACTCGAAGATACATTCGCAATCTATGTACGCATATTTTATGCCAGATGAAAGCTCCAGGGCAAGCGGGAGGGATGATGGTTCGGCGTATGGAAGATTTGTTCGTTTTTGAAACAGCGACTGTTCGATTTTGAACGAGATGATGCTCTTTCGCCCGCCATAGCCCAAAACCAATTTCTTATCTTTTTAATCATCGGCCTTCCGTAGATCTCCAGGGCCATCGGGATTATCTTTTCAAACAAGATAAGCACTTTTTTCAAATAAACGAGTACGAAAAAGCACTTGCTTCTTATGGTCGATTTTCCATATCATGATGAAGAGATAACAAACGTTGTATCCATATTTTCGATTAATCAAAATCCTCATTAAGGCTAAATTCGGATCTTCTTTAAATTTGGATGAGGAAAGTGTACTGAAGATGCGGGTTCTCTTAGGGGACATCGACTTTTATCCGGAACTCAATAACGGCAGGTACCTGACTATGATGGACATGGGCCGATTAGATCTTGCGGCGAGAACAGGTTTGCTGCGGATCGTTCACCAGCAAAAATGGGCTCTTGCCGTAGCAGGTGCCAGTGTTCGATACCGTCATCGTTTGAAGGCATTCAAAAGTTTCCATTTATACACACGGATCGTTGCCCTAGACGACCGCTGGTTTTATTTCCATCAATCCACAGTACGGAAAGGAAAGATCCATTCCTCAGCTTTGGTGCGGGCTGGAATCACAAGTAAAAAAGGCATCGTTCCCGTAAAAAAAGTATTGAATGCATTGGGGATGTCTGATTGGAATCCACCCATGCCAGAATGGGTCAGGGCTTGGACAGAAGCTGAAGAATTAAGGCCCTGGGATAATTCAACACAAGATCAGTAACGTGTGTCCAATATAGGCTCAATGGGATTTAATCCATCGAGGATGGGAAGATTAGTACATAAGCCAAGAAACCGGTTAGTTCTTCTAGGATGAACTGAAGAAGTTTATAGCCCTCGCCTGAGTATTTGAACATTTTTCCGGGCGTAAATTTAATATCCAGGCGTTTATCCCTGTTAATAAAGCGCCAGTTAGGAAAACCACTCTGATGGCTCAGCACTATTCTGGTTGTGAGCAATTTATATCTTTTGTCGTCTTTCAGGTCTTCATAGTCAGGGTATTCATAAAGCGGCCGTTCCAGGTATTGATACAAGGGCTTATCCACATCAAGCAAACCTTCGTCCACAAGCTTCATCACAAGGTAGGCAAAAACAGGCTTGCTCAAGGAAGCCGTGCGGAAAACTGTCTGTGCATCGACAGGCTTATTCGCTTTTTTATCGACGATTCCCATTGACCGCTGGAAAACGATATCCGAGCCTTGAACGATCGCTACAGATAAGGCTGTCACTCCTGATTTGTCAAGGACTTGCCGAAGAAAACTCTCTGCCTGATTCGGCGTTTTCCATTCTCCTTTAATGGTCTGCCATTTGTCAGCCTGAAGCTTACTCTCATCCAATCTTTCAGTGCTGGACAGAATTGCAGATATAAATATTCCTAAGATGTAAAAAAGAAATAGTCGTGCCCAAGGCTTGAGTGTTTTCATATATTCCTCTTTAATACTAACCTATAATGCGTCACCCACTCAATATATTTGAATTGGGAACTCTTTTCGCATCCAAATGCCGTCTCCTTTTGCGGGTGCCTACCACAATATTATCCTCTGCAAAAGATAAAAAGTGATTGGTCGTAAACCATTCCTGCCTGATTTCAGTCTATATATTTGAAGACCTGATGGTCAGACTCTATTAAAACGAAGGTCCTCCATGTTTAAGAACTACCTAAAAACTGCATTCCGGAACCTGATGTACCACAAAGGATATTCACTGATAAACATCGCAGGCTTTGCCATCGGTATCGCTTGCTGTATCCTCATCCTTCTCTGGGTTCACGACGAACTGAGCTACGACCGTTTCCATGAAAATGTCGAAAGCCTCCACAGGGTGGTAGAGGAGAACCATTTCTCCGACGGAACCATTTTCAAGATCGCCAGAACTCCCTATCCTGTTGGCCCGGCATTCGTGGAAGACTATCCTGAAATCACAAATTTCACACGATTCACTCCATTTTGGAGAATCTTGATAGAGTACGAAGATAAAAGCTTTTATGAAAGAGGTTTTGCCTTTGCAGATCATTCCCTGCTGGAGATGTTTATTTTGCCTCTCCTGAGAGGTGATGCCAACACTGCCCTATCGGAGACGAATTCAGTTTTGATATCTGAAAACATGGCGAAAAAATACTTCGGGACAGAAGATCCCATCGGAAAAACCATCACGATGGATAATGATGTCGATCTTCAAGTGTCCGGTGTATTCGAAAATATCCCCCGCAATTCTCATTTCCAGTTCGATTTTTTGGGACCGTTCGAGACCTTCATTGAATACTCGGGTTGGTCAACGCGGTGGCAAGACCATAATTATTACACATATGTGCAACTTGCAAAAAACACATATCATCAAGATGTCGCACCTAAAATATTTGCGTATATGGAAAAGATCAACCCGGGATCCGCCACTAAATTTCTCCTTCAGCCTGTGAAAGATATTCATCTCCACTCGGATTTTGCCATCGACCTTGGCGGCAAAAGCGAGAACAAGGCAAAATATGTCTACATGTTCTCGCTGATCGCTGTATTTATCCTTTTGATCGCCTGCATCAACTTCATGAATTTAACGACAGCGCGCGCAAGCCGCCGTTCCTTGGAGATCGGAATGAGAAAAGTCGTGGGGGCCAATCGTACGAATCTTATCCCGCAGTTTTTGGGCGAATCCATCCTCATTTCCTTCCTGTCTCTTCTCATCGCTTTAGGGCTGGTTTTGCTCGTGCTCCCCGCATTCAACAACATTTCGGGAAAAGAGCTGAGTCTAGCCAACCTCAATATCGCTCTCCTGGCAATTGGTCTGATCGGAATAGCTCTTATTACAGGAATATTATCGGGCTCTTATCCGGCTTTTCTTCTATCTGCGATCAAACCTATTAAGGTTCTTAAAGGCTCTTTGCGATTGGGATCGAAAAATTCCGCCTTCAGGAAAGTTCTTGTCTGCTGCCAATTTTCTCTCTCGATCGGTCTCATCATAGGCACTTTTGTTGTCTTCCGGCAACTCGAGTTCATACAAAAAAAGAATCTGGGTTACAATCAGAAACACATCGTTTATTTTGCAGAGAGAGGGGATTTCTGGAAGAGCTACGACGCTTTCAAAACACAACTTCAGCAAAATCCCGATATTGTCGGCATAACAGCGGCCTCTTCGATCCCCACCTACACAGTTACATCGACCTCCGGTGTGCATTGGGAGGGGAAGGATCCCGAATTCACTGTGATGTTTACGCAGTTTAATGTGGACTACGACTATTTCGAAACTCTCGAAATGGAAATGGCCCAAGGCAGATCTTTTGCGAAGGATTTCCCAACGGATGCAACCGGCGCCTATATACTGAATGAGACTGGTGCCCGGTTGACAGGGATGGAAGACCCAGTTGGAAAAACATTCACGTTGTGGGATAAACCCGGACCGATCATCGGTGTGGTCAAAGACTATCATTTCAAGTCTCTTCATGCTAAGATCGAACCTCTGGTTCTTCGGATGTTCCATAGTCAATGGAACAGGTATGTCATTGTCCGCATCAAATCGGACGGCATCTCCAAAACCCTGACATCCATTGAAGATGCTTACAAGAAATATCATCCCGGATATCCCTTTGAATTTAAGTTCCTCGATGAAGAACTCGATGCCTTGTACTCGAGCGACAAGCAGACTGGAACAGTATTCCGGCACTTCATGTTTTTAGCGATCTTCATCTCCTGTCTGGGTCTTTTTGGACTGGCCTCATTCATGGCAGACCAGCGCACAAAGGAGATTGGAATCAGAAAGGTCCTTGGAGCTTCGGTGCCTGGTATCTTTTTGATGCTGTTGAAGGAATTCGTGAAATGGGTGCTTATTGCCAGTGCGATATCCTGGCCTCTCGCCTATTTTGCGATGGACCGCTGGCTAGAAAACTTTGCATACCGAACAGATATTGCACTTTGGATCTTCCTCGTTTCTGGAGTTTTGGGACTGGTGGTTGCGGTAGCCACCGTGAGTTTCCAATCGGTAAAGGCATCGATCGCCAATCCGATCGATTGCCTTCGGTACGAATAATCTGGCCGGCAATCAACATCAAAAAAATCCTCGGTTACCTCCCAGTTTTAAACTTTGATGCCTTGATGGATGTCAAAAAAGATAACCAATAAATTCAATTACTCCATAATGTCAGCGACTAGAACCCGTCTATTGACATCTTCCTATCTGTACATTATCATGTACACATGAAAAGCAAAACCTACACCGAAGCCAGAGAGAGGCTCTCCGATATTATCGAGAAAGTCTGCGAGGACCATGATCCCCTTATTATCACCAAGCGCAGGGATAAAGCCGTAGTTATGATGTCTCTGGAGGATTACGAGTCCTTAAAAGAAACGGCATATCTCCTGCGCAGCCCACGCAATGCACGGCGGTTGTTGGAATCGATAAAGGAACTGGAGGAAGGGAAAGGGACACAAAAGGAAATTCTCGGGTGAAAATCGTTTTTTCTTCCCAGTCCTGGGGGGAATATCTCTACTGGCAAAAAACAGACAAATACATTCTGAAAAGAATCAATGCCCTCATAAAAGAGATCTTAAGAACACCGTATAGGGGAAAAGGCAAACCGGAACAGCTCAAGTGCGCTTTAACGGGTTATTGGTCTAGACGCATAAACGACGAACACCGGATTGTCCTTAACGCTAATCTGAATTGACCCACCCATACTCACAAAAAGTGACCCACCAATAAACTGCTCACCATTTTTGACCCCCCATTAGGGATTGGCATTGTGGCAGAAGAGAGAATAGGTTTATGGTTTCTTATGGAGGGAGA
>CAZIMJ010000274.1:0-15881 GCA_964540205.1 uncultured Eubacteriales bacterium | reverse complement strand
CGGCGGATACACTTACTTCAACCGCTATTTCTTTGCACAAGTCGGTCGGGAGGCGGTCATTGTTGATGAGAGATTTAACGCCGGCGGAGCACTCGCAACGGATATCATCGAACGTTTACAGCGCAAAATGATGAGCCTTGTCGCCACACGAGATGGTGTTGACGAAGTCCAACCCCAGGGAGCCATATTCGGGCCCAAAGTCATGCTCATCAACGAATTTGCAGGCTCAGGCGGCGATGCTATGCCCTGGTATTTCAAGAGAGCGAAAGTGGGACCGCTCGTAGGCAAACGCACATGGGGCGGCCTAGTGGGTCGAGCCGGAGCTCCTCAGCTTATGGATGGCGGGATGGTCACTGCGCCCAGTTCTGGAGTCTGGAGTCCTGACGGACATTGGATCGCAGAGAACATCGGTGTTTTCCCCGATGTGGAGGTTGAGCTCGATCCCGCAATCGTTCGTCAGGGGAAGGACCCGCAGTTGGAAAAAGCTATTGCCATTGTTACGGAAGAATTGGCCAAACATCCGGTTCCCAAACCCAAACGCCCGGCCTATCCGAACTACCACAAAAAGAAGTAGTGTGCAGCATTCCCACGGACCTGGGACCTGATTTTCAGTCGGTGAGTTGTTTTCCAAATAATAAACTCGTATACTGATTTCAAAATTGGATACGGACTAGCTATTGGATTTTAGTCCGAATGAAAGTGTTTGGCTCAAAGTTCAGTGATTCTTCGAGGAGATCCCTCACTCTCGCTTCTAACGCAAATGTAAAGCTTCCCACTGGGCTTTTGGCCTTTAAAAATGATTTTATGAACATGCTTTTTCCGATGTTCACGCGGATCTTTTTAAAGGGCCTGATCAAGCCCTCGGTCCCATAAATACTTATAGGAGTAACCGGTACATTAATCCCATGCTTTCGGTGAAACTCGTATGCAACAAAGGCAGCTCCATTTCTAAATTTCTGCAAATAAGGATGGATCTCACTCTGATGCAAAACATTGGACTGGAGAAAAACAACCGCCCGCCCATCGAGCAGGCATTCTTTGATTCTCTCGAGTGTTTCTCTCTTTCCTCCGAACTCAGAACTTAAGACCGGTATGGCGCCTAAGGCCTTTATTCTTGGAATGGCATATGTCACGAATAGTAGGATTAGAGGCTTTAATAGTATTCGAAAAATCGGATGAAGGTGTATGTTGATCGTTCTCACAAATTCCTTTTTCGAAAAAACTTCATAGCTTGCAAGGAAACTCAACTGCCTTGGATTTGGTTGTGTATCATACACAGAAAAGATGATTGCGACATCTTTCACTGGTCCGATCATCTCTTTGACTGCGGCTGGATGATTGGTCACAATGATGTTTGGACCATCGGGTATTTTGTTTTCGAGTCCTTTGAAATTGTTTTTATTGAATAGAAGAAAAATTTTGGCGAAAAATCTTCCTGTTCTCTGATAAAATCGGTTCGCTTCGACAGTAAAAGGTTTGATGTCAAAACTAAAAAGGGACATCGGGCTCCCCCTTTTCTCAAATAAAATATAAGGTGTTTATCCGTCGAAGTCAAACTCCTGGTCTATTTTCAGGAAGTTAATTCCAGATGAGTCTCTCAACTACGAATTGTTTATATCCGTTTTCTTTTTCTCTTAAACAATAGAGGCGATCGGATTTAATAAACGCGGCAATCGGTGTATTCCCATGAAGGATGTTCCAACTGACACGTGCAAAGAAAGCCCCCTCAGCGTTGAATACATCCACCATGTCTTCACCAGGATTTTCGCCAGGCTCATAGGTCACGACAAACAACCTGCCTTGGTGATCAGAAAAAAGGGACCGGCAGGGCGGATAGGTTTCCGGGAAATAAGTATACTGCCTTTGGAACTCATTGAGCCGTTCGAGTGCACGTTTTTTGTCGTTCTCATCGATCTTAACGGATTTATATTCTTTGCGAATTTTGCGGACAAGTGTTCCTTCAAAGTCGTGGACATAGACCTCATACCCACGGGCCTCATTCACCGTGTAGATCCGATCCGATGATGTGGCAAAGCCAAAGCCGGGTTGCGTCCCACGTATCCGCTTTGTCACCCAATAATTCTCGAGTCTGAAGTTTTCCAATGCTTTGATAGGTTTCAAGTTTTCATCACAGAAATTGAGAGGATATTCAAGATAATCCTGTCCCTCTTCGGGCATAACCATACCAAAAGTGATAAAATTCCCGTTTGTTAACGGATGAGTGATCGCGGTCACAGACTTTAGGGATTTTTCCCGAAGAAGGTTCCCCTCCCTATCAAAATAGGCCAACTTTGTATTCCCTGCATCTGCCACAAAAATCTCATCCTTTGACGTTATCCAAAGATGGAGGGGGCGGCTGAGCTCACCTGGACCGTTTCCGTTGTGCCCAAAAACTTTGACAAAATCACCATCCCGGGTGAACTTGAAGATGTGGTCTGTTTGAGTTTGCATAGTCATCAGATAGATGTTTCCGGTCGAATCCACTCCAAAAACATTAATGTCGTAAAGGCCTTTATCAGAAATGGCTGGATCTTCCAGATCGATCACACATTCTTTATCCAGGACTATCGTTGTTTTTTCCCCGGGAAGAGTGTAGGGCTCCAGGTGATTGATGATGACTTCCACGCCATCCTCCCTTATCTTTTCCACCTGTGGTGCTTTTTGGCCACAGCCAAAAGCCAACATCAAAAATAAAGCGATTATCAGTACTTTTCTCACACGCCACCTCGCTTTCATCATACTTCCTTTCCTCTCCTAAAAAAAGCAAAACTTGATCGTTGTAAGTGTCCCCAAAATCGTGATGGCATAAAATCACATTGCGTTATTGAGTGTCCCGATTGTGTGGTGGAGAAAACCGTGAGAAGGGCTGGACGGGCATGGGACATCTCCCTGAGGGAGATGTGAGGGAAGCCCGGATCCGAGAGAAATTTCCTCGCTGGGGAAACTGCGCGTGTTTTCGATATCATGCAATCTGATCATTCGGAATTACATTCATCACGGATTTGGAGATGCTTCCTTGACCGTTTGACTTTGGAAATAGCATCGTCTATATTGCAAGAAATGCCGGAAATCCCACTCGACCGAATTTCCACTTTCGGATACTGTATAAATGGGGATATAAACTGTTTCAAAGGAGAAAAGAGATGACTAACACATCCTCTAAAATTCAAAAACACTGGTGGCGCTGGGCGATCCTTCTCATCGTAAGCCTGGTGATGTTCGGATCATACTATATCTATGATGCTTTAAGCCCCATCAATGATTTTATACAGCAAGACATGGGTGTGGATAACGCCCGGTTTGGACTTCTCTTTTCTTTCTATGCCCTGCCGAACCTCCTTTTTCTTTTGGTCGTGGCCGGGTTTCTTCTCGACCGTCTGGGAATTAGGAAAGCCGGGACATTTTATGTCTTTCTCATCTTACTGGGATCGCTCATCACGTCGCTGGGTGCGGGTAAATCTTTTGCGATCATGCTCATCGGCCGAATGGTCTTTGGATTCGGTTCGGAGGCGACGCTCCTTGTTTCTAACAAAGTTATATCGCGATGGTTCAAGGGCAAAGAGTTAGGTTTCGCCTTTGGCCTGAATATCACAGTAATGCGCCTGGGCACAATACTCGCTCTCAACTCTTCGGCCCAGATCGCAGACCTCACGGGGACATGGCGCTGGTCCATATGGACCAGCACGATCATCATGTTTGTCTCCTTTGTGATGTTCCTCGTCTACCTGGCGATGGATAAAGATGTGGACAAGTTGATCAAATCGGGGACGGAGGAAAAGATCGTAGTAAAGGATATTTGGAAGATGAGCCCCGCTTTTTGGTATATCTGTTTTCTCTGCATGACATTCTACTCGGCCATCTTCCCATTCACTAACCATGCACCCCGATTCCTTCAGACAAAATTCGGGTTGAGTGCAGCCATGGGGGGACAGTACACCTCTTATATCATGGCGGCTTCGATGATCTTCACGCCTCTTCTGGGACTCCTGGTCGATAAGATCGGACACCGGGGGAAGATCATGATCATCGGGTCGTTGCTCCTTGTGCCCGCGCACTTGCTCCTTGGACTGACTGTTCTCCATCCGGCGGTATCATTCATCATGCTCGGCATGTCGTTCTCCCTTGTGCCTGCGGCTCTCTGGCCTGCTGTTCCTATTCTGGTTAAAGAAAAGCTCCTCGGTACAGCTTTCGGCCTCATCGCCTGGATACAGATGATCGGACTATTTGTGTTCCCATGGCTGGCTGGGAAAATTGTGGATCTTTCCGGTGATGACTACACCAATATGGAAGTGATGTTTGCATCGCTAGGATTCCTTGGTGTGTTGTTTTCTATTCTGCTCATCCGAGCGAATAAAAAGCAAAATCAAGGTCTGGAGCTCCCTACAAAGGAGGCCCAGGCGAAAGCGGATGCGTTTGCTTGATTATCAGGAACAGATAAAATCAATCTGAGAAGTATGGATTGTTCGCTTTCTCTGCAGCAATCGTGGTCGTCTTCCCATGGCCAGGACAGATTAGTGTTCTCCCTGGTAAGACCAGGACCTTCTTTTTGATTGCAAGTAAAAGCTTTTTCCGGACATCGTCCGTTTTTTTCTCATCCGCAGCCCAGATCCTCCCGATATCGTTTTTGAAGAGCGTATCCCCTGAAAAGATGTAATCACCGATGAGAAAACAGAGGCTGCCTTCTGTATGACCGGGCGTGTGGATGACACGGATCGAGAAATCATCATAGTCGAGAATTTCCCCATCTTCGAGTAGCCTATTTGGCGGGGAGTCATAATATTCAGCATCGTCCTTTGGGGCACAGACCGGCGCATTAAAAAGTTCAGCATAAAAACTGTTTGCACTGGTGTGATCAGCATGATCATGCGTGTTTAGGATGGCTTTGACATTGAGGTTGTGTTGACGGATAAAATTCTCTATCCGGGGATCTTTCACACCAGGATCGATGATGACAGTCTCCCGTGATTCCTGGTTAAAGATGATGTAGCAATTTTCATACAGAGGAGAACTCATTTCCCCCTCTTTGCGAAAGTCAAGGCAAAAACGGATAACACCCAAGCTCCCCATCCCCTCCTGCGTCAAATCCTCTTGTAGAATTCCCTCAGTCGGCTGACCCAAAGCCTCATAGAGCGATTCCTTCAGCTTTAAGTTCAGTTGCTCATCGAGTCCCTGCGTCTCGGCTTCCTCCCAAAAAAGTAAGGCCTTAGAATATTCTTTGGCCAGATAAAGGATAGCGATAATATTGTTGTAAGAATCTGCATGCTGAGGATTGAGCTCGATCGCTTCCTGGTAATGTTGCAAAGAATCATTATAACGCTGCAGTTGTAAGAGTACGTTCCCGTGGAAATACAGGTAATGGGCTTTCATCCGTGCCATCGCTTTTTGTCTCTTCCGAGCGGCGATTTCCATTTCGCCTTCCTCTTTATCAATCTGGTCATAGGCCAATTCGATGGCTCGAGAATCACGGCAGGAGTTGGTCGAATTCCACATCTCCTCTAGGGAGCCTCTGAGGGAATTAAATTTCAAAGATTTCTGATCATCGGCATAGGCACTCAGCTCCTGCATGTAGTCTATGTTGGCCAGAGCCTTTTCCATGTGGGCCTGGGAACTGGAAAAATCCTTCCCTAGGTAATAGATGTTAGCCAGATAGTAATGAGCGTAGGCATTCCGCGGCATCTTCTGGATGCAATTCCGGAAGACATCGGATGCTCCCCTCCTATCTCCCTTCTCGAACTTGTCCACACCTTTTGAATAGAGAGGGTAGGACGATTTAAGCTGTTTCAACGCCTTTTCAAGCAATTCATCCTCTTTATCCAGAGGAGATATGTGAAGCGTAAAAAACAGGATCACGCCACAGATAAGGAAAAATTTGGTTTTTTTAAATTGAATCATTACCTCTTTCTCGTTTATGGACTAAAAAATTATTTTAACACATCTGGTACATTTTGTAAGTGGATCTGGCCTAGTGTCTATACACAGATCGAGGAACTTTTCGATAGCGCATTATGTCGATTCCGGATCGATGAGGATATCCAGGTGGAGCAATTGCCCTTCCTTCGTGGTGTTGATCTTTGAGGGTATTGGTTAGGAAGAAAGGTTGTCAATCCAAAATAAAAGTTATCAGGAATGAGATTTCATGATCAATTGAAGGGCATATTCCTTTTGCACATCCCGACCCTGAATCAGATCTTCGATCCGGGGCATGACTATATAATCCGGTAAAATCCCCCTGTCGTCGGGGAAACCATCCACCGCCGCGGCAAATGATCTCCGGTTGACAACCGCGATGAATCCGGTGTGGCTCAATTTGATCTCTCGAGCAGCACCGTTACAGGTATATGTGGCTCCCGCTTCTGTCCCAACGAACGTACCGATCTTATGATATTTGAGGAGAGCGCATAAGTGTGGAGTGGAAGAGAAGCATCCCCCATTAATTAGGACCATAAGCCTTCCATTAAAGGCCTTTTCTGCCGGTGGGATCGGACTCGCCAGGCGAGCATACTTTCCGTACTCTTCGGCGAAATAAGGGAGGGGCTCGGCAATGAGATAGGAAAACAGGTGGGATGTACAGAAGGGATTACCACCCCCATTATTGCGCAGATCCAGTAGGAGATTTTTGATATTCAGTCTGTCTATCTTTGCAAATGCTTCATCGATGAAATCGTTGAATTTCTCAGGATTATCATAATAGACAAAGCTCCTGATGGTGAGAACGGCCGTATCGCTCTGTTCCAAAATTTTGAGATCGAGCGTGAAGTCTAAGGGATTGGATTCGGTCGTGTTTATCTCCGCCTTAGCATCCTCTACAGTTTTGAGATCGACTGGATCGCACACGAATGATTGGGGATTACTCTGATCAGAAAGCCGGTAGACAAACCGGAACTTGTCCGGGTAGCCGAACTGCAGCCCATAAAAAAAACTGGGAGCCTGGTTGATCTTATACAGCTTGCGGGAATCCATGTATCCATCCGCAGAAATATTGGTCTTCAAAGCATCGAGGATCTCGGGGATTGGTTTACCATTTATAGAGAGGATCTCTATTCCCTCAGGGATTCCCTCGACTTCCCTGTAAAAACGCCAAGCATAGGCTTTCCCGCCGAGAAATACCAATCTCAGGGGCATGAGTTTTGCCAAGGTGTTATTCCAGTATCCCTTTGGCAGCCATAAACTTGAATGGCCGCAGCCGATCTTAGCAAGAACCGGGGATAAAATCCTGTAAAATTCTGCGAGGGACATCGGCTTGTCGATCTTTACGAACTGATCCTTAACGAATTGGTCAAAAGTCGGCTTGTCAGTGAATTTATACAAAATAGAATGGCCCTTTTCCATAAGCTCTGACATCTGTTGAAAATCTGCCTTGAGCTCTTCAATCGTAAACAATCGGGACTGCCCATTCTTCTCATAAGCAATAATGCCAGAGCTAATCACAATTATTAGAATCCCGATAAAAACGGAACGTTTCAATGTCCCACGAAAATTGTGAGTCTTCACTTTTTTTCACCTCTCCTTATTTGATCGAGTCATTGAAAAGGCATGAGAGTTTTATAGAACTCACCTTTGAATGCACTCTCGATTTCATCTAAACTCCGCAAACCAAAGATGAATGCAATGGCTATGGGATCGGCGCGATAATCAGTATGCCCTTCATAAAAACCATAACGCTTAATATAGAATGGAGCCATTTCTGCAGTATGGATATAGGAGAGCTTTTTTATGAGTCGATTCATTTCTTCCTCAATAAGATCCGGATATTTCCTCAATAGAAATTCTTTCTCCTCTTGATCCAGCTCTCTCGACATCTCAATTTCCCAATATCCCAAAATCTCATCATTAAATATGGATTCCTGCCACCCTTTATGTCCCCAAAATTTGAGAGATATTGTCCTTTGATTATATTTGAGGCCTTTAATATTCCCCCGCTCTGAATCTTTCTTCACTGCGAGTATAATATTGAATACATGAAACAAGGGCTCTGCCATTTGTGGATGAGTCAGATCCAGTTTTTTAACAAGCTGGTCGTCACCCCTCAAGACAGAAATAATGTCCTCATCTTGACTCATAAAACCCACGCCCGAGTATCTTTCCGGACGGCCGATCTCTGTAATTTCTGCAACAGAACGCCCGGTAATTGTCTTGGTTTGATCCAATTCCTTTTCGGAGTGAAGTCCTGTTTGAGCCAACGTTGGGAAATCTGAGGCGTCAACCTCAAGTTGTCGGCCCTTACCCCACCACTGACGATTTCTATAATCCAGAGGTTCACCATTCTCAACCGTGACAGGAAAAAGCGCATATTTTCTGTTTAGAGTAAAGCCCAACACGATTTCTGTACCGTCCTTCAATGTGTAGGGGGAAGGAAATTCTGGGGATACATCATATGTGTTGGGGTAGAGATTAAAAATCTTGTTTGTAGAGGAATGTCGGATGGTTTGCATGCCTTGCGAAGATGGCAGAGCCATTATCGAGGCGGCGACAGCCAGAGCTAGCAGTATCAAAGACCTTACAAAAATTGACTTTTTCATTTTAAATTCTCCCTGAAACCATCAAAGAATACATTTTTCTATTTTCCCATGTTATTCAAATTAAATAACCTGGATAATTCACGATCCGACCCGCCCCACCCTAACATTAAGGTCGCAAAGGCGGGGTAGTGGCCCATGAAGCTGTAGTGAACTACCGCGAATGGGCTACAACGATGCCAATGTGGTAAGATCAGCTCGCCCGAAGGGTAAAAAATGTCGATTATTATAATGAGGGTTATGAAAACGAAATTGTCAGATTGGCTTGCTGAAAGAATAAAGCAAATCATTGAAATTGCTTCAGTTGTAATAAGTATCGACATTTTTTATGAATAATTCAGGTAAACTCATTCATATCTCAAGGCATCCACAGGATTGGCTAAGGCGGCTTTAAATGACTGGTAGCTGATGGTCAGTAAAACAACAGCTGTTACAATAGCCCACGCAGCTGCAAAAACCCACCACTGGATGTTGATCCTGTAGGCAAAGTTTTGCAGCCATTTATTCATCTGATAATACGTGAAAGGGATGGCCACTATGCTGGCAAGTAAGACCAGCCTTAAAAATTCTTTCGAAAGTAATACATATATGTTTCGGACAGAAGCGCCGACAGCTTTACGAATACCGATCTCCTTGGTCCGTTGCACAGAATTTTGCGAAGCTAAGGCAAACAATCCAAGGCAGGCGATAAAAATCGTCAATCCTGAGAACAGGATAAAAATTCGGCCAAATATCCGATCGTTTTTGTAGTGGCGGTTGAACGATTCATCCAAGAAGAAGTAATCATAGGGAATCCCGGGGAAGCAGAGATTCCACTTCTGTTTGATCCAGGCCATTGTCTGGTGGAGGCCTTCAGGATAGAGTTTTATAACCACAAAACCACGGTTTCCCGATAAAAGGTACGCAATAGGAATCTGTGAAGTTTTTAACGACTGCTGGTGGTAATCCAGCACTCCGATGATGCTCCAATCTTGTCCCCACATGTTGACTTTTCTGTTGATCGCTTCTTGAGGATTTTCATACCCCAGTTCCCTGATTGCAGTTTCGTTCAGGATCAAGGCCTGCTCATCGGTCGTGAAGGACTCTGTAAAGTTTCGTCCAGCCAACAGCCTGACATCGAATGCGGGGATGAAATCATAGTCGATTCCTACCACTCTTATCGGGAAGGCCATAGTGGGATGGTCTTCAAACTTGCGGATGTATTTTTCCCAAAGGACCTCCTCCCCAGGAACGCTTGTAGCTGTTGTCACACTCTGAATCCGCGGATGGCTTACAATTTCTTCTTTAAAGGCACTGAGGTTATTGGCAAAGACAGGGGGAGGAGCCATGTTCATGCCCGGGGCATGGACGACAATAGCCTGATCGATATCTATTCCAAGATCTCTGTTCAGCATGAAAGAGATCTGATGAAATACAATAAAAGTCCCGGCGATCAATGCGACAGAAATAGCCAGTTGACCGGACACTAAAAATCTTCTCAAGCGGATCCCCTTTGCAGACTTCGACAGTTTCCCTTTGAGGATAATGACTGGCTTAAAGGCAGACAGAATAAGCGCCGGGTATATGCCAGCGAAAAAAGTCCCAGCGAAAAAAATGATCGTTAGGTCCAGCCAAAATGGCGATTGGAACAGAAAGCGGAAGGAGAAATCTGCTCCTGTGAGTTGTGTGAAATAGGGCTTTAGCTCCAAGACGATAAGGGATGTAAAAACCGCTGCAACCAATATGATCCCCACGTATTCAAAGAAAAACTGCTTGACCAGTTCTTTTCTCAATGCTCCGGAGATCTTCCGGATCCCCACTTCCTTCGATCTTTCCATGGCGCGGGATGTGGAGATGTTGATGTAATTGACCCATGCTAAAACAAGAATGAAAATTGCGATAAGTGACAACACTTTAACAGCATTACCGTCTCCCTGTTCATCCGGAACGACTTCCTCAGCAAGGTTGGAGGACAGATGGATATCCTCGAGCGGCGGGAACAGGAATTCCTGGCGATAGTGATCTTTTTCCCATGCCTCGCTTCGTTCTGTCTTTAGCCATTGATTAATCTTTTCTTGAAAAATTTGGGAGTCCGTGCCTGGTTTGAGCGCGATATAGGTATAAAAACCAGCCCAACGCCAATCCATTTCTCCTCTGTTACTGTCTTTTTCAAGGCGAGCAATATGAGGAAGAGACTTGTAGGACAAAAGGACATCAAACTTGAAATGGGAGTTGGAGGGGACATCCTGGCTCACACCGGTGATCTCAAAATCATATCTGTTATTGTATGTGATGACTTTCCCGATCGGGTCCTCCGCACCAAAATATTCTTTCGCCAAGGAGTCGGTGATGACAGCTTTTAGCGGCTCGGATAAGGCTGTTTCCGGATCTCCCTGAAGGAGAGGGAAATCGAACATGGTGAGGAATGAGGGAGTCACAATGAAAATCTGATGCGCTCTGAAAGAAACATTTGTGTTACAGGTAAAAGCTGCATATTCTAAAAATTGCCGTGTGGCCCTTGCATAGTCTTCGACCTCAGAAAAATTCTCTTTGAGCACAGTAGCGATCGCGGGAACAGATGTCGCCAGTGCCCGGATCTGTTCCCCTTCTTCATAATAATTGTACTGTAGACGGTAGATGTTTGCGGAATTCTCATGGAATGTATCATAGCTTCGTTCATAGCTGATGTAGAGAACAAGGAAAATAAATGCCGCCATACCCATGGCTAAACCCAGGATGTTAACGAGTGTGATCGTTTTGTTCCTGAAGTATGTCCGGGAGGCGATAGTGAAATAATTCTTCAGCATGACGGCACGCCATCTGAGGATGTAGAGGATATAGAGGAATAAACTCAACAGGCACTGATGCCAGTACCACATAGAGGCCCTTGTATATCCTTCCTCACGGTAAATCATGGAATACACTTCTTCCACATCCCCGACAATGGAATAGTTTTCCTGATATTTGGACATTCTCTTGAAGAGCCATCGGGCAATTCTAGGTGGACTTTTTCTATGAGCTGACATTAGAGATTACCTTTTGACGAATTCGCTTTTAGGGACCGACTCCCATAAGGATCTCTGGAGCTCTCTTGATTCCTGTAGAGCTTTTTCTCCTTCCTTGGTGAGGCTGTAGAAAACTTTGATATTTCCTCCCCGGTTAGGCCCTGAGGTTCCTCTTTTGGTCTCCACATACCCTTTTTTCACTAGTGTGTCCAGATTGTTGTAGAGCGTCCCAAAGACCATGGATTTTCCGGTGAGCTCTAAGATTTTTTCTCTGATTTTCACGCCATAGGCGCTCTCTCTGAGATGCCAGATGGAGATCAAATAGATCTGTTCAGTCATTGTCAGGCTTGCCACTGCTGTTCCTCCTCGATAAAATACGAATTTCTCGTATATTAATATACGAGTTTTTCGTATATCTGTCAAGCACTTTTTAAATATTGGGCAAAAAAAGACAAAATTTTTGCAACCTTTTTTTTATCAACGCGTATTATTATATGTATCCGTTTTTCATACAAATGAATTGGAGAGAAGAGCATGATTCTTTTATCAAGATCTGAAGAGATAATTCTGTTGGCCATATGGAAGCTGGGGGAAAACGCCTACGGGGTCACAATCCGGAATAGGGTCTCTAAAGACACGGGTCATGAGTGGTCCTTTGGAGCTATCTATAAGCCACTTAAAAAACTTGTCAAGCAAAATTGCGTGAAAAAAGCAAGTAGCGAACCCTATGCGGAGAGGGGGGGAAGGAGCAAATATTTGTACACCCTTACGCCTGAAGGAAGAAATGCCCTCAAGGAGATACGGAAAGTTTACAAGTCGGTCTGGACGCAAGAATGTGAAGTGACCTTTGATTGACAGAAGCTGATGAACACAAAAAAGCACTCGCTCCCGCGCCTGGGAAAACTCATTCTCTGGCTAGTCTTAAATGACGAAGAGAATTATCAAGTGAGCGGGGATTTTGAGGAGATGTATCGCTACCAGGCCAAAACGAACGGTCTGGGAAAGGCAAAACTTTGGTTTTGGCTCCATCTTCTCAGGTCTTTGCCAGGATTTATTTCCGATTCTGTTTACTGGAGGGGAGTCATGATCAAAAATTATCTAAAAACCGCTATTAGAATAATAAAAAAATACAAAGTTTATTCCTTAATTTGCATATCAGGACTGGCTATTGGGATGGCCTGCTGTTTTGTTATTATTAGATATCTTTCCGACGAGTTGAGTTACGACACATTCCACAAAGATCCTCAATCCATCTACAGGGTGGTCAGGATGATGCCTGATATCCATGGTCCTTCGACGAGAAATCCTCTGGCGCCTGCATTGAAAGAAAATTTTTCTGAGGTTGAGCTTGCTGTCAGAACCTTGTTGATCCAGGATCCTTATACTTTCAGAGTGAAGGAAAAGTCTTTTCGACAAGAAGGAATACTTTTTGCCGATCCGGACTTTTTTAGAGTTTTTACCTTTAATTTTGTCAGCGGAAGCTCTAACGCACCTCTTGAGGATCCTTTCTCTGTGGTCTTAACCAGGTCGGCCGTCCAGAAATATTTTGGGACAGAAAATCCAGTAGGGAAGACGATCTCTTTTGAAGGCAAGTTCGACCTCAAGGTGACAGCCGTTATTGAAAATGTCCCTCACAACTCCCACCTCCAGTTCGAGGCGGCAATCCCCATGGAAGGGCTTAATACTCTTGCCGGTTATATCTACGGCTATGATTCTTCCCAATACAGACTCACGGACGACTGGAGAGCTGGAATGTTGCATACCTATCTCAGGCTACAAGAAAGCGCTGATCCAGCGGGCCTCGAACGAAAATTTCCCGATTTTCTGAAAAAGTACGCGCCCTACAACAAGGAGCTTCTCGACGAGATCCTTTACCTTCAGCCGGTAAAGGACATCCATCTCTTCAGCCAGTACCGATCGGGTCAGGACAAAATTAGCGATATTAAATTTATCTATGTGATCTTAGCCATTGGATTCATTATCCTGCTTATGTCCTGCTTCAACTACATAAATTTGTCGACGGCTCATTTTGTCACACGGATGAGGGAGATCAGCATAAGAAAAGTTATTGGAGCACAGAAGAAACAGCTTGTTCTGCAGTTCTTAATGGAATCAGCTGTCTTTTCTGTGATGGCTTTTATTCTTTCATTCTTGCTCATGATTGTGTTCACGCCGGCGATACATGCTCTCCTTGGATACAGAATATCCCTTATATCCTTGATAAATGTTTCGCTGTTGCCATTTGTTGTTCTCACTGCCTTTTTTGCAGCATTTCTTAGCGGGAGCTATCCGGCAATATTTTTTTCATCATTTCAACCTCTAGACATTATGAAATATGAAAAAAATCCAAAATCGCGATGGCAAGGTCTCAGATTTGCATTCGTTATATTTCAGTTTTCTATCACGATTTTTCTGATGATCAGCACTAGCTCTATTTACCGACAAGTCCGGCACATGAAATCAAAGGATCTCGGATACTCTAAAGAACAGATCGTGGTGGTTCCTGTCAAAAATGATGAGATGAGGAAAAGGCATGAGGCTGTTAAAAATGAATTGATCCAGATTCCTGACATCTCCGGAGTTAGTTTCTCCTCGGCCTTGCCAAGTAATATACAAAGATCTACCACCTTGGATTTGGAAATAGATGGAGATCGCAAAGTTTTTGAAATGAATTTCATCACAGTCGATTATGACTTTGTGGATCTTTTTGATATGGAGATGACCCGTGGAAGAAATTATGATAGAGACTTTTCCGCGGATATGATTGATTCGGTTGTCTTGAACGAAAAAGCAGCAGCAATATTAAACTGGGATAACCCTGTAGGAAAAGAGCTAAGAATATTCGGTCAAACAAGAAAGGTGATCGGCATTGTCAAAGATTTTAATTTTCAGCCTCTCCACCTTCCAATCGCTCCGCTGGCGATGAGGCTATCAGGCGGCCAATATATGTATGCTTCTATCAAGATATCTACGAGTAATATCGGGCAAACCTTAAACAGTATCGAAAAAACATTTCATACATTTGCACCGGATAGGCCTTCTGAATATTTCTTCCTGGACGATTATTTCGAGAATCTCTACCGTACGGAGGAGAATTTCGGAAGAACCATCGGATACTTTACACTGTTAGCTATAATCATATCTTCCCTGGGATTGTTTGGGCTCGCTTTCTTTCTTACCGAGAGGAGGACGAAGGAGATCGGCATCCGTAAGGTAATGGGAGCTTCAGTTGAAGGCATCGCATTGATGCTCTCCAAAGAGTTCACCAAACTGGCACTCCTGGCAAATATCATCGCATGGCCGACAGCATATTTTGCCGTAAACAGATGGCTCCAAAATTTCGCCTACCAAACGAGTTTAAATGTGTGGATATTCCTTGTCGCAGGGGCTGTTGCACTTTTCATCGCACTGATGACAGTTAGCTATTATTCGCTGAAAGCGGCTGTGGCCGATCCTGTCAAGACTCTGAGATATGAATGAATTGAAATTGAATTCGAAACTCGGGGGACAGCATACATAATTCTGGAATTATTGAATTTCAATCAGAAGGGATCTTATACGGCTGCTCTTAAGATAAGCCCTGGTGGGATTTTTTTATCTATTTTCAGGATTATTGATGAACAAGACTTTAGATGAGTTAAGTAAAAAGCATATTGACTTGCCCACGGGATAAGAAGAAAATAGCTCCTCACTGAATCAAAGAAATTTGTGTTACACGTCGGTGGAGGTTTTTATTTGGTTTGCCTCCAAACTTCAGATAAGGAATAAAGAAGGCCGGAGTGAAAAGGGATTTGACTCCGAACTCACTCCATCTTGGGTCCTTATCAATCCAACAAGTCCGTTTCGGTTTGTGAGCGAACCAAAGTCAAGGCACACATTCATATGCACAAGCGAACAGATGGTTAAAAAGAAAGTCGTTTAGGTCATGAATCCCGAGAGAGAAGATGCAAGGGAAAAGTTGAAGGTGCCTCTTCCGCCACCTTTAGAGGGATTCCCGGCGCGGCCGCTGGCCCTCCGTTTGCGCGAGAGTTTCCGCTGGCGCGAGGCTTTTACAGCGCTCCATTACCCCAATTACCGCCTCTGGTTCTGGGGACAGATGATCTCGCTTTTTGGGACATGGATGCAGAGCACCGCTCTGGGTTTCTTGATCTTCGAGCTTACTTGCTCTCCTGCATATCTAGGATATACCGGATTCGCGATGGGGATCCCGAGCTGGCTTTTCATGATGTATGGCGGCGTGTTGGCCGACCGTATTCCCCGCAGGACGCTTTTGATCATCACCCAGGCGGCTATGATGATCTTGGCTTCTCTTCTGGCAGGTTTGACATTTCTTCATCTGGTTCAAGCCTGGCATATCATATTTTTGGCTTTCGGATTAGGG
>CAZIMJ010000273.1:0-2083 GCA_964540205.1 uncultured Eubacteriales bacterium | reverse complement strand
GGTCTGAGCGGTGTCTTTGTCCTTGAACAGGTTTTGCAGAGTCCTGCTGAGCCAGTTCTGTTTGTACGTGCCGAGAATTTCAAATCCCGCATCTCCGTCATCGACGATGTACTCATTTTCTGGGATAAAATCCGAGGAGTCATAAGGCTTGGATATTTCTCCCTCAAATGGAGCGACCTCTTTCTCTTCCCTTTGCCCCATAAAAGGAACGGTGATGGATGCGGGGATGTTTTGGGAAATAAACGTGTCGACGGTCATCAAAGCCGGAGGTTCATCGGTGACAACACCAATTTGTATGGTTGTTTGAGCCGGGATAAACAGAGCACGGGAATAGTCATCCTGTCCCTGACCCCGCATTGCGGTGTCCCGTCCTCTAGACCGGGAGCGAAGGATAATCTTTGTGATTCCTTCCGCGGATGTTGGATTGGCGATGAGAAATTTTATTTGCGTTCGAGTTCTTTCTCCGGCAATCATATCATAGCTCTCGACATTCCCCACTAAAAATCCTGGGATCTCGGTGTTGTTGTACCAGGCATCCACTATTTCCCGGAGGTTGATGTCTCCCAGGCTGAAGAGGAAGTCCGACAGATCTTTTTCGGAAACAATTCGAGACCGTTGTTGCTTGGCAAATCCTATAAACTTTTCGTCAAAATCGTCACCCTCGTATTTAGCCTCAAGCTGGGTCAGGAGTGTCCGGCCCTTGGCTTGAAGTGCCGCCTGAATAATTGAAGCTTCGAGAGAAGGATCCTCGACGACTGAGGCCAGGGAGCGGCTCTTTAAATCTTGATTGGTTTCCTCTTCAGGGGAAAGGCCTCGTCCTCCCTGTCTGAACATAGCCATGGGAGACGCCACGCGTTCTCTCAGGTAGGATTCGAAGACATAGTTAAGAACGGGCCATTCCTTGGACAATACCTGAGTGGTGAATGTGAAAAAATTGGGAAAGAGTTCGAATTGCGGTTCGATATCGGTCTGGAACCGGAGCCCCAAACTGTTTCGGCGCATTCTGTTGCGGGCTCCGGCCTGTGGGGCCATCAAATTGCCTTGAAAAAAGCGGTTGAGCAAAGCCCTTTGGAGCTGCGCGGGAGTTTGATTGGCTCTTTGTCTCATCATCTGTGCTTGTTGGGAGGGAATTCTGAACTCCGGTCCTGTGCAAATCGTGCCCATTTCCGGGAGAAAAGTGAGTTGTGGCTGGACTGTTTCATGTGCTACAGTCCAGAGACGCTGATAGCTGTAGATGTGTATGGGGACCTCCACAAGCGAAAGCCGGGTGTAGGGATAGTCCAATCCGAGCTGCACTTCGTACTGGTCTTTGAGCTGTTTGATGAGCTCGGGCAGTTGTTCTCCGATTTCGCTTAAAAGGGGCGTGAAATAATCATGACCAGGCCGCACATAAAGAGAATATGTGACGTTGTCCACCTTGATCTCTTTGTGCAAGTAGGTGCCGATAGTGAGGGAAATTTTCGGAAGCAGCACATCCGGTTCGAATGTGGTGACATCGTGTTTGCCGGAAGATTGTATCTCGGGCTTTCCTTGTGAGATGGCGGTTTGACCTTTGGGTGTTGTCACCTTGAGGGTGTATTGGGCATAGTTGGGTCTGGCTGTGTCCGGGAATGCTGCACCCGGAGCCAGACCAGAAATCGGGTACCAGCCGCTTTCCGGTGTAAGGTGGACAAAATCGGATGTGACCAGGGCATAGTGTTTGGGGATGTCGTAGAGCCACAGCCTGTAATGACTCTCATAGCGCATGTCGTCGATATCGAGAAAACAGTAGCGTTCGTCGATCTTTCCCGAATAGGAAAGAGCCAGGTTTAGAGATTCATCGGCAGATAATGGCTCTGCAGGTGTCACATGAAGAAGATGGCCGTCCTGGCGAAAATTGAGCGCTCCCCCGTCTTGGGTAATAGAGTCGACTTTTAATCCCGGATTGAGCGTTAAAAGAATTGTTGCGAGGGGAGTTTGGGTATCATTGGCCAATTTGAGTAGAGCCGTGACATTGATTTTTTCCCCCGAGTGATCGAATTGAATATCATAGCTGCGCACGGCTGCCGTTTGTATCTCCAATAACTCCTGGCTTGATGTTCTC
>CAZIMJ010000272.1:0-10257 GCA_964540205.1 uncultured Eubacteriales bacterium | reverse complement strand
AACGAAGCGTAATTGAAATCCTTCACCACTCCAACCACTCGTAACATGAGGCCGTTCTGTTGCAGGAGTCTCTTGCCCAGGGCTTCCTCCGGGGACCAACCGAAGCGCTTCGAGGCGGATTCATTGATGATGATCCCCTCTGTGATATCCGTGGGGAACTCCTTGGAGAAACTCCGGCCGGACACCATCTCCATATCAAAGGTTTCTATGAAATCATGTGTGACCACCAATAGGGGGATCTGCTGCATGTTGGCTTCGCTGGTTCCTTCGGGGATAAAGGAACCCGTCTGATATTTTGCACCGAGAACATCTTCTATGGCCGAAACTCGAGCGATATGCGGGTCCTGCAGAATACGCTCTCTGTATCTTTCAAACCATCTTGCGGGACCGGTGCCATAGGCCGGCAGTATCACGACCTGATCCTTGTTGAATCCTAGCCCTGAGTTGCGCAGATAATTGAGCTGTTGAAAGCAGATGATCGTTCCGATGATCAAAATGATAGATATCGCGAATTGGACAACCACGAGCACTTTCCGGAAAGTGGAGTTTTTGCCGCCTCTCTCGAGTGTCCCCTTCATGACTTTTACTGGGTCGAATCCGGATAGAAAAAAAGCAGGATAGATTCCTGATAAGATTCCGACAGTGAGTGTGATCAGGCCCAGTCCGACCAATAGACGCTCGTCGGTGAAGTAGTCGGTGGACAACACTTTTCCGGAAAAGGCGTTGAAGGCAGGAAGAACGATCTCGAGGATTAACACGGCAAATACAGCGGCGATAACGCACAGGATCATCGATTCTCCCAGAAACTGCTTGATAAGCTGCGTCCGGTAAGCCCCCAGGACTTTCCTCATGCCCACCTCCCGGCCGCGGTTGGCCGAGCGGGCAGTGGCAAGGTTCATAAAGTTGATACATGCGATGAGTAAGACAAAGACCGCTATGGCCGAAAAAATGTAGATATACGAGATGTCGCTGTTGGGATTGATCTCATAATCCAGATGAGAAAATAAATGAATGTCCTTGAGCAGCTGCAGTTTGACAACAACCTTGTCTTTGATAGAATCTGGAAAATATTTCTGAACGAGAGCTGGAAACTGTGCTTGAAGAGCATCCGGGGAAGCTCCCTCCTTGAGAAGAATGTAGGTCCAGCAGGGATTCCAGTACCAAGTTTGAGGCAGATTGCCGCCGTACAAACGTCTGAGCGTGGCAAACGATCCCAAAAAATCAAACTGGAAATGGGAATTAGGAAGGATATCCTTTAACACTCCAGTAACGTTTAGGTTTACTCCATTTTGCCATCGCAGTGTCTTGCCTATCGGGTCTTCGTCTTCGAAATACTTGTCTGCCATCGACTCTGTGATAACGACAGTATTGGGCTCTTCCAGAGCCTTCTTTGGATCACCCTCGATCATTTCGAAGCTGAACACCTGGAACACCGCAGAATCGGCAAAAAAGAAGCGCGGCTCGTTGAATAATTTTTCGTCCGAAGTGCCGTACTGCACCGACATCGTTGGCAGCTGAAAATTGAAGAACCTGACGCTGGCTTCTACGGCATCGGGATATTCAAGCGGTAAGGTGTCCCCGGTAGGGAAGGGCATACTAGAGGATTCTTCGCCGACTCCCTCCAGCCGGACTTCCTCGATCACGCGGTAAATCCGGTCGGCTTTCTCATGGTATCGGTCATAACTGAGTTCGTCCTGGACATAGAGCATTATCAAGAGGCAGCATGCCATCCCAATAGCCAATCCGACGATATTTATGAGTGAATAGCCTTTGTGTTTGAAAATATTTCTCAATGCGATCTTTAGGTAATTATTAAACATCTCCAACTCCGTACGATTTGGTTAGCAGTATTATGTCTTTCATTGGTAACATCATGTTTTTATAGCACGCAGCATGTTTTTGTCTGCAAACATCATGCCAAAATGTTTCCTTCTTAATGGCGGCTGAGAATGAGATTGGTATGCACGCTTAAGGAACAACACGTGTTCGAATTCGGACAAGAAAGCCAAATAAAGAGAGAACTCATTAAGTTGCCCTTCATGAAAAGGATTGAAATTTTATACAACTTCAAGAGATGGCAAAAGGAATAAAGAGACCAGGAAAAGATAAAAAAAACACTGTTTGGATGATCTGATCTCTATCGGTATAAAATTGAGATCTGCATCAAAAAAAGAGGCTAACACCGAGGAGACTATTTCGTTTCGTCCTTCTTACTTTTCCTTTTCTTTTGATTCCTCGGTGTCCCACTTGAGGGGTTCGATGATTGTTCCGTCGGCGGCGACTTCGATCTCGCCCGTTTGGTCGTCCTTCATGAGTTCTGCCTCATAGACGTACTTAGGGCTGTCGAGCTTGACTATCGTGCCTTGTTCACCTTCTGTCTTGATCTCTGACCAGACCTCAGACTTTTCGATCCGTATGATGGTGGCGTCCTCGGCAGCCTTCTTTAGAACTTCAGCGACAGCTTCAGGTACATCTTCCATCGCTATGATCGTGACGACATCGATGACGGTGCCGTCCTCTGCAACCTCGATCTCTCCCCGATCTGCTTTGAATTCAATGTCGTAGAGAGCGATACCGCCTTTCTCCTCTACGTCCAGCTTCTCTATCTCGGCGTTCGGGACATTCTCCTCGATCGCCTTGACGACGGCGGCAGGGAGTTCCACCTCTGCTTTTTCCTCTTGCTCGGTGCTTTGCGTTTCGCCTTCTTGTTCTTCCTCTTGCTTAGTACAGCTTGTCGACATCGTCAATGCGATGGCCAAAACAACAACACATCCAAGTAAAACCCATTTTGAATGTTTCATCTTTAATCTCCTTTTAAGGAAGAAATATCTGTCTGACACTTCGGGCATGTGTTTGCCATAGTTTTTCCCTTTAATTTGGTTGGAAAAAGTATATCAAGGAAAAAAGGAAGAGTCAACTATCGGCAACACTGTCGGCAATGCTGTCAGCAATAATTGCGGCAACGTTGGCGCCCGCATCTCCTGAAGATTTGACTCTATTTCAGAAAATCATTATTCTATTCTCAACAGAGTGAGGGAAACAATGGCAGTATCGAGCCCTACACATCCCCTCGAATGATCCTGCTTATGTAGAGAATTCAATGAGTGATATAGACAAATCAAAAAAACAACTCATTGAAGAATTGTTCATCGTGCGTCAAAGGATTGCAGACTTAGAGAAGTTGGAAAATAAGCAAGTCCAAGAAAGTCTAAAAGAAACGCAGATCAGGCTTGAGGGTATCCTCTCGTCCATGGTCGATTTTGTGTTCGCTCTCGATAAAGAGGGACGGTTCATATTCTGTCGTACTCCCAAGGTGGAGGATCTATATTTGCCTCCAGAACAGTTTATTGGAAAGAAACATTCAGAGGTTTTGCCTCCCCATATGGTTGCACCTTTTGGGGATGCATTCAAAATGAATAAAGTCGGGGAAACAGTCGAATATGAATACTGGCTTGATTTAAAAGGTACAAAAAAGTGGTTCTTTGCCAAGCTTTCTCCTTTATTTCTCGATGGGAAATTTGCAGGGTCTTTAGCCGTTGTGAGGGATATCACCGATCGAAAACAAACGCAGGAAGAATTAAAAAAATACCGGGAACACCTCGAAGAACTGGTCCAAAAACGCACTGCCAGACTGGAAATGGCCAATAAGCAGCTTGTGATAGAGATCAACAGGCGAAAAAAGGCAGAGATCGCTCTTAAGAAGTCTGAATCACAACTGCGCAAACAAAAGTCCGCTCTCGAGCAGAAGAATATCGCTCTCGGTGAGATTATCGCCCAGATCGAGATAGAGAAGAGAAAGATCAAAGAGGATATACTGGCGAATGCAAATATTGTATTATCTCCGATTTTAGAAAAGCTAAAAGCAGGGGAATCGACACGGAAAGATCTGAGCCTTTTCCAGCATCATATCAAAGGGCTCACTTCCTCATACGGCACTCGAATCACGGATAAAAATTTATTTTTGACGCCCAAAGAGATCGAAGTCTGCAATCTTGTTAAGGCGGGATTTGCAAACAAAGATATTTCTCGTTTCCTAAATATCTCGCGCCAAACAGTGGAAGGCCACAGAAAAAAAATAAGGCATAAGCTGGGGATATCAAATAAAAACATCAATTTGACGACGTACCTGCGCGAAATCTAAGTAGTAATTTTCCTGCTAATTTCTTGGGTATATAATACACCCATTATACACCCATTAAAAACCCATTGTTAAATTTGTGAATAGATACTACCTTATTTAATGCAGGGATAAAAAAATTTGAGGTGTTGGGTATTGGGGTATTGCCGGCTGTCGTCAGCAAAAGGGGGGTTAATGGTGGAAACCATTATGTGGGAGCTCTCTCCAGCCGGCACAAGAGAACCAAACTCATTATAGAAGATTTGTTGGATTTGTCAAGTCTTGAAAATCCCCCCTAATAGAGTGATGTGTTAATCCGTTTGTTTCTTGATCTTTTTCAGCTGGGCTTCGGCGTTGTCGATGGCCTTTTTGATCTCGATATTGTCAGGATCAAACTGCAGTATTCCTTCCCAGATCGTAATGGCCTCCTTAAGTTTTCCCTTCCTGTATTGTTCCAGCCCCTTGCCTGTGAGAGCTGCTCTGCAATTTCTCAATCCTTCTTTCAAGGGGTTCTCTGTGAAGGGGAGTGAGGGGAGAGACCTCTTTAACATCGGAGAACTTTCCGATAGTGCCAGATAGGCTTTGCCGGCCAAAACATGATTTCCATCCGCCTGAGCATTTTCAGCAACTTGATAGATCTCAGAGACTGTACCGAGAAATTTTTCTCGTAGCAGAGCATCATCTGGATATGATTCTAGGGATGTCTTGTACATATCTATGGCACCTGAGAAATTGCCTGCAGCGAGTGCGTTTTGTGCCTGAATTTCAATCTGAGCTATTCGACAATCTTTAATCTTGCGGTCAAGATATTCCTGATCGAAAGACAGGGATTTTTCAAATGTTTTGAATTTCGTGAAGTTTTTCGATAGCACAGAATAGATCTCAGCAGACATATCATAGTTCTTTGTGTCATAAGCGTTATCGGCGGATGCTTTCATCTCCTCCACTGTTCGAATGTAATTTTCGCGAGCATCTGTCTCGTTGAGATACCGGGTATATGCTGCATCATAGCTGTTTATGGCTTCCTGGTAATTCCCCGCAGTCATGTGTTGCTGTGATTCGGCTAATGCCCGCTGAACAGCATTCTTTTTGTTGGTTATACAGGAGGAAGAGAAGCTCATCAATATGAGAAGCAAGGAGAAGTAGAGCGATCTTTTATAGGATCTCATCATGATCTCTTATCCCTTCGAATATGTGGATCGTGTGATCTTTTTTTCTTTGGTCAGTTTTATAAATGTTTCTGACAAGTCCGGGCGAAACTGTTTTCCGGATAGGGACTGGATCGTTTTTAATGTCTCTTCCTCTGTCAGAGCTTTCCGGTAAGGCCTTTCGGATGTCATCGCATTAAAAACATCGGCAATCGCGATGATAGCTGCCGAAAGTGGGATCGAATCACCTCTCAAACCATCCGGATACCCGGTGCCGTCATACCACTCATGATGATATCTGACCATCGGTATGTATTTGCGTAGCGATGCGGCTTTGCTGAGAATATCAGCTCCATATTCTGCGTGACGCTTCATCTCTGCGTATTCTATAGAGTTGAGATTGCCTTCTTTAAGGAGTATGGAATCTGGGATCTTGATCTTTTCTACATCATGGAATAGACAGGCGACCTCTAGCTCTTCGATTTCTTCCTTGGACAAGCCGATCTCTTCTCCCATCGTTTTGGACATATCAGCGACACGCGTGGAATGACCCAATGTGTAGTGATCCCGGGCATCGATCGCCGCGGCCAGCACTTTGACTGTCGAAACATAAGATTCTTCCAGGTCGGAGGAATATTGGTTCAGCTCTTCCTATTAGTTTGTGATGAGTGTTGTCATCTCGTTAAAACTCTCAGTCAATTTCCCTAGCTCATCCTCGGAATAGACCTTCAACATCCGGCTTCCTTTTCCCTGCTTGAGCTCTTCCACGCCGATGGAAAGCTCCTTAATAGGACGTGTGAGGGATGAGGTGAGGAGGATGCTTGTAATTGCTCCCACAAGAAGGATGACTGCAAACACCCAGGCAATTCTCCCAAGTGCATCTCCTCGCGCGCGGGAGAGGACAGACTTGTTTATGCTTAACACGACAGAACCCAGGTCTTTTTCCATAAATACGATGGGGCTTATCATTTCGTAAAAATCGCCATGTTCACCCGAGACCTCTTTGATGATCGTTCCATCCGTGCTTGATTTGAAAATACGGCCTTCAGAGTAATGATATGTCTCGCCGATCTTGTTCACGTCGCTGTGGACAAGAACCTCACTCTGTGGATCGACGATGGCAATGCTCTCGACATCTTGATTGGAATTTTTGACCTTAAAGACAAGAGTGTCCATGCCGAGAATGTCCTGCGAAAATGAGCTGTAACCTGCGGTCGAGGCAAGGCTTCTGCGCGTTTGATTACCTCATTCATGATGTGATCTCGCATGATCCGTGCGGTGACAGCGTAGGATACCAAAATGGTAAAAATAAGGAGCAACAGCACAAAGACAGAAGTTTTAACACGGATGTTTTTGAATGGACTGTGCAGCAGCTTCTTCATGTTGTGGCGTGTAAGTGTATAATTATTCAGCTTATCAGAGTTGAATCCACTTTTCAAGGAAGTTTCCTCTGTGTCAGTATGATTGTAAGGCCTCCGGTTTTATTCGCATGAAAATTTAGTCTGTTTTGATGTGTATTTTTTTGAAATTTATTGTGAACCTTTTTTACTAATATTTCGTAATTATAAGTAGCATGGATTATTCACGAGTTGAAGCCACCCCACCCTTACACTAAGATTGAGGCAGTGGCCCAGGTATCGACATTTTTTATGAATAATTCATGTAGGGAGACAGAAACATGAAGATATTAACCCGATCTGATGAGATACTCATGCTGGCTATTTTGCGCTTGAAAGACAATGCTTATGGGGTGTCTATTATTAATGAAATAGAGAAACGAACAGGAAAAAAACTGACCTTTGGAAGCCTCTGGGTATCGATGGATATTTTGCACAAACGAGGATTTGTGAAAAAACGCGTGGCCGACCCAACACCACAGAGAGGTGGCCGAAGCAAGATATACTACAGCCTGACTTCCAAGGGGATAAGGGCCTTGGAAGAGGCTCGTGAATTCCAGGAATCTCTTTGGGAAGGAGTCCCTGCACGGCTAAAGACTTAGGATTTTTAATATGATTTCGGAATGGAGCTATGACTTATGGATTCAATAATAAAATTTAGTTGGAGTAATGAACCTGAATAATTCAGGAGAAATAAGATTCCTGTTATGAGAACAAAAAAATCAATAGCTCCGAAACTGGCCAAATGGCTGTTCGACCAAATTGTGAGGTCTGAAGAAAGGTCGACAGTAGTGGGCGACATCGAGGAGTCCTTCTGCGAGTTAGGGGAGGAGAGGGGAGTCTTCAGAGCCAAACTGTGGTTTTGGACTCAGATACTGGTTTCTCTGCCCGTGTTCATCAAAAATTCGATCTACTGGAGGGGGATCATGTTCAGAAACATCATCAAGATCACATTCCGGAACATTTCAAAATACAAAGGATATTATTTTATAAATGTAGCTGGCTTGAGCATCGGAATTGTCTGTTTTATCTTGATCGCTCTGTTCATAATGGATGAACTGAGCTATGACCGCTACCATGAAAAGGCTGACCGGATCTATAAGGCTGGCGTCAGGGCCTTGTGGGCCGATAACGAATTCCATGGATGTGTCTCGCCAGCGCCGTTTTCACGAGCGCTTGTCACTGAATTTCCGGAGGTGGAAGTTTCCACACGGCTCCGGAGATACGGATTCCCAGTCATCCGCTACAAGGACAAAGTTTTCAGTGAAGAGCGTTGGTATTGGGCCGACGATACGTTTTTCGATGTCTTTAGTGTAACAGTTCTTCAAGGAGACCTAAAAACGGCCCTCACAAAGCCGAACAGTGTAGTCATCACTGAGTCCATGGCTCGTAAGTATTTTGGAGCAGAAGATCCGCTGGGAAGATCTTTGAATTCGGATAATCGTAGAGATTATCTAATCACCGGTGTTATCAAAGATGTCCCGCACAACTCCCACGTGCATTATGATTTCCTGGCATCGTTCATCACGCTCGAGGATGGGAGCGACCAGAATTGGATCAGCAACAATTTTCCGACCTATTTTGTCTTGAAAGAGGGTATGTCGCATGAGGAGTTTGAGACCAAGCTGCAGCTGATCGTGGAGAAATACGTGGCTCCTCAGTTGAAAACGGTCTTTGGGGCCACGCTGGACGAATTGAGAGCCAGTGGCGGATCCATCAAATATTTTATCACCCCTCTGACCGATATCCATCTCCATTCCCATCTGAGATTCGAGCACGAGCCCAACAGCGATATCGCCTATGTCTATATCTTTACTGTCGTTGCGCTTGCGATACTTATGATTGCGTGTGTTAATTTTGTGAATTTGGCGACAGCCCGTTCTGCCTCCAGAGCTAAAGAAGTGGGCGTGCGAAAGACCGTTGGCTCCAGACGAAGTCAACTCATCCGGCAGTTTTTGGCAGAGACAGTTGTCTTGAGTTTCCTTGCCATATTGGTGGCACTCCCCATCATCCAGTTTATGCTGCCTTTCTTTAATAATCTAACCGGGAAAAATTTAAGTGTGCCTTATCTGGAAAATATCTACACGATTCCTCTGTTAATGGGAATCGCACTGTTTGTGGGATTTTTGGCGGGGACATATCCTGCGTTCTTCCTCGCGTCTTTTGATCCGGTTGCAGTGCTGAAGGGGGAATCGGTGGGCCGGGCCAAAAGATCATGGATGCGAAACATTCTGGTGGTCTTTCAGTTTACGGTTTCTGTTATTCTCATCATAGGGACTCTCGTCGTGTACAAACAGTTGAATTACATCCAGAATAAAAACCTGGGATTTAACAAGGATCAGGTGGTGATCGTTAAAAAGGTCGACGATATAGGGCAGGAGATCAGGCCTTTTAAGCAGGAACTGCTCAGACATCCTGGGATTGTGAGTGTTTCTAACAGTTCGAACCTCATCGGAGATTTTTTTGGAGATAGTTTGTACAGGCAGATCGATCAGCCAAAAGAGAAAAATCAGCTCATTTGGCGATTGTGGACCGACCAGGATTATAGTGAGACCTATGAGTTAAAGCTTATCCATGGCCGCTACTTTTCTGAAGAACAACAGGAGGGGCGCCGGGAAGTGGTCCTCAATGAGTCCGGCGTTAAAATACTTGGTTACGAGGATCCTGTGGGCGAGAAGATCACCGATTTGAATGGGAATGAGTTCACGATCATCGGCGTTGTTGAGGATTTTCATTTTGAATCACTGCACAAGAAGCTCAATCCTCTGATCATCCATCCTTATAGTCTAAGAGGCAATGGCAGGTATCTGTCCGTTCGTGTGAATACCGAGAATATCAGAGAGACGATAGCCTCTATGAAAAGGACCTGGGAGAAGTATGCCTTGAATCAAGCTTTTGAGTATGATTTCTTCGACGATCATTTTGCCAGGTTATACAGAAGCGAAGAAAAAACCGGGACAATTTTTTTCAGCTTTTCCCTGCTGGCTATCTTGATCGCCAGCTTGGGGCTTTTTGGGTTAACGGCATTTATCACGCAACAGAGGACCAAAGAAATAGGAATCCGGAAAGTGCTCGGGGCTTCAATTTCTGGGATCATATTCCTCTTCACAAAACAGTTCACACGATGGGTTTTAGTTGCCAACATCATCGCCTGGCCTCTGGCCTATTTCGCCATGAATAAGTGGCTTGAGAATTTCGCTTATAGGGCCAACATCGGCGTTGGAACTTTTGTGTTGTCAGGTCTGCTGGCTTTTGCCATTGCTCTGTTCACAGTGAGCTTCCAGTCTATCCATGCAGCTGTCGCTAATCCTGTGGATTCATTGAGATACGAGTAACATCTAAAGCTGTGTGCCCTCATACAAATTTTACACAATTCTAAAAGTGAGAGTAAACAAAATCAGTGAGCTTGTCGGTGGTTAAAATAGAGAAATGAATGTATGCGGAATAAATAAGGCTTTTCTTGGACAGTTGCAAGTGGAGTGGACCACCTAACTCCATTATTTGCAAGACATTTTTTTGAAAGACCTCAATATCGTAGTGCCACAGGAATGGCATTAATCACTTGACATGTCAGAGGATATAAGGTATATATTTG
>CAZIMJ010000271.1:0-4588 GCA_964540205.1 uncultured Eubacteriales bacterium | reverse complement strand
AGAATAAGCGAAGTCTCGATGGCAATGTCAGAATAGATCGGCTGGCCGCCTCGCTTTCCGTTCTTTGGAGGTGTCCACGTGTCGATTGCGTCTTGGCTGAGCCAGATAGTAATATCGCCTCGGTTTCGAAGAGATTTTTCATACTCCGGCCAGTTCTTGATACGGTAGGACGTTTTGTCTTTCGGATGTCTATACGCTCTCTTGTGGGCTTCAGCCATGCTGACCTCCATTGGATTAACGGATTTTACATGCTTATAATGTGATTATCCACCAATGTTATGTCAACGTCCTAATGGATTCATGCACCAAAGCCCAGCAAGGCAATTAAAATCCCAAAAAACAGAATTTTATTGTTCTCTCTCCAGAGATTGTGGTATATCAAAAGCATCTCATTCATCGAGGAAGTCCCATGAGTAACGATCCTTTAGAGACGGCCTCTCAGTGCCGCCACTACGCCATGTGCAAAATCGACTACCTGGAAACCGGCCTCTGTCCTTCGGGCCCGGAAAAGCACTACGTCGCCTATTATCCCCAGGGACGGATGGACATCTATGCAGCCCTGAAGCGTAACTTGATCCCCCTGACCGAGGGGCTGATCGACATCGCCGACACCTGCACCCTCTGCGGAATCTGCGACAAGCAGTGTCATTTCGCGACCGGGCTGAGGCCGCTATCGGTGATGAAGGCCCTCAAGGCCGAAGTTGAAGCCCTTAAAGAAAGCGGTCACTCCATCCATCAGCCGCCCCAAGACGAAGTCCTTGAGGAATTGAGACAAATCGTCGGCCCTGCCTGGGCGACCGACGATCCAGCCATTCTCATCACTTACGCCGACGATCCATTTCTCCTAAAAGAAATGCAGATGCCCCGCTTTGTCGTCCTCCCTGCCTCGACAGCCGAGGTCTCCTTCATCGTCAAATTGGCCCGGCGCAAAGGTGTTCCCACGGTTGTTAGGGGGAATGGGGGTAGCGTCTATGGCATGGTCTTCACCGATGGCATCGTCATCGACACCACCCGGATGAAGGACATCCGCATCGATGCGGACAACTGGACAGCAACCGTCGGCGCCGGCGTGACCTCCTTCGATCTCCAGCGCGAAGCTTCCGGCCACGGCTTCCGGGTCAATGCTGCCGAACCGGCGGCAACCGTCTGCGGCAACATCATCTGCACCGGCCTTTTCTCCACTTGGTCGGCATCATATGGCACTTTTCCCGACAATTTTATCGATATGGAATTCGTCGATAACGAAGGACGAGTGACTCACTTGAGCGATCCCGCCTCACCCAACCTTTATGCCTACCAACACCGGGTCATGACTCCACCCGCCATCTGCACCCGGGCCATCGTTCCCCTCTATCCCATCACCAACGACAAAGAAAGCCTCCTGGTGCCCTTCACCAACTTCGAAGATGCGGTTCGCTTGGCCCGGGAGCTGAACATCCGCCGCATAGGCCTGTCCATAGCCGTTCTCGGCCCACATTATATCGCCGCATTTCTTTCTCCAACCCTCGAACTGTCCCAGCGCCTCAAACAAAACCTGAAAAATGTGTTCGGTATCGAATATGCCGTTTTCGTCATCGCCGATTCCTACGGCCGCGATGCCGTCAAAAAAATGGCCGGCTCCGTGATAGACGGCCCACTCCTGCGCAAGATCATACTCGGTCTTCCTCGTTTCCTGGGCAAGGACTGGATCGATCTCGTCCGCACCTACGAAGGGGACCGTCCGCCATACGAGATCCTAGGTGATCCCACCGCAGCTCCTTTTATCGAAGCTGCACTTCATCCCACGCCCGCAACCGCCGCAGAAGCGGTCGAGGAGGACCTCCGCCAATTTTACACCTCCCTCTACGACAAGTCTCAATATACAGACGGGGTTTGGTTAAGTATGCACAGAATCGTCAGTTGCCGGATGGGCCGGCACAAACATATCTTCGCTTTTCTCGTCTATCTTCCCGCCGATGACATCGAGATGTTCAACACCCTGAACGAGACCTTCGGCCGTACCGCCGAAGAACTTGATCGGCGTCAGTGTCCGATGGCACAACCGTTACAGTTGCTTTACGTCCGATCAACCTCAGGATATTACTCTTCACCCCAAAATTATAAACGACTATCCTTATTTTCCGGTTATTACCCATACTGTACATCGACCGAGTTGTTACTGTAGAGGCCAAGTCCTGACCATCGAGCTTGGCGCAGCTTTTGATCCTCTCGAGCAGCATCTGTTTGTCTACGGCAGAGGAGCAATCGCTGACCTCATTTCGCCCTTTTCCCAGATATGGCGGACCAATGCTCTCGTGTCGATTCCCTCAATGGCCGTAATCCTGTTTTTTCTGAGAAAATCGTTAAGCTTCATGGTCATTCTTGGATTTCCAGGATTACGGCAGTTTTCCCGAACGACAAATCCGGCTAAAAATGGCTGTCGGGACTCGACATCGTTCTGATGAATCCCATAATTTCCGATGATCGGATAGGACATGGCAACAATCTGGCCTGTATAAGAGGGATCTGTGATGATCTCCTGGTAACCAGACATGGAAGTGTTGAAACAGATTTCGCCGATGGATAGCTTTGGATCACCAAAAATCCTGCCGTAGAAGACCCGGCCATCCTCCAGGCAGAGGATTCCGTTCATTCAAGATACCTCTTCAGTTTTTTGGCAACCCTGTCGGCGACTGATTCGTTTTTGGTGATGGCGAAGATCGTATCATCACCGGCAACGGTCCCAATAATACCCTCTACGTGAGTTCGGTCGATAGCCCCGGCGACAGCTTGAGCATTCCCTGGTCTTGTCCTAATAACGATGAAATTTCCGACTTGAATCATCTCCTCAAGCCCGAGTTTGAATAGGATTTCGACGTGCTCATCCCTGCTTTCGACTTTCACCAGACGGTATGAGCCGTCGCCGATGGGAACCCTGGAGTATCCCAGTTCTTTAAGATTCCTCGAGATTGTCGCTTGAGAGGCACCAATCCCCTTTTTTCCCAATCTCCTTCTCAATTCAGTTTGAGTATGCACATCCCCTCTTTCTAAAATCGCCCGGATTGTATTTAACCTATAAGCCTTCGCTTTGTTCATCATAACTGTCTTCTCATATCCTAAAGCCTCATACAGTTCAAAGTATAGACTAACTTTGCCTCTCATTTTTCATTTTAATCCTCTTTTTCTCTCATGGCTGTAAGTGATTGATTCATCGCCTCTAAGAAGAAATCGGCATCCGAATCCGAGATTATTAAAGGAGGGAGAATACGGACTGTGCAACCTGTGGAAAGAGAAGCTTTCACCCCATTTTTGGCCATTTCCTGCTGAAATCGTATGACAGACTCTGTTGAGGGCAGATCGAAACCAATCATCAAGCCTTTGCCCCTGACCTCACCAATGACCGGATATTCTTTCTGAAGTTCATAGAGACCATTAAAAATCTGGACTGACCGATCAACCACATTCTTCGTAAGATCGAGCGACTTCATCTGCCGGGTGGCAATGGTTACTGCTACCATCGCCATAGGATTTCCTCCGAAGGTGGAGCCGTCATAGCCTGGTTTCATCGCCTGTGATATCTTTTTTTTGGTCACAACGGCGGTAACCGGGTATCCTCCACCGAAGGATTTTCCTATTGTTATGATATCTGGCTCCACACCATAGACTTGGCATGCAAACCACTGTCCTTCCTTCTCCGCGCATCGGCCAAAACCAGTCTGGACCTCGTCGCATATCATGACTCCATCGTATTGATCACAAATCTGCCGTAATCTTGAAACGAAGGCAGGATCAGCCGGGCGAATTCCAGCCTCTTCACTCTGGATCAGCTCCAGTATCACTGTTCTCACCTTACCTCCAGCAAAGAGCTTCTCCACTGCATCTGCATCATTGAAATCGACAAAGTAGACCCAATCAACTTTATCCAAGCCGAACGGTTTTCTGTATTTGAGATTATATGTCACGGCCACTGCACCATGGGTCCGACCATGAAAACTACCTTCAAAGGCTACAACACCAGTCGTTTGGGTATAGGCCTTAGCAAATTTGAGGCTTTTGTCAACTGCCTCGCCACCGCTGTTCTGCCAATAGAATTGACTTAATCCTTCAGGCATCATATTCCGGAAGGTTTTTAAAAATCTTGCTCGGGCAACATGCACCCGATCTTCCTTCATCGAGATGAGTCTGGTTGCTTGATTAAAAAGACCTTGAGCTATCTCTTGGTTGTTCAGGCCAAGGTTAGTGGCACTGTAATTGCTGTCCATGTCGAGAAATATCTTGCCATCTATGGCTCGAAGCCAGGCGCCACTCCCCCACACAGGAATGATATCCTTCTCCAGATGCGAGACAGGAATTTTAAACTCCTCATGGAGATCGACCGCCTCGGCAGCGCTGATTTCTGAATCCTCCAGAAGCTGAGCCATCCTGTAGACCTGATCTTGATCAGATCTCGTCACTAGATTCTCAACAATGACACGAGCCGTCTCATCATTGACTGGCAGGCGCGGGTCCTGCGACAGGTGGCATGCACTATCCAAGATTGATTGAATGACTGGAGCTGGATCATCGAGGACAAGATTTGTCACTTCTTGAATTCGTTCAAAGGTTGCGT
>CAZIMJ010000270.1:0-4525 GCA_964540205.1 uncultured Eubacteriales bacterium | reverse complement strand
ACAAACATCAATAATATCTTGGCGATGCCTTCTGCGAAACAGGCCGTATTCAGTTTCAGCCTTAACGCAATGGCTGTCGCAGACATGTGGGAGAAAAGAGCTCCTTCTCCATTAAAAAGATTAGAAGCGGCTAAAAAATTGTCTGACCATGGCTTTATTGTGCGATTACGGATAGATCCCATTGTGCCGATTGAGGATTGGAAGAATCATTACAGGGACCTCATCGATAAAATATTTGAAAGATTCATTCCGGAGAGAATCACGTTAGGCTCACTCAGGGGTCTCCAAAGCACCATCAACGGCACCCAGGACAAATCCTGGACTGTTTATCTCAAAGAATATTCCAACTGGGGGAAAAAGATCGACCTCGATACACGATGCGATCTGTATGCCTTTTTAATCGGTTATTTGAAAGATAAATATCAGTATAACCATATTGCCCTCTGCAAAGAGAGCATCGAGGTTTGGGAAGCGCTCTCATTGGATTATAAAAACATCAGATGTAATTGTTTATTGTGAATTCTCTCCTACCCAAAACTTGATAGATAGGGACCAGTCGTATGTAATTTGCGCGTAACATCCGGTTTTTATTATCATATCTTGTGATGCTTTGTTTTATCGAAACTGTGAGAGGATTGACACCAAAAGAGGAGAACAAAACCCCAAACAGGGCTTGGTTCTTAGAAACACAAATTATAGATTCAGATGTTATAAGGGAGATCGATAATGGTAAATTCTCTTTCCACAAAGGTCGGTCATTTTCTCAACGAGGATGGTGAGCTGCCGGCAGATCTTCCAGGGCCTGCTCGAAATCTTGCTGAGTTTATATGCTCTCTCGTCCGGTCTGTCACAAGCCACTCTTTTGAAGCTCTTGTGCCGACAGGCGTCCCCTGCCGCAGAAGGCCAAAACGCAAACCATGCACGGGGGAAGTCTTTGCTTTCCTCAACGAGGATATAAACGCGATCCAATGGAAGTGCCCCACATGCGGGGACAACGGCTTCATCTATGACTGGGAAAACACAAAATGGGATATGCGGGATACCGACTTGATTCCGGTAAGACTCCATGTTGAAGAAAGGGATCTCATCTTGAATGAGACGCTTACAGGTCCAGATCTTACAGACAGCTTGAAATCCACAAAACAGGTTGCCGATTCTGTTGTTGTCTACTATAGTTCAGAGGAACTCGAAAATCTCATCGGTTACATTGCTGCGGAAGCCAATCATAATCCAGACCAAAAAATCCAAGAGGACTTGGATGCCCTTTATGACAGCCTTGATGCACTCCTCGATGCTTATCTGAGTCTTAAAGACTGACAGAATGAGGAGGAATCCATATGAAAGAAATAGACAGAAGCATTCTTATCATTCGTGCCAAAGAACCCTTTCTTGATTGGCTTCATTCACTTCCAGACCCGAATCCCGATAGATACACTTTGGACGAAATCAACCGTGATCAATCCGCGTATCTCCTGCCAGAATATGAAGATGATAACAAAAGAGAAAACTTGATAAAGAAGTACTTCAAGCAGATTTTCGAAGAACAACTCAATGGTTGGTGGACGGATCCTGAGGCCTGGCCCTCAAAGAGGGACTTGAAGACTTTTAAAGAATGGTTCGAAGTCGAATTTCATTCGGTTGTTTTAGACCTTTTCGATGGACCGATACGGACTGTAGGATAAATTGCTCCATAAAAAATCCGGGATATCAATTCATTGACGTTTTAGCCTTTTAATGATCCCAGGCTGAAGAGCGCCAAAAAACTCTCCGCCAGGAACGATACATTATTCGCCAGGGTCAAAGTGAAAAAATATGTAAATAGGACTTGACAGCCTAAATATTAGGCGATAAAATCCTATTATGATCAATCAAAATAACATAGACGAAATCTTAAAGGCACTAGAGCGTCAGATTCAGGTCCATGACGGAGCTCCCGCCTCTTTAATCATCTGTGGAGGAACTGCTCTTTTTGCCTTGGGATTAATTTTTAGAACTACTAAGGATGTTGATGTTCTGGGGACTGTTTCTAAAGAGCATGGACAAATTATAGTAAAGAAAATAAATGAATTCCCCAAATTTTTAATTGAGGCGGCTAATGTAGTACAAAAAGATTTCGGCCTTCCCGACGGTTGGTTAAACAAAGGCCCAACGTTGCAAGTGGATTCAGGTTTACCGCAGGGATTTGAAGAGAGATTAATCAAAAAACAATATGGCGATTATCTTTCTATTTATTATATAAGTCGACTTGATCAAATATACTTCAAGCTATATGCAGCGGTGGATCGGAATGGTTATCATCTCGATGATTTCCTTCGACTCGATCCAACACAGAGAGAAATTGAAGCTGCAGCACGATGGGTTATCACTCAAGATGTATCTATAGCATTTAAAACAATTTTGAAAGACTTCTTAAGGAAACACGGATATGACATCATCTCTGAACGAATTTAAAAAGGATTTTGAAAATAAGCTTCTGGATATTCACTGGCGGCAATGGGGATGTCTGGGGGTGGCTTCTCAATTGGAAGAGGAAAAAAAATGGATCATTGATCTTGAGGCCTTATTGTGCTCTACAATTTTTATGGGGCAATTTGATAAAAGGCTGTTTTCCTCCGCTTTGGAATGGGCATATAAGTATGGCGAATGGATCAATGTCTCCCGTCTTAAGCGAACAGGAGACTTATTCTCTAAAAACGATGACAAATTGAATGTTAGCTTAACGACAAAAAATATCTATAAGCTGGTTGAAGATACAATTAAGAAGAGAAGAATAGATAATTCTCAAAGGATACAAGAGCAGTTGAGTCACTATAATGTACCCCAGGAATATCGGGAGATTTTAGAGAAATTTCAAGTGAGAAAAGTCACAACGGAACCGGAAATTCAGAAACCACCGCTGCTGCAATTATTACTAAGAGGTTTTTTCGGAGTCAATGCCCGTGCGGAGGTTTTGCTTTATCTTTTGTATGAAAAAGAAGGAAGTTCCAATCAGATTGCTAAAACGGTTCAATTTGATCAGAAAATCGTCTATAGAATACTCGAGAAATGGACGGATACAGGCTTTATAGCAAAAGAATCGGGAAGAAAATACATTTTAGCTAAACCGGATTTATTCTCAAATTTTTTACAAGGCGCTGATGATTCAGTGAAATATCTAGACTGGATTAAGATATTTCATGTTTTAGCGCGGATCATGAAAGCTATACACACCGGAAAATGGCAAAGTGACTCCTATCTTCTGTCTTCATTTTTCCGGCATATCGCAGAGGAAACAAAACGTATAGCACGGCATTTAAATAGGACTTTCCCGGAAGGCAGCCTGTTCAAGGGTGAGGAGTATCTTTCTCCATTTATGGAAGCTATGAGGAATATCCTGAGTCAACTTTAGGATAATTTTGACAGCCGCAGTAAAGCCTTCCCTTCCTATTTGTCCATTCGGAATTATTTGGGAAGAGTTTCCATTACTACTCCGTGCCCTACACGTTGATCAGAAAGCATGTCGATGTCCGGGCACAGACAAGGTTGTTGAAGTTTTTTATAACTCACGCCGCGTCTCTTCTCACAAAAGAGATGACACACCGGGTCGGCATTCCACACATCCCGAGCATATGCCGGAATCGCATCGTCATTATGCGGAGTATAATCCCGAGCGGTTCATCAACTGGGCCAAAAAAATCGGCGAGCTGACAGAGCAGCTTGTCGACAACATCTTCTCCTCCCGGGCTCATCCCGAACATGGATACCGATCGTGTCTGGGGTTGATGCGTCTGGAGTCACGGTATGGAAACCACAAATTATAGATTCAGATGTTATAAGGGAGATCGATAATGGTAAATTCTCTTTCCACAAAGGTCGGTCATTTTCTCAACGAGGATGGTGAGCTGCCGACAGATCTTCCTGGCCCTGCTCGAAAACTTGCAGAGTTTATATGCTCTCTTGTCCAGTCTGTCACAAGCCACTCTTTTGAAGCTCTTGTGCCGACAGGCGTCCCCTGTCGCAGAAGGCCAAAACGCAAAAGGACTTGGATACCCTTTATGACAGCCTGGATGCACTTCTTGATTTTTATATGGATCTCAAAGACTGTCAGGATTAGGAGGGAAAACATATGAAAGAAATAGACAGAAGCATTCTTACTGTGCGTGCAAAAGAACCTTTTCTTGATTGGCTTCATTCTCTTCCTGATCCTGATCCTGTAAAATACATTCTGAACGAAGTCAACCGTGATCAATCCGCCTATTTACTGCCAGAATACGAAGATGATAATAAGAAGGAAAGTCTGCTCAAGAAATATTTCAGTAAGATTTTTGAGGAGCAGCTCAATGGTTGGTGGGTCGATCCGGATGCATGGCCCTCGAAGAGGGATTTGAAAACGTTTAAAGAATGGTTCGATGTGGAATTTCATTCCGTAGTTTTAGACCTTGTCGATAAACCAATACGGACTGTCGAATAAATAACATAAGGTCAACTTATGATTTTGTTAGCCCATAAATTATTCAGAAAATCCTTCCCGAACAGCTCTGATCCC
>CAZIMJ010000269.1:0-2749 GCA_964540205.1 uncultured Eubacteriales bacterium | reverse complement strand
AAAATTCGAGTGTGTTTTGCTTTATAATTACCTCCCTTAAAGAATCCCTCTGAATATTTTTCTATAAATCTTTTAAACTTCTTTCTTGATTTTCGGTTTTTAAAAGTTTTTTCAAGTTCATCCTTTTCCTCTTCAACTAGTACATCATTTATTATTATGTCATCAAAATTTTTTCCTGCGAGTAAATCATCTTTTCCTTTCAAATCAAAATCTTTTGAAAGTGCCTCTATAGAAGAAACGAGCCTGATAAAAACCATCTCATGGTCTTTACCTATCTCCTTTAGA
Organism: uncultured Eubacteriales bacterium; assembly: GCA_964540205.1. Classification (GTDB taxonomy): domain Bacteria; phylum Acidobacteriota; class Aminicenantia; order Aminicenantales; family Aminicenantaceae; genus WTAW01. The sequence goes on along the minus strand of CAZIMJ010000269.1, from coordinate 2,464 downwards.
GCTCGTGCATAGTGATAACATGCTAGGATAAATTTCTGATGGAGTTCAGGATTTAGTGATCTTATTGACTCTAAAAGTTCACCTAATCCCTTGGCAAAATTTGGTACTGTCAACATGATTGTGTGAAATTGGAATCAGCCAGGGTTTGCAGCACTGGCAAATTACTGGCTCTTTTCCATAATAGGAAGTTTCTCCAATGCACTTCCATCTTCAAAGAGATAAACGCAAGGAGGGTATAGCAGGCCCGTTCGCCGGCTACGATCTCCATCGATTTGGTTCTGCGTTTAAACTCTTTATTCAACCGTTCTATGATATTGCTTGTCCTCAGGCTGATCCATTCATCTTTAGGGTAATGAAAAAATGTCAAACACTGTGTGATGGATCGCTCGAGGCATTTAACGGCAGAAGGCAGTTCTTTTGCCCAGCGATTAGAGAAGCCTTCAAAAAGCTTCATAGACTCATTCTTTAATGAGGCATAAAAAATGGCGTGGACATCATCGGCAACAGCTGACTTAAGTCTCCTGCGAACTTTGGCCAGAACATTCCTTGCCACGTGGACCTGGCAGCGTTGGATTTCCGCGTTTTTGAACTCTTCACTGAAGACTTTCTCCAACCCGGGCAGACATCCATTATTCCCAGTTGGACATCTTTTCGGTTAAGCCCTCTCCTCTTGAGATCTTTAAAAAACTCCAGCCAACAGGATTAAGATTCCTTATCTCCCGATTGCAGTCCCAGCACCATCCTCTGTCCGGATTCATTGACCCCAATGGCCACCAGCACAGGCACATTCTCGACATGGCCGGCCACACGCATCTTGAAGCAGACGCCGTTAATAAACAAATATTTGATTTTCTCTCCTGATAAATCCCGTTCTCTCCAGCTCTCAACGGCATCAATCAGCTCACGGCTCACAAGACTGACCTGGGAATGGCTGATTCTTCGCCCGATCAGCTGTGAGGAGATCATAGACAGTGTCCGTGTGCTGATGCCTGTCAGAAACATCAAACAGATATCCTTACGGAGTTCCTCTTCAATCCGTTTGCTGCGAGGAATGATCAGGCTTTTAAATTTCCCCATACGATCCCGGGGAACAGACAGATCCACAGGCCCTATACCTTTGAGGGTAAAGTTGCGATGATAGAAACCGTTTCGATGATTGCTCTCACCCTTTTTACGTTCATAGGGCTTACGGTCCAAATACTCAGCAAGCTCCACCTTCATCAACTGAACGGAAGATGTTTCCAGGCAGAACGTGTGCGGAAAGGAAAAAAAACGGGCGAGTTCGTTGACACACCGTGAGCGTTATTCTTTAAAAATTTCTGTTCCCCTTCAGTGATATTGATCCAAAACTAACATAGTCCTGATTGAAGTTGACATGAATTGTTGTGTGGGATTCAATTATTACAAATTACAACCAAATAAGCATTTTTATGAAGAGATCGGAGGGGAAATGAAAAAATTTTATATGATTTTCTGTTTTGCTCTTATTTTATATTTCATCGTGGGTTGCCAAGGCCAAACAACTCGGGAAGAGCCCGGCATCGCCGAAGATCAAGTCGCCTCTGTAGATGCTGCACAAACACCGGCCGCAATCGATATGGATGTCTCTTCGATCGATGGCCTCGTGACGGCTCTCTATGAGTCGATCTCTTTCTTGCCAGTCGAAGAGCCCGACCTCGAACGTTTTGAATCTCTCTTCATACCGAATGCCACTTTCATCCGAATCACACCCGATGGCCCAAACACTATGGATCTGACTAGCTTTGTTTCGTCCTTCAGCAAAAGGATCAAGTCGAATGCTCTAGCTAGTTTCTATGAAGCGGAGATCTCCCACAAAATCCATTCCTTCGGCAGCATCGCTCATGTATTCAGCACATACAAAAAGGGGATGAACACAACTGATCCACGATTTTTGGGCCGGGGTATTAACAGCATTCCACTCTTCCACGACGGCACACGTTGGTGGGCATGTGGAATAACCTGGGAAGACGAACGCAACGATAATCCAATTCCCGATCAGTATTTACGATAAATGTTTCAGAACACAAGACGTTTACCGACTGGGCCATTCGGAATTAACTTGATTTTTTTTCACAAGTAAATATACGCTAATCACAATATGGCTACTCTTGACCTAGACAAGACGAATGCGTTCGTCTTACACAAACACCACTTGACTGAAGATCCAAGGACAGAAAATCTCTTGCAGATCGTGAGAGATATCGGGGGCCTCCACGCCACTCTATCTACAACCCCATATCTCTCTCTCTTTCTAAGGTCTATAAACTTTAAAATGGAAGATCTTGACAATGTGCTTTACGAAAGGCGGCTCCTCGGAAAGGTCCGCTATGCCAGAAAGACCGTGTATATCTTGCCCAAAGAGTTCGTCACCACAGCCTATTCGGCGATGAAGGCACTGCTCTTGGCCCGGTTTGAAGTCTATATCCAGCATCTGGGTCTCACC
>CAZIMJ010000268.1:0-13825 GCA_964540205.1 uncultured Eubacteriales bacterium | reverse complement strand
TCGCGAGACAGTTCGGTCCCTATCCGCGGTAGGCGGAGGAAATCTGAGAGGGCCTGTTCCTAGTACGAAAGGACCGGAACGGACAAACCTCTTGTGTACCAGTTGTCCCGCCAGGGGCATCGCTGGGTAGCTACGTTTGGTTGAGATAACCGCTGAAAGCATATAAGCGGGAAACTCGCCTCAAGATTAGATTTCCCATCCCCTTCGGGGGACTAAAGGTCCCTTGTAGACTACGAGGTTGATAGGCTGGATGTGTAAGTCCGGTAACGGATTTAGCTGACCAGTACTAATAGACCGTGAGGCTTGACCATAAAGTTTATTCAGGACAAAAACCGTATCGGAGAGAAAGACTTATTTAAGTTATTAATCGGAATATTTCCCGGCAACCATAACGGAGAGGTCACACCCGTTCCCATTCCGAACACGGAAGTTAAGCTCTTCAGTGCCGATGGTACTGCTCTGGGAGCAGAGTGGGAGAGTAGGTCGTTGCCGGGTTTTTTTATATTTTGAGAATTTACCAGAACATTAAAATTGCGGATTGGGGCAAATTGTTAAAGCAAACGTTCTCCCTTCCCTTTTTTCTGTTCACTCAAGGAGACGTTTATGAATATTTACGCAGGCAATTTGTCTCGAGAATTGACCGAAGACGAGCTCAAGGATGCTTTTGCAGCCTATGGTGCCGTCGATTCGGCGAAAATAATCACAGATAAGTTCACAGGGATCTCGCGCGGGTTTGGCTTTGTGGAGATGCCCGATGAGTCAGAAGCTCAGAATGCTATCGGTGAGTTAAACGGCAAAGATCTCAAAGGCCGCACCATCATCGTCAACAAGGCCCGTCCTCAGACTGACAGAGGTGGAGGGCGAGGCGGAGGCGGTTTTGGCGGACGCGGTGGTGGTGGCGGTTTTGGCGGACGCCGCTACTGATTGAATTTATCACCCCCTGATCTATCATTCCCAGGGCGAAGTCTGTTTTAAAGTCGCCTTGAGCATCTTCGAATATCATGTTGTCAGTTCATCGCGTTTTGGCTTTAAGGGAGTGCCAGGGGAAAAATTACGAACTGGATACTCATAGATAGGTTGTATAATTTATCAAAGTTGATAAAATCCTTTTGGTTAGAGAAAAATCGAATGGACGGCATGTTTTGCGAGGTAATGAGATGGGAAATAAGCCGTTTCTAAAGAGAGGGATAGCAAAGCTGCTTTTTGTAACATAGGAGACAGTTTTATTCTCACTCATGATGATATTTCTCTTTTATGGGCGTGACTCTAAAGAAAAAGTGCCAATAATTGATATAACAATTCATGAAATTGGGACCGGATTCGAGTGGTGTTACAAAGCAGGCTTAAAGCAAGCTCTGGGATCCTATCAAAATGGTCTTTCCATCCATCAGATTACGAGGACTTTCGATTCATTAGGAAATCCAGATTATATTTTTTGGGTGGATGAAAAGAACGGAACATTCGGCATTTCAGAAGAGCCCACTGGCAATACTCATAGGATTGTTAATCCCGGAGGCAATGTTGTTTTTGATGAGAAAGGATATATTTTGTACACATACGGTGGGCGTTCACAAGATTTGAAATTTAATCTGTATAGATCGTTTTATCCTTATGACTTCAAACATTTCACACGATTATTGAGCGGTTTTATATCTCGGAAGGCTCACGGCTCGACATCAGTCAAAGTTACAGTGAATGAAAATAAGGCTATACTGAAATGGAGACATCTATGGAGTACACAAACCACTGTTAAGGCTCGAGTGCGATGTTATGATATGTTTGATTTTATGAATTATGAGCATCAAACAGATATTGGTACAGGAATGTCGAATGTCTGCATAGAACAAATGTGCTCGCGGTTCGATCCAAAATATCGTTATTTGATCGCATCATTTCATTTCTTTCAGTAATTACCCAGAATAATGGGATCTGCCTCCTATTTTTATTCTAAAGACAACGGGAAAATATGGCTGATGCCTGATGGACGGCAGTATTCCAACCTTCCCCTGGATTATTCCGAAGCTTTAGCAGCCGGGACTATTCCTTAGGACCATATACGAGATGGGCACATGGGTAACTGGATAGAATTTGAGAACGGCGTCACTCCCGATGGAAATTTCTGGATGATTTGTCCTACAGGACCCAAACACATCGGACATTTTTTTTTGTAGGATAATGAAACGCGATCCTGGAAAGACAAGATTAGCATAGGTCCTCTTAGAGGTCGCAGCGGTGGTTTTTCTAGTGGAGTCACAAGGAATAAATTAGTTCTTGTGTATACAAACAGAGAGAATCACAATAGCCTGTACGGAATAATCAGTTTAGATAATGGAGCCTCATAGAGTAAGCCGATACTCTTAGATATACTAGATAAAAATGTACACATTTCCTGGGTTTCTTACTGTCAACCTTCTCGGTCTTATGATGATAATTATGGAAGATTTTTCTATGCATATCATCGTCGGCCCCCAGGAAATAATTCTCATAACAACATAAAGTTTGTGAGGTTTAAAGTGAACTAAGGCAATTCCATATAACTTATTTCGGTGTTAAAAACATCCGAATTGACTATGTTCTTTCATGTTTGTCATTTTTGTCTACTCTGTTATTTCCTCTATGCTGTTCGGTAACAGCCAAACAGCACCTTTTCAGATTTAATTTTAGGTCTACGCACGATGCTGTGAATTTCAAACACTCCATTTTTGAAAATATAGAGTAATCTCGATAAAATCAAGCGTTTGGAGCTAGCCAAGACGAAGTATTCCTATCCTCTTTGGGGGTGATATATGCCTCGAAAATTTCATCCCGTTTTTCATCCACTTGGACGATTGACCCTGATTTGAATTCATGCGACCATAATCACTCTTCAGGGAGGAATCCTGAAGATAAGCCTGCAAGAGTTCATAAATTTTCAGTTTGAATTACAGAATTACTAAAAAAGACTAATGAGTCGTTTCTCTTTCTCCTTACCGTTAATTCGCAAGGAGATGAAAAGACTTGATGTCGTGTTATAGAAAACCTTATGAAAATATTGATTGGCTTGGCTGTAAATCGGGGAAATATTATGGCTGAAATGAATTTGGAGAATAAAACATTTCGGGTAGATAGAAGAGTCAAAAATGAAAAAGAGAAAAGTTCTTATTGTTGAGGACAATTGCAAAAACTTGAAGCTCTTCAGTGCATTGCTTCAAATTAACAATTTTAAGGTTTTGGCAGCGGAAGATGCAGAAAGAGGCTTGGAGATATTGCAGTCGGTGATTCCCGATCTCATCTTGATAGATATTCAGCTTCCCGGAATGGATGGTTATGCAGCCACTCGATTGATCAAAAAGGATTCAAAGCTGCAGGATGTCCCCGTGGTTGCCCTCTCAGCCTATGCAGTGCAGGGCGATGAGGATAAAGCGATCGAAGCAGGTTGTGATGGATATATTTCTAAGCCGATTGAAACACGTTCTTTTCTCGAGAAAATCGATGGCTTTCTCGATTTGAAAAGCGAGGAGCAAAAGGTTCCTCCAAAGAGAGAGCCATCTAATAAGAAAAAAATATTAATCGTCGATGACGATCAAACGAACCAGAAATTGTTGGAAAGAATGCTGCCCACTGACCAATTCGATGTCCTTTTTGCCAACGATGGCCAAAAGGGGATGGATATGGTTTATAAAGAACTTCCGGATGTCATACTTCTGGACGTTATGATGCCTAAGAAAGATGGCTTCACAGTCGCCAGGGAATTGAAAGAGGATTTATCGGTAAGAAATATCCCCATTATTCTCGTAACCGCCTTGGATGGATCGGAAAACAGGATTTCTGGTCTTGAAGCCGGCGCCGAGGAATTTTTAACAAAGCCTGTGAAGAAAGTCGAGCTTATCGCACGTATTCGATCAATGCTTCAACTCAAGGAATACAGGGAACAACTCGACATCCGCAAACAAACAGAAGCCCTCTTTACCCAAGCTGCGGGTGAAGACATGTCAAACAAGTTGGATTTGGATAAAGCACCGCATGTTCTTATTGTTGAAGACAATGAGATCGATAGAAATATTATCTTAAAGGCTCTCGAAAACGAATCCTTGCGCCTGGAAACTGTGAAGAACGGACAAGAAGCGATTTTCTGTATCCAGTCTGGCGAAGTTGATCTAGTACTTCTTGACATAATTCTTCCTGATATTAATGGATTCGAGATATGTAAGAGGCTAAAGACCATGGATACGGCAAAAGACATACCGGTTATTGTCATCACTTGCCTCGATGACATTGACAGCAAGATTACTGGTGTAAAACTGGGGGCGGATGATTTTTTAATCAAACCCATAAACACTAGAGAACTAAAGGCGCGGATCAAAGTGCTTTTGGAAAAGAAGGATCAACTGGATAGGCTGAGAACTCATTATGAGAATGCCCTGAGTTCCGCCTCCATTGATTCGCTCACAGGCCTCTACAATCACGGCTATTTTAAAAAGTTTCTGAGTCTTGAGGTTAAACGATCGCTAAGACAGCAATACCCTGTAAGTCTTCTTATGATTGATATTGATGAATTTAAACTCTTCAATGATACGCTTGGGCACATAAAAGGCGATGATATTCTCCATAACCTTGGAAATTTGATCAGAAGTGTGATCCGTGAAGTTGACTTGATTGCCCGTTATGGTGGGGATGAATTCGTTGTGATTCTTCCCTATTCGGATAGGAATGGCGCGGTTGAGGTTTCGAGCCGAATTCAAAATACTATTTCTAGCAATGCGGTTTTTAAAGAGTTCTCAAGGGATATGAACGAGTTGACGGTTAGTATAGGAGTTGCGGAATTTCCCTCAGACTGTGTTGATGATGAAGATATGATTCGCAAAGCTGATCACATGCTTTACCTAGCCAAGCAGAAAGGAAAAAATCGAATTTGTTTTTTTAGAAAAGATAATAATGACAAAGATGAAAAAATGTGGCAGGATATCTGGCCGATTAAAAGAGATTAAATTTCTAAAGAAAGAATGAGGCATGGATATCGAGAGAGAAAAAGCTAAGATCCTAGTTGTTGATGATCAGGACCTGAATTTACGTCTGATTGAGGCGATACTTGCACCAATGGGTTATGCTGTCTTCTTAGCCCGCGATGGGCTTGAGTCGCTGGAGATGACGAAGAGGATATCACCAGATCTGATATTGCTCGACGTGATGATGCCAAAATTGAATGGTTTTGAAGTGACCCGAAAACTGAAAACGGAGGAGGAAACACGGGGCATTCCGATTGTGATTGTGACTTCACTCAATGATGTTGAGGATAGAGTCAGAGCACTGGAGTACGGTGCAGATGATTTTCTGAGCAAGCCGGTTGAGGCGACTGAATTGCGGGCAAGAGTGAAATCTTTACTCAAGGTAAAGGCTTATAACGATCATTTGAAGCAATATCAAAAAAGTTTAGAGAAGGAAGTGGCAGTAAAGACGGTAAAATTGAAAGAGGCCCTAGAGCAAGTCAGGGAAGCCTCACTGGATACAATTTTCTGCCTCTCTCGGGCTGCCGAATGCAAGGATGAGGAAACCGGCAACCATATTTAGCGGGTGAGCGAATTTGCTGCTCTAGTTTCCGCCAAGATGGGCATCAACAAAGAGGCAATTCATCGAATACGATATGCAGCTCCCTTACATGATATCGGTAAAATCGGGATTCCCGAAAACATTCTTTTGAAGCCTGGAGAGCTTAACCCGGCTGAGTGGGAAATTATGAAGCTGCATACGGTAATCGGTGGCCGGATTTTAGAGAAATCAGAGACTGACTATCTTAAAGTGGGAGAGACTATTGCCCTGACACATCATGAAAAATGGAATGGAGAAGGTTATCCGAAAGGCCTTAGAGCGGAAGAAATACCTATCGAAGGACGTATAACGGCCATTGTGGATGTCTTTGATGCCCTCACGACCAAACGGCCTTATCGCAGCCCCATTTCTTTAAATGAAGCTTTTAAGTACATAGCTAAGAAGAAAGGAATCCATTTTGATCCAAACGTAGTCGATGCTTTTTTTGGAGGCAAAGAAGATATTCTGTCTATTAAAAGAAGATTGAAAGATAAAGACCATTCGTTATTTATTCGAATCAATTCCGGGGAATTTTCGGGTGTTTTAAACCTTGCTTTGTAAACCACAAAACAGTGCGCCATAGCTCTAAACACAGTCAACTTCATTTTCTCGATCGATTCTTCGAATCCTCTCTCATTCATCTTATACTTTTTCACATCATCATCGAACCACTTCAAGAATTCATCGACATTCAAAACCGCCATAGATGTGCGAGTCATCCTCACGGCAATAACTGCTTCTGTTGTGAAAAACTTCCTCACATAATCCCAATCAGGCACATTGCCGGGATCAAAAGTGACTGCGGCATACAATCCCAGCACCAAGCTTTCCGGGTCCATAAAACCATCCTCTTCAACGGCAGTCCGTCCATCTGCCGCACCCAGAACCAAAACCGCTAAAACAAAAAACATGAAAGAAAAACGGAAGATATTTCGGTGTTTCATCCTGGCCTTCTCTCTAAGTTTCTTGTTCAATTTTTAAGTTTATTTACACTAAAATGTCCTTTTTTGGATTTTACTTCAAGGGGTGTCTCTTGGGATTGAGGTGTCGATTTATCTTGACATATTTTTTGCGGATTAAAAAAATAAGCACTATAATAGTAACGCCTGTTTTAGAAGAGGACAGCATGCCTGATTTAATGGTATCTGAGTTGGATACAATGAATATTTCTAAAGGAGTGGTGTTGTGAAAAAAGCGATCTTGGTAATTTTGATTATAGTGATTTTGGCGGGATTTGCGAATGCGCAAAAGCTTGCATTCAGGATGTCTGGTGGACCTTTTATTCCCATAGATCAAGAATTCAAGAATATCTATGGGAATAGCTTCCAATGGGGCGGGGATATGAGTTGGAGACTGAGCGATGTGGTCACAGCTCGAGTCGGTGTGTGGTATCTATCCTCGTTGGGACAGCTCACATTTACCGGAGCTGAGACACAACTGACTGTCTGGTCCGTTGATTTTGGTGTTCGGTTTTATGCCCCCCTCAATTGGGTTCGTCCCTTCGTTGGTGTCGGTGCAGGGCCTTCCTTTCTCAGAGAATATAACGAGATAGGGACCGTGACCGATACAGGAATTGCTGTTGTAGGAGAAGCAGGCCTCCTCTTCCCATTCCGGAGATTTGGTGTGGAGCTGGGGGGAAGGTATAGTTATTGCTCGGTAAAACCATTGGAAGAAACTGTGAATATCGGGGGATTTTTCTTCTATGCAGGATTCGGGTATCGATTTTGATTAGAATAGTCTAAACACTCTGGTCTTAAGGCTCAATCAACATCTATTCCGATAAAATTCATCAGTAGGCTCTGCTCGGCGGGCCTTGTCCGTGCATGACCTTGAGATTGGCGGCGACTGCCCGCGGGTGAATCACACACTGCGATTCTCATTTGTTTGTCCTTTTTTGCTCGAGAGTCTTCGGAGGAAATAGGACATGTGCCCCACAAGGAGCACGATTACGCTGCCGATCACAGTGTAGAGGGGCCAGGCGATGGTCAATCCTTGGCCTGGCAGCAGGTTTTGTATTGGACCCTTGACCAAAAAGAGCAGGGAGATCAGCCCGGTGAAAAATCCGATAATTGCATCGGTGCTTTCGATCTTTTTTGTGAAAATGCCGAGAGCAAACACTCCGAGCAACCCTCCATAGGTATAAGATGCAATCCCCAATCCCAGTTCGACGACAGCGGGCCGTACATGCATCGAATGAAGCTGCAGGACAGCGAATGCGAAGGCAGATCCGGCAAGGATCACTCCCCACACAACAGAGATCATCCGGGAGACCCTGAGGTCTTTGTCCGGAGGATTGTTCTTGCCCCAGTAGGATTTGTACAGGTCCAGCGTGGTCACTGAGGCCAGGGAGTTGATGGAGGACGACAGAGTGCTCATCGCCGCAGCCAGTATGGCCGCAACGATCAGGCCAGAGAATCCAGGCGGAAGTTCCTGAACGATGAATTTTGCGAACACTTCATCCACGGTTGCCAGTCCGAGCCGGGCAGGGGACAGCCCATTGTAGAAATCGAAGAGGAGCAGGCCGATAAACAGGAACAGGGCGAATTGACAAAACACAACAAGCCCACTGCCGATGAGCGCTTTCTGGCTGGACCGGAGGTTTTTGGTCGTGAGAAGCCGCTGTACGATGAGCTGGTCCGTGCCATGGGAGGCGACAGAGAAGATCGCCCCTCCAAAGAGTGCTGTGAGGAGGGTGTAGGGTTGAGCAAGAAAATCCTTGAAGCTCATGTCCAAGCCAAAATGAATAAATTGGAGTTTCCCCGAATTTTGAGCCAAATGGAGAACGCCGTTCAATCCCTGGGGCAATCGAGATAACAGTATTCCCACGGCGAGTAATGCCCCACCGATATACACACACATCTGTATAACATCCATCCACACCACTGTTCTGATCCCGCCCAGGATCGTATAGATAACGGTCACCCCTGCAATGATGAGGATAGAGAGAAAGTAGATATTCAGGTCGGAAATGGGAATGCCTGCAAGACGGAGAATAATGGCGATAGGAATAGCCGAAGCAAAAAGGCGCACTCCATCAGCCAGCAACCGAGTCACCATAAAGGTCGAGCTGGTGATGTTCCTCATGCTACTGCCAAACCGTTCGCCCAAGAATTGGTATGCTGTTGACAGATGGCCCTTAAAATATCTTGGCAGAAAAAAGAGACTTACCAGCGTCCGGCCCAGGATATACCCAAAAGTGATCTGCAGGAAGGTCAGGCTTCCACCATAGGCGACCGCCGGGATACTGATAAAGGTGAGCGTGCTCGTTTCCGTTGCCACCACTGAGAACAGCACGGCCCACCATGGGATTTGATGGCCGCCGAGAAAATAATCCGTTGTGGATCGTTGCCTGCCGGATACAACCAGACCAAATACGGTCACCCCTGCTAGATACAGGACCACTATCACATAGTCGATCATCGAAAAACCCATATTCATCTCGAAGTCCAATTGAGTTTATTTCTTTTAATATGGCTTTTCATTTTAATCTGGATATCCAATATTTTGATGTCTAAGTTCAGGATTGTGTTGTTCAAGATAGCTTCCAAGCCCGCTGTCTTTCTGCACAAGAACTGCGTCTTCCCAACGGATGAACTGTTTGTTCTTCAGGGCTTCCAACATTCGAATAATAGACAACTCCACCTCACTGATCTGCCCACCCTGTTCAGCTACGAATTCCATGGCCTCGAACAGGACGGCATTTGCTTCTGTGTAAGTGATAGGTTCTGTCTTGCCAAACTTTTGGTTCCACTCTTCTGTTGAGATGGCGTCGTTCACATGGCTTTTGATAAGGTACGTCGCCCTGCCTATGAGCTTGAGGTTGCTGGGATTTACATGAGTCATCGTGTTCCCGACGACTCTTCCCATCCTAGCCATCACTGCCGTCGAATGTCCGTTCAAGAGCATCTTAAGTAAAGTCTGTCTGTTGATACTCAAAGGATCGCCCGCATGAGACAGGGCAAAATGAATAACCACATCTTTATCCGGGTTTAAATTCAACAGGCTGATGATTTCCTTGATCTCATCCAGTTCCCTGTCATCGATCATGATGAGACCCAATGAAGCATCGTTCTCTTTAAAGAGGCGAATGAATCGACTCGAGGGCGAGTCTGGCACAGCAAGTTTGTCGATCTCTTCATCTAAACAAACGAGAACTCCCAAATCTTCCTTTTGGGGTCCCCTGGTCTCGATGTTTCTATCTGCGAGCGAAAAATCATAGAGATTCTTCTGGCCATTTCCCGCCTGTGAAAGGCTTTTTAATGCCGCGTCCTTAAGGTAAACGTCTTCGATCTGATCGAGGAAAAAAGGCTTATAAAGCTTTTCTTTGAGTCCGTGGAACTCCCGCCCCAAAAAATTTAGCCACGCCTCATGGAGATCCTTTCCTTCTGTCCACACCTGAAGCCAGCATTTCCTTTGTTTATTTTGAACCGTATCAAGGGGATAGAGATGGAATGTGGGGCTCCTTTCGGCACAGTCGATGAAGACCGTGATCAGAGCATTTTTGGCAAAATAAGTGGCAAAATTCCCGTTGTGATAGGTTTCGCATTCTAGTACAGTTAATGGCTCAATCTTTTCCAGTGAGTCGGTCAATAGATCTTTTATGTCGTCAAAACCCAGCAATCTTTCCTTCCATCCGGTTTTTTGCGTGAAACCCAACTTTGCCAGCTCTTCGTCAGAGAGAAACTCTTTCAATACTCCGCGTATCCCAAATTCCAGAATGATTCCCATAACGAATGTTTCTGCAGTAGTGGCCTGCATGCGGGTGGACCCTGTGATCGATTGAGGACCGCTCGTCAGATTGATCTTGGTGATGGCCGGATTTTCGAGCACGGCACGGCTTCTGTCAAACGGCAACAAGACATCATTTGGATTATTGTAGATAAAATACAGATATTTTTTGGCATTTTGGGACGTGTCTTCTGGGGATGCCCCATACTGCTCCAAAGCTCCCAAAATTGCCCCTATCACAGAAGAGGTCTCTCCCCCCTCAGTGATACAAAAAACCACATCCCCTCTTTCCACGCCTCTATCCTGCAGTTGGAGTTTCCCCACGAGTTCGAGGTCTTCGAATCCTTCAAGAGCGCTTATGAGCGCACGGTCGCCCCCAGTCATCTCACCGATGAGACGGTCTTCGATATCCGCAGGGAGGGAGGATTGTAATCTGTCCCACAGGTCTTTCTTTTTTTTAAGCGTGCTCCAGAACGGCCGCCACACAGCACTTTCCATCTGTTTAGCCAGACGGCCTGTTGAGCCACAGCCGTATACATAGATCTTTTTCCCTTCCATGATGGCTTGTGTTATGGCTTGGGATGCCTGGTTGAGGGAAGAGATGTCCTCTGACAATTCACGAAGTTTTTGAGAGATATCTTCATCCACAGAGAAAATCTGTCGCAATCCTTCTCTGATATTGTGTTTAATGACAAAACTCAGGTCCCATGTTTGTGGGTGCCGTTGTTCCGTGAGAAGGGAATGCAGCTGGAATTGTTTTTTGTTCTGTACATAGTCCACAGATTGAGGAGAGGGATCTATCCTAAGAAGAGAAAGAATATCTTTGTGTTTCATGTTCTCAATCGCAGGATCTCGTCTCCTTCGCTCCCGAATACTTACTCGTTAAAGTCGCCCTCGAGATCCATTCCCGCATGAAAATGGCCTGGCTTGTAGCTTCTCCTGTATTCGCCATAGATGCCGGTTATTCGCTTTTTTTTCAAGCTGAGGTTTTTTCTGTCGGTTTCAAAAAACGGGGAGAAGAATTCATCACCGATGAGTTTCATGTCATCAAGCCTGAATCCAGAATGATTTCCTAGTCTATCTTGTGTTATATCGACAGAGTTATTTTCAGCGAAAGGGAAGAGGCTAAGGAAAAAAATGAAAAAAAGGAGATGAGCGCTAATCCATCGCATTATGAGATGTGGAGCAACTTCAGCTTTTTTCTGCATCGTCGATACCTTCGGAATTTGTGTGCGTAACGGTGCTTATTGTCGCTTTTTTCGTTATTGATTGCAAACAGTGCTATTTATCGATATGCGCAGAGAGCAAGAACTAGACGAGTTGTTACTGAACCTTATAATATTATCAATTATCCTGCAATTTTTTTCGTTTTTTTCGGATGTAAATGCTGTAGCCACTTCTGTGTGCGATATACCTGTACTTACGCCCAAACCACATATGGAAAGTCTTAGGAAGTCTATCTAGAGAATTGTTCGCCCAGTTCTCTATCGCAACGAATTTCGGATTCAATATTCTTATATCGTTGATCAAACTTTCCTCTGAAAAATGTTTTATGGATATGTTCATCACTTTTAAATCTTTTTGGCCTGCATAGAAATAGACAAGATAACTTTGAATGAAAAGGATTGGCTCGCCCCTCTTGTTTTTCTCTCTTGTGAATCTGACGACTCCTCGTATCTTGCGTCTCGTGTGTTGTTTGGGCAGCCAAACACCAAAGTTGGATTTTATCACATCGTTATCACGCTGAACCATTAGGCGGTCATTGACACTTTTTTTGGTCAATCCGTAATAGGTGAACCAAGTTGGGATCAGCAGAAGAGCAACGACTGAGAACGCCTTCAGGGTAAACCCGCTTGACCGGCTTCGTGGCTTAGACTCTATGAATTTTGATACCCCTGAAAAGATTCTGTAAATCATGTATCCAATGAGGACATAAATGAGAACACCGTTTTCCAGGATCCTTTCGTAATTTGGATAAATAAAAGTTTGGTAAAAAGTGAAAAAAGCCATCAAGAGAGTAACAAATACATACCAATTCTCGTGTGGACGGAAGTTCTGTTTGAGCCGTCGATCAAGCAAAAAAACAAGAATTATAAGAAATAAGAAAAGGGGAAACCAAAGGAATACAACATCCCAATGAACGGGAAGATGGAATATCTCTATGAGATTTGGAAAATGATATCGATCCCTTGCCCTATGCACTAATTCCTGGGCCGGACGGCCGATGGCCATTTGATAGATCAGGTTATATCCGTTTGATCGAAGCGCATAGTAAAGGAATACGGGAGAAAAGCCCAGGATGACCATTGAGGTGTAAGCGCCGATTGATTTGGAGGTTTCGGTGATGAATGTTCTGAACTGAGTTGAAACTGAAGTAAAGCGTATTCTTAATTGAGAGCTTTTGTGGATAATAATACAAATCCCAAAACATAGGGCAGAAAATCCTCCGATATCTTGGCGGAACCAGAATGTGATGCCTGTCGTGAGTCCAGACAGGAGTAGCCATTTTTTTTCAAATCCAGCCACAAAGCGAAGAAGCATATAGAGGTTTGTTAAAATAGAGAGGGGGTAAAAGGATTTATAGGCAGCACAGGGAACAAAAGATGCGATGGCAACAGGAACAAGTGCGAAAAGAGGAGGCATGGTTCGCCTCGCTGTCATGTATGTAAGGATGTTAATGAGACAGCGAAAAACCACCCACAAGAGCCTGGCCACAATCATGGACGGTGAAAAAAGCCAGAAGAGTGAAGCGAGCAAAAAATATATTCCAGGGTTGTAGGTAAAGAATGTAAAATCCACAAGAGGCAACTCGCCAGACATGACGGCCATTGTTCTTCGCATCATGTGAGCTTCATCAGCATCCAAGATGAAGGGTCTATTGAAGGTCAGGTTTAGCGCAATACTGAACACGAAGATCAAAAGAATGACGTTAAGGTTTTTTTCTTTTTTATGAAGTGTATTCCCGATGGATTTTTTCATTTGAAATCAAGATTTGAGTGTGCTTGTGAGCATAGCCTGTAAGATAGAATTGTGCTGGTTTTTCATCATCCCCAAATTTCACTTTTTTTCTCACTTCTCACTTATTACTTATTATGAGGAAAGTCAAATCTTTCCGATCAGGCTCTGAGCTTTATGTTAGTTTTTCTGTTCATTAGCCTGCTCAACTTTATCAATATTTTCATGGAAGATTCATAACAAGAATCTCTGATGACAACACCGCCTACCCTGCCTTTGAAGCGGACATCAGGGAACTCTTTAGCCCGGCAAGCTAGTAGGTATGATTATTATCTCCAAAGACTTTAAAGAAAATTCTGGAGCAAGAGATTCTGAGCACTGTATGGTTCATACGATTATACGTGGAAAGTGAACGACTAGAAGGCGGAATCTTAAGCATGGGAGTTATTCATAGAGCTATAACAGAAAGGGAATTGTCCAAAACGCAGAATCCTTGAATCTGAGGATAAGAAGGGCAGTTATTCTCTCTTTGAATATTAGCAGAACTTTTCTCAGGGCAATACGCAGAATTAATTAT
>CAZIMJ010000267.1:0-6413 GCA_964540205.1 uncultured Eubacteriales bacterium | reverse complement strand
TTGTAAACTGAAACCTGGTTCCCTCTTTGTCATAGACAACTTCGTTGCCAAAGAGAAAGATATCTTCCCCCTCGCTCTTTTCGAAAAAAACGATCTCGACATTCCCCTCGAGATGATACTGGTCATCCTCTCCCATGTAGTGCTTATCCGCCCGGATCTGCAGATTCCCCTTCTGTCCTCTGGCTTCAAAAAATTCGATCTGTTCTTTTTGTTCGAGAATCTCTTGCTCTGCATTTTCGGGGTCATGGCCTATCTTTGGCTGTTGTTTTGTATTTGTGATCAGGTTTACGGCTATAACTGCCAGAAGGAAAAAAAACGCGACCGCAATGAGTGATCGCCAAACTTTTATCCACTGGATCTTGATTTTTTCGACACGTAAAACTACACCGGTCATCTTACTTTATTCCCCAAGGGTATTATAGATGATTTTAGCGGATTTTGATATCCTCAAGCGAGAGATTGAGCCTCTCTTCACCCAGATAATGAGAGAACTGGAGAGAATAGACCAGGTCGACCAGATCTCCTCTCTGTGCCTGATCGGCCCAATCGCCTCTTCCCCATCCCAGGGCTTCGAACATCTTCCCGTTTTGCTTGAGTATGAATTTGCTGTGTTTGCCGTTGATCGTTTTCGGCTGTGCAACGACCTCTGCCATCTCAGTTAAAAAAATAGGTTTGGGATTTCCGACTCCAAAGGGAGAGAGCAACTGCAAATTGTCGAGGAATCGGACTCCGATGTTATTGAAGTTAAGTTTTGCGTCGATGTATATTTTTTTCTTTAAGTCATCCTCAGTCAGTTTTGAATCGGCAAAAGCGCTTACAGCCTTCCTGAACGCATCCATTCGATCACGCATAAGTTCACAACCTATAGCAAGAACATGGCCCCCATAGGTCAAGAGAAAATGATTATTCTCATCCAAACAATCAATGAGCGAAAACTCCTTTATGCTCCGCCCCGAGCCAGAGGCCTTCCCATCTCTGTAAGAAAAAAGGATTATAGGCAGATGGAAAGCATCCTTCAATTTTGATGCCACGATCCCAATCACTCCCTTGTGCCATTCCTCACATCCAAGGATCAAAAGCTTGTATTTCTCATGGAGCCTTTTTTCTTCGATCCAGCGCATGGACTGTTGGAATATTTTTCTCTCGATCTTCTGTCTTTCGACATTCAGCTTGTCCAATTGCCGTACCGCTTCCTCGCTCTCGCCGACAGTTTCTGAAAAGAAAAGCTGGACCGCCAGATCGGTGAGGCCCAGCCTCCCGGCCGCATTGATCCTCGGGGCGAGCCTGAATCCGACATCCCCCGCCGTGATTTTCTTCCCCAAGAGACCGCAGACCTCTATCAAACTCTTCAGGCCGATATTGTTGACATCTTCCAGTTGTTCCAGTCCGAACTTGACAAAGAGTCTATTCTCGCCCTTGAGAGCGGCAACATCTGCAATGGTCCCAATGGATATGAGTTTTAGGTAGTGGGGAAGCTGTGAAGTTTTCCCCTCCGATTCCAAAAGAGCCTGGATCAATTTGAACACAACACCGACCCCGGCCAGATTCCCATCGGGATACCCTGAAGATTCCAAGACAGGGTTTAAAACAGCTAGCGCATCCGGCAGAGAAGGTCCCGGCTGATGGTGGTCTGTAATGATGACATCGACACCATGCTCCTTGGCCCGGCTGACAAAATCCACAGCTTTTATGCCGCAGTCGACACTGATCACCAGGGAGGATTCTCTTGCGAGAACGCTATCTACGTATTTTCCCTTCATTCCGTATCCCTGTTTCAGCCTATCCGGAATAAAATATTCCACCTCTGCACCCAGGGATTGGAGGGCTTTAGTCAACACGACCACAGAGAGGATCCCATCAACGTCATAGTCCCCGAAGATGAATATGCGTTCCCCGGCAGAGATCGCTTTTTTTATCCTGTCTGTCGCCTCACGCATACCCTTCATCAGAAAGGGATCATGAAGGTTTTCCAGTGTTCCAAACAGAAATTGCTGTACGTCTTGTGTTTCACTTATGTTGCGGTTGATCAATATCTGAGCGATCTCAAGAGGTATCCCCAACTCAAACGCAAGGGTCTTTGCGTGCTCATTTTCTGGGCGTAATAACCATACGGATTCTCGCATAGCCACCTAACTTAACACAATTCAGATTAGACCTCAATCACTCATTTCAAAAAGTTAGGCTTTCCAAATTCGTGACGTCTTGATTACTCGATAGCGTGATTGAGTGATCAGATTGTGTGATGGAGAAAACCGTGAGAAGGGCCGGACGGGCATGGTACATCTCCCAAGGGGAGATGTGAGGGAGGGCCGGATCCGAGCGAAGTTTCCACGCTGGGGAAACTGAGCGTGTTTTCGATATCATATAATCTGATCACTCTGAATAACATCATCACGGTTTTGGAAATGCTTCCAGAAAGAATTGGAGAGCTTGATTTTGGGTAGATTGAAAAATATAATGATTAGGCTGTGCTCGGAAACCTAAAAGACAAACTGGCAAAAACACGAGAGACATTCAGGGAAAAATTTGACGAGTTTCTTGGAAGCGATAGGGGCAGAGAAGAGATCCTTGAAGATCTCATGGAATCCCTTATTCTGGCCGATGTGAGCATTCGATCATCGGAAAAAATCATCAGCTCCCTTCGTGAAAAAACAAAAAAGACAGACCCTTTCCCAAGGATCAAAGAACTCCTGGAACAAGAGATCATCGCCATCCTCTCTCAGTTTCCATCAGAGCTTCGACTGAATGATTCCCAATCCGTTGTTATGTTTGTCGGAGTCAACGGTGGGGGAAAAACCACTTCTCTTGCTAAACTGGCCAACCACTACGCGAAAATAGGACAAAACGCTCTCTTAGTCGCCGCGGACACGTTCCGAGCTGCCGCTCCAGAACAGCTGGCCATATGGGGAAAAAGACTGAATATTCCGGTCATCAGAGGCCAGTATGGAGCGGATCCAGCATCTGTTGTTTTCGATGCGGCCAAATCCTTCAAAGCACGGGGGCTGCGACTTCTTCTGATCGACACAGCTGGGCGCATCCATACGAATGTGAACCTCATGAATGAATTGGAAAAGATCAAAAGAGTTGTCTCCCGAGAAATCGAAGGGGCGCCTCATGAGTGCTTGCTGGTTTTGGATGCAAGCATCGGACAAAACGCTCTCAACCAAGCACAAGAGTTCTTGAAATTCTCTGGCTTGACAGGGATTTTTCTCACAAAGCTGGATGGAACGGCCCGAGGCGGGAGTGTTATCAGTATCGTCGATGAACTCGAACTCCCCATAAAATTCATCGGCATCGGTGAAGGGGAAGAGGATATCCTTCCCTTTTCAGCGGAAGAATTCACAAATGCGTTGCTCTCATGAACACAACACGCCTTAAAGACATCTCCTACCTCCAAATGGCCTATGGTCTGGCCGAACAGGCCAAGGGTTGGGCCAGCCCGAATCCCCTTGTGGGCGCGGTCATCGTCAAGGGAGACGCAATCACCGGTTTTGGGTACCACAGGAAACCGGGGCAACCTCATGCCGAGGTCGTCGCTCTCCAAAGGGCAGGTCGAGAGGCTAAAAACAGCACGGCGTACATAACTCTTGAACCCTGCATTCATTGGGGAAGGACGCCCCCTTGTGTGGATAGCATCATTCAATCTGGCATCAAAAAGGTCATCGTATCCTCCCTGGACCCCAATCCTCTAGTTTACCGAAAGGGCATTCAGAAATTGGAACAGAGCGGCATCGCTGTCTCTGTGGGCCTTCTTGCAGAGAGGAATAAGACGTTGAACGAATCCTATTTTAAATACATCACACAAAAAATTCCCTTTGTCACGGCCAAAGCCGCCGTCAGTGCGGATGGAAAAATAGCGACAGAAACCCACGCGTCCCGATGGATCACATCGCGGCCCACACGAGAGTATGCCCACCTCCTGCGTGGAGAGAACGATGCCATCATGGTGGGAATTAACACCATTCTCAAGGACGATCCCAGATTGACCGTCCGCCACCGAAATTGGCCCAAGAAACGTATCACCCGGGTGATCCTGGACTCCACACTGCGTCTCCCCGTCCATTCCCGGATCTGTGACACGCTCGATCACGGTGAGATTGTCGTGTTCACCAATAGAAAGGCCTCCCCCCCAAAAATAAACGCGCTCACAAAAAAGGGCATCCGAGTCATTCCGCTCTCACCGCCCAGAACGAAAATCAATGTCAAAGATGTTCTGTCCTGGCTCGGGAGCCATGAGATCTCGAGCGTCCTCGTCGAGGGAGGCAGCCTGCTGCTCTCATCAATTTTTGAGGAAAAATTAGCAGACAAGATCTTCCTCATGCGATCGCCCAGATTGATCGGAGGGAAAGACGCACCCACAATCTTTGAAGGGCGTGGAGTGGCAACTGTCAAGGAATCACTCCGGTTGAAAAGAACACGTCATTTTTCAATCGGGAACGACACCATTTGCGAAGGATATTTTTGATGTTTACAGGGATCATAAAAAATCAGGGATTATTCAAGGGATACAGGTCGGGGAAGCAGGAGATGGCTGTGGAAGAACCATCTCTGGCTGGTCGATTAGACCTGGGTGAAAGCCTGGCTATTAATGGGGTCTGTTTGAGCCTTATCAAAAAAGACAGAGATATTCTTTTCTTTAACCTGTCCGAGGAGACGCTCAAACAAACGACCCTCGGCCTTCTGCGCCCTCAGGAGCGGCTCAATCTCGAACTTCCCCTTTCTCTCTCCACTCCACTGAGCGGCCATCTCGTGACCGGCCACATCGATGGAGTGGGGAAACTCGTGCGCATCAAAACTATGGGCAAGGGGAAAAGGTTCACAATTTCCTTCCCATCTGAGCTCCGCCCTTACTTTGTTCCCAAGGGCTCGGTTGCGATAGATGGCGTAAGCCTGACAGTCGCGGATTTGTCATCTTCAGCGTTTGATGTCGAAATCATCCCGATCACTCTAAAAGAGTCCAACTTGGGCGCGCTCAGAAGGAGTGACGCAGTCAACATCGAATGTGACATCTTGGGCAAATACATGTATAATTGGATATCCAAATACCCGCGTTAAAGGAATACAAAAAATGTTACGGAAACTGAAAGTTGCCTCAGTCAAAGACGCCATCCAAGCGGTCAGATCCGGCAAGATGATCATCATCATCGATGATGAAGACAGAGAAAACGAGGGCGACCTCATGGTTGCCGCGGAAAAAGTGACTCCAGATATCATCAATTTTATGGCCAAGTATGGCCGAGGCCTCATCTGTCTCCCTTTGCGCAAGGAGAGGCTAAAAGCGCTCAACCTTCCCTTGATGGTGGCCGAAAATACAGCGCAATTCCAGACGGCCTTCACCGTCTCTATTGACGCTAAAGAGGGGATCACTACAGGGATCTCTGCCTATGATCGTGCAAAAACGATCCTCACGGCAATTGATCCAGACACTTCTCCCTCAGACCTGGCACGGCCGGGACATATCTTCCCCTTAAAGGCCATGGACGGAGGTGTGCTCGAGAGGGCGGGACAGACAGAGGCTGCTGTAGACATCGGCCGTATGGCCGGCTTGAAAGAGGCCGGAGTCATCTGTGAGATCATGAACGAAGATGGAACCATGGCTCGAATGCCTCAACTGGAAACCTTCAGCCAGACCTACGACATCCCAATCCTTACGATCGCTGATCTCATCAAATACAGGATGAAAACCGAGACTCTTGTCAAAAAGATCGAAGAGGCCGATCTTCCTACAAAATTCGGGGATTTCAAGATCATGGTGTTCGAGGACAGCATTCGTGGAGAACAGCATATCGCGCTGGTCTGTGGATCGCTAGAAAAGCACGAGCCGACCCTTGTGAGGGCTCATTCCCAGTGTCTTACAGGAGACACATTCGGCTCGAACCGCTGCGACTGCGGAGATCAGCTCCATCAAGCCATGAAATTGATCGGTGATGAAGGAAAAGGAGTGATCCTCTACATCCTCAACCAAGAGGGCAGAGGCATCGGGCTGATCAACAAGATCAAAGCTTACGCCATCCAGGACGAAGGTTTAGACACTGTGGAAGCCAACTTAAAACTTGGATTTAAACCCGACCACCGAGATTACGGGATCGGCGCTCAGATTCTTGTGGCTATGGGAGTGAATAAACTCCGACTTATAACGAACAATCCGCGTAAATATATCGGTCTTTCCGGGTATGGATTGGAGATCGTCGATCGCGTATCGATCGAAATACCCCCGAATGAATCCAACATCAAATATCTCAAGACAAAAAAAGAGAAAATGGGTCACATCCTGGAAATGGTCTAACTCGACCCAGATCCCCAAATTCGTGTTGATGCCATTCAGAGTGCCCCAATTGTATGATATCAAAAACGATCAACGGGAAAGCAGTGCGGCTCTTGTAGGGACCGTTTCCCAAACGGTCCGTTCGGGG
>CAZIMJ010000266.1:0-4069 GCA_964540205.1 uncultured Eubacteriales bacterium | reverse complement strand
TTCTGTGGTTTGTCTGTCAATGCCGGTGCGCAGAGCGCAGACCGGATCTCCCAACTTTACGAGAACCTTAATTGGAGGAGCATAGGACCGGCGGTTATGGGAGGCCGAACTGTGGATATCGATGTCGTTGAAAAACAACCTTGGATCATCTATGCCGCTATCGGTCCCAGTGGAGTCTGGAAGACAGAGAACAATGGTATCACATGGATGCCCGTTTTCCACAAGGAAAGTTCCGTTTCTGTGGGTGATGTGACTATTGCGCAATCCCATCCGGATATCGTCTGGGTGGGGACAGGAGAGGCGACTTGCCGGAACAGTGTCACTATTGGAGATGGCGTTTATAAGTCTACCGATGGAGGAAAAACCTGGGAAAACATGGGGTTGGAGAATACGCGACACATCAGCCGCATCGTTATCAATCCTGGAGATCCGCATATCGTCTATGTGGCGGCTATGGGCCATCTTTGGGGACCGAATAAGGAGCGCGGAATTTACAAAACCATCGATGGAGGAAAAACCTGGACAAAGGTCCTGTATTTGGATGAAAACACAGGGTTTGCCGATCTAGCCATGGATCCTTCCGACAGCCTCACACTCTATGCAGCTGCTTATGAATACCGGCGTACTCCATATTATTTCTCTAGCGGGGGGAAGGGGAGTGGGCTCTTCAAGACTGCTGATGGAGGAAAAACCTGGGCGAAGCTGGAAAAAAACCTGCCAGAAGGGATTTTGGGGCGCATCGGCATGGCGGTCTCCAGAAGCAGCCCTAATGTAGTGTATGCACTCATCGAACACAAAGAGGGAGGGATCTGGCGTTCTGAGGATCGCGGTGAGACGTGGACACGAACGTGTGATACAGAGACGTTTAACCTGGTGAACAATCGTCCCTTTTATTACAGCCAGATCCGCGTAGACCCTTCGGATGACAGGGTCATTTATGTCTTCTCGACCGGAGGTTTTGTTTCCCACGACATGGGTAAGAAATTTCGGCCCATATCGGGGGGCACACATTCGGACCATCACGCCCTATGGATCGATCCGTCCAACCCTCTTCATCTGATCGACGGCAACGACGGGGGTATCGACATCAGCTATGACGGGGGAAAAAAATGGCAGCCCATCCGCCACATGGCCCTGGCAGAGGTCTACCAGATCGGTTTTGACCTGCGGAATCCGTATTACATTTATTGTGGGCTTCAAGACAATGGTCTCTGGGGTGGCCCCAGTCGGACTCTCGAAAGTAGTGGGATCTTTAATGATGATTGGTACGTTGTCGGAGGTGGAGATGGATTCCATTCGCAAGTTGATCCCACTGACCATTCGACGATCTATGGCAATTCTCAACTCAACGGATTGTACAGACATGATCTACGTATCGGACGGGGGAAATCCATCAAGCCTCTGGCCCCATTCAATGAACCGCCCTACAGGTATAACTGGAATTCTCCGATACTCATCTCACCTCATGATCCGAAGACCGTGTACACTGGAGGGAATTATCTGTTTAAAACAATCGATAAAGGGCAGTCCTGGACGATCATCAGCCCAGACCTTACGACCGATGACCTTGAGAAACAGCAAGATTCTGGAGGCCCCATCTCTCTGGAGAACACGGGAGCCGAGAGTCACTGCACGATCATCACGATCGCGGAATCGCCCATTCAGGAAGGTGTGATTTGGTGTGGCACAGATGATGGAAATGTACAAGTCACTCTGAATGCAGGGGAAACCTGGTCAAATGTTGTCAAAAATATCCCCGGACTCCCACCTCACACATGGTGCTCGCGTATCGAAGCCTCACACTACGATGCAGGAACCGCCTATGTTGCCTTTGACGGACATCGGAATGATGACTATGCGACTTATATCTACAAGACCACAGACTATGGGAAATCTTGGTCATCCATAAAAGGAAATTTGCCCTTTGGATGGATTCATGTCATCAGAGAAGATATAAAGAACAAAAACCTCCTTTTTGTCGGTTCGGAGTTTGGGATTTATGCATCTTTAGATGGAGGCAAGGGTTGGTTTTCTCTAAAGAACAAACTGCCGACAGCCGCTGTGCGTGACATTGCGATACATCCGCGAGAAAACGATTTGATCATCGGGACGCATGGACAGGGTGTGTGGATCTTGGATGATATCTCTCCACTTCAGGAAATGACGGAGGATGTGCTCCTGGCAGATAAACATGTGTTTTCGATCAGGCCTGAAACTCAGTTTTATACACGAAACTCACGTGAATCGTCTGGCAGAGCGGAATTTGCGGGACAGAATCCTCCCTATGGTGTATCCATTACAGCCTATTTTAAGGAAAAACCTAAAGAGAAGCCCAAGGTCTTCATCAATGATGCGAATGGAGAAAAGGTCTATGAGATCAGCTTAATTAAAGAAATCGGCCTTCAGCGGAAAACGTGGAACCTGAGGGCCATTCCCAAAAGCCAGGATGGAAAAGAGATCAAGCCTGGAGCCAGCGGTTTTGTGGGGTATTTGTACGCAGCGCCGGGTGATTACACAGCCGAGTTGCATGTGGATGAACAGATTCTCTCACAAAAGATAACAGTCTATCCGGACCCAAGAGTTGATGTGGATGAGACGGACAGGATCGCCCAAAAGGAAAGCTTTACAAAGGCCTTGGTGCTGTCTAAAAAGATGGGCTTGACTGTAACTGTCGCCAAGAACATCAGGCGGCAACTGGACAAGATCCGGAAGGAGCTCATAGACAAAGACATGATGCCCGACGAAGTCCAGAACGCTCTCAAAAGCTTTGAGGGAAAATTTAACGAACTGGAGGATGGGGTCGTTCCAAAGGGTATCGGTCTACGGAGCTCGAGAGAGGAATCCTTGAGGGGTGGCTCTGTTGCTCAACGGATAACATCTATGGTTGCGAATCTGGGAGGATTCCCTTTTCCGCCGACTTCGACGGATATGCTTCTACTGAAGGAACTGGGAAAGGCGATGGAAGAATATGTGCAGAGAGTGAACAGCATCATCGAAGAGGATATCCCTGCGCTCAACAAAACTCTTGAGGTACACAATGTGAAGCCGATCAAAGCTCCCAAAAAGGTTGAATTAAAACTGTAGCGAGCTTGAGGAGCAGGTTGACAATACGACCGAGCGTTATCGGAAGGACCGGGTGCTCAAATCTTTGGTTTTGTAAAAGTTTATCCGGAATGAGACCGATTTTCTGGGAATCATCATGCACGATTCATTCAGCGTGACTCCGATATTTTCACCGGGTATCATCTGGAAGATATAACGCTGCTCCTCGATATTCCAGAATTTATAGCCAGGAGAGAATCTCTTGCTGGGCCAGAGATCCATATCCCGGGATATTTCGAAGAGAACCTTGTCAGTATGCCGGGCCACTTGTTCCACCGATTCAGAGCCAATGGCATCCAGGATCAAGGCCTTTATCAACTCGTCGTTTCTCATCAATTTGGCGCTTTCAGCCTCTATCTGTGGTCCGATCGTACAGATACAGAGGGCAACTTTTTTGGCTTGCGCAAAGATCGGATGCCTGTTTGTCTCGGAGTGGTCAAAGATTCTGTAGATGGCTCTCGGATTCAGGAGTTCTTCGGCTCTGGTTTTTGCCTCCTCTATCAAGTCTATGACAGAAGGATTGATTCGATCCGATGATGTTCTATAGCCAATACGGACACAGATTTTTTGTGTCGGGATAGCTATCGCAATTGACTCGAGTATTTGGATTTGTTTTTCCATCAAGGATCTCACAGATAAGCTTTACTCCCTGTTATAGAAAATCCTATAAACATCAAAATTCTTTACTCTGAGTAAAGCTACGGAAGGCTTTTCTCCTGGAGCGTGGACAGACCATAGTTTTTGGCATCGATGATGGATTGAGCCATTCTGGCGAAGAGATCTTTATCTGTCATCTCTGCTCCTTTCAAATGTATATGTCTCTCGTCTATCCTCACTATTATATACATGGGGGTGTGGATGTACATGTTATTTCTTAAGAAGCATCGTCAAAACCATGATGAATGACCTTTCGAGTGTTCCAATTGGTGATTTCGAAAACACGCTCAGTTTCCCCAGCGAGGAAAAT
>CAZIMJ010000265.1:0-2191 GCA_964540205.1 uncultured Eubacteriales bacterium | reverse complement strand
CGATCGCGACAAGTGCCAGGAGCACTATAACGGCCGCGAATGGTTGCCGTCTTTTCTCCTTAAATTCAGGAGGATGGGCGATAGACGTCTCTCTAATTTCTTTTCTTTCAGGTTTTAGTAAGTTTATCCTGATCATGGCTTACCTATCCATTTTTCTTGTTGCGAGGCCAGTGGCGACTCCAAAAAGAGCGGCCATTTCCTCGAAATAGATGTTGTCGAATTTCTTATCATCGTAAGAAATCCTGCGGAACGGATTGAAGATTTCGGTTTTTATGTTGAACTTTTGTTCAAAACTGCTCGGGAGATCTTGGGGCTTGGAGAGTCCCCCGCTCAGGAAAATGTGCTCGATCTTTTTATCCTTTTTCTCGCCTGCTTCGTAGAATGAGAAGGTTTTCTCGATCTCTTCGAGAAGATTCTGCATGTTCATGTCCAGCACGGTCTGCAGTTGTTCGGGCTGAATATCCTTCACGGGCAATCCTTTCAGCACCTTCTCCGCATCATCGAAACTGATGTTGAGGTCTTTGCTCAGGTTCTCCGTGAAGAACGATCCACCGATTGATAGGTCCCGAAACAGTTGGGGATTTCCCCTATCAATGATGATAACATTGGTGATGTTGGCTCCAAGATTGATCATCGCAACCGTTTTTTGGTTAATGATCTCTGGGTAGTTGTATTCCAAGGCATTCTGCAGCGCAAACACATCTACTTCGATAGCGTCAAGGTTTTTTCTGGCTTGAGAGATGACGTTGCTGTAGTTTGCAATCTTATCTTTTTTCGCTGCAACAAGAAGGATGTCCAAGTTCTTCTCCTCGGCATGTGGAGCGGGTTTCAAGATGGCATAATCCACATTTGTTTCTTCGTAGGGGTAGGGGATGTTATGCTTCGCTTCCCATATAATGGATTCGGCCAATTCATCCGTTTCCATGGCAGGGAGTGCGATTTTCTTGATTATAACTGAGTTCCCGGAAATCGAAATGACTACGTTTTTGTTCGTGATCTTGTTTTCGTCGAAAACCAATTTGATGGTTTCGACGACTGCTGCAGAATCGATGATCGTCCCTTCTACGATAGCATCATGGGGAAGGAGCTCGTACCCGATCTTCTTCAGGTCGTACTGCGTTTCTCCTTCTTTTTTCTTTGCTTTGAGTTCAACAGCCTTGATGGAATAGGAACCGATGTCTACCCCAACCAATTCTTTGTCACGTCCTAATCCAAACATTTTTTTCCTCTTTTTAAATTTTTTTCATAAATGGGTTCTTTGAATACTTTTCTTTAATTTATTTTCAACTTCTGCGGGAACCAGATCTGTCAGGCTACCGCCGAGCATGCAGACTTCTTTCACAAGATTCGAGCTGAGGAAAGAGTAGCTGATGTTGGGCATCATAAAAAGAGTTTCGATATCTGGGTTCAGTTTTCTGTTCATGAGTGTCATCTGAAATTCATACTCGAAATCAGAAATAGCACGAAGCCCTCTAATGACGATTGTGGCACTGTTTTCTCTCACAAAGTCCACGAGAAGCCCATCAAATGCTATGACTTCGATCCTTTTTTGCTCCAAAAAAATGTCCTGAATCATTCTTACTCTTTCTTTAGTCGGAAATAGAGGCTGTTTTTTGGGATTTTCCAGTACGGCGATAATGATCCGGTCGAAAATCTTAAGCCCCCTCTCTATAATATCTACATGACCATTGGTTATAGGATCAAACGAACCAGGATATACAGCTTTCCTTTCCATGTTACAAAGAGCATAGCTAATAATGCTTGTCGACTTGTTAATGGTATTATCAAAAATCATTGGCTTTGTCAAATTAAAATAATACTTTTTCTCCTGGTAAATGTAGTATTTTCATCGATCTTGCCGACATGGTGTCAAATCTCCCAAAAGTCGTCAATCACCTGTTGAGAGGAATCCAAAGGTGAATTTTTGGAAGGATCTCTCACCTTTTGGGGTTACACCGTTATGGAAAACAGTATACAGCGAACAATAAAGAGATAACGTGAAACGTAAAACATGAAATGTGAAATGAGATGTGAGAGAAGACATTTTTACGTTTTTCTTTTCACGATAAAAAGGAAAGTTGGCAGTTTTACACCTTTTTATTATTATATATATTGCCTGGATTATTCACGAGTCGAGGTTGCTGCAAAGGCAAGGAAGTGGCCCACAAAGCTGTAGTGAACTACCGCAAGT
>CAZIMJ010000264.1:0-17983 GCA_964540205.1 uncultured Eubacteriales bacterium | reverse complement strand
ACTAAATATTCCGGATCTTTATTTATCTAAAAGAGATGCAATAGCGTCTCTGACATCTTGCATGGCAAATCCGTATCGTCTTCTCAACCGTCCGAGTGACAAGTCCATGCTGACGTTTTGTGGGAGGCCGAGTGTGTTGGCGATCTCCCGTGCTGATAGTCCTGTCTGCTCCTCTAGCTCGTAGAGTGTCATCCGCCCCGTGATCAAGATCCCGGATTGGTCCTCAGCCAATCTCCCTCGCGTGATTTTTGGCTCTTCTTCATGTGCCGCATTCTTTTCATTGAGGGGTTGATGTGTTGACCGGGCCTCTTCCTCCAGAACAGGGATCTCCTTCTGGACAGATGATCCTTTTGGCTCTCTCTGCCCTTGCTGTAAAAGTGCCGTGATGGCATCTCTCGCTTCAACCAGTGTGAAGCCGTATTTTTTCCTTAATTGACCGAGAGTTTCATCGGGAGATATATCTGTGGGCAGGCCCAGTTCTCTGATGAACGTGTAGCTCGGAACACCAGTGATATTTTCCACTTCAGTAATAGTCATGTTGCCCGTGATGGTCACATATCCCTGCGCCTCATTGATAAAGTCCCTGGGTGAGAAATCGCTCCCTGATCTGGCTCCCATTCCTCTTCCGTAATTCTCGTATATCAAAGGATATTTTGGTGTGGAGATCCAGAACACAAAAATGAGAAGGACCGATCCGAGAACAGTGAGTGAAATTACAGTGCCCCATCTTTTTTTAAAGAGAGCTTGGGATTTCCCTTTGATCCAACTCCAGGCCAGCATCAGATGTAAAATGATAAGGAGAATAAAAGCGAGCGAGAGATAGAGATGGATGTCGCCCCATTGATGGCGGTGTAGACCCAGGAAATATTTCTCGCTCTCTCTGATTGTAGGCCCTTCGGCGAGAAAAAACCCCAAGAGAATACCGATGAAGGCGATGCCGAACATACAGATAAAAAGCAGGGTGTCTACAAGATATTGCCAATCGGATTTTTTCATTTGTTCTCCTTCTTCAATACATTGAGAAGTTTTTCCCAAAGCTCTTGGATTTCTTTGGATGCCGCACATTTCGCGTGTTCGGTCAAGGGATATCCCTGCACCATAGACCGGGTAACCTCTTCGTCATAAGGGATTTTTCCGAGGAGAGGGATGGAATGTTCTTGGCACCAGGCTTCAATTCGGGAAGAGTTTTCGCAATTGATGTCGTATTTGTTGATACAGCAAGCCGTGGGGATTTTGAAGTGTTTCGCCACTTCGATGATACGCTTCATATCGTGGATACCTGAGAGGGTGGGTTCGGTGACGACCAGTGCCATGTCCGCACCCGAGAGAGAGGCAATAACCGGGCAGCCTATGCCGGGGGGACCGTCAATGATCACATAATCCAGATTGTTCTGAGTGCAAATCTCTGTGGCCTTTCTCCGGACTTGAGTAACAAGTTTTCCCGAGTTTTCCTCTCCTATGCCCAACTTGGCGTGAACGAAGGGTCCGTATTTGGTGTGAGACACGAACCATTCGCCGGACATGGAGTCTCTCATTTCTATAGCCTGGGCAGGACAAATAAAAGAGCACACACCACAACCTTCGCACGAAATGGAATCTATGCGGATAGTATCCTCTTCCGTTGCTTCAATGGCCTCGAAACGGCAAACCTCTACACACTCTCCGCACATTGTGCATTTGTCAGAGTGCAAGAAGGCTTTTTCCCCGCTGGAGAATGTGTGTGCTTCTTGAACCTCAGGATGGAGGAGAAGATGAAGGTTGGCTGCGTCGACATCACAGTCTGCGATCACTTTGCTCGAAGCGAGGGATGAAAAAGCGGCGGAAATCACAGTTTTTCCAGTTCCGCCTTTCCCGCTGATTATCACCAGTTGTTTCATCTTATCCGTAAATCTCCCTCAATCCATCCAGTTTTCAATCTTTTTGAACTGTCTTTGCATTTGCGCTTTTTTATTTTTTAAGATTTATATAAGTTCATTTATCTTCGTGTATAAGTCCAAAAATTTTTTCTTATAAGAGGGAAGGATCTCTATGATTGTCCTACCTTCCGAATAGGCCGATGCAATCCTCCTATCCGTAGGGATGGTCATGAGCACAGGGATATCGTGCATCTGACAGTAATCCGCGACATCCGAGTTGCCGATGTCCGCTCGGTTGATGATGACACCGAAGGGAATTTTGAGCAATCGCAGTGTTTCAACTGCGAGTTGAAGGTCGTTGAGTCCGAAGGGCGTTGGCTCGGTGACGAGTAAAGAAAAATGACTTCCTTTGACGGATTCAACGACAGGGCAGGATGTTCCGGGTGGAGCGTCGATGATCACGATCCGGGAGGGATCGCGATGCTCTTTGACGGCTCTTATCACTGGAGGTGACATGGCCTGTCCTATGTCGAGCTTCCCATGGATGAAGTCGATCGTGTCTCTGCTTCCAAACTCAAGGATCCCGATCTTCCATTCCTTTTCCCTTAAAGCCGATTCAGGACAGAGGAGGGTGCAGCCTCCACAACCGTGACAGAGTTCGGGGAAGATGAGGACATCATCTTTGAGAACGGCTAAGGCATTGTAAGCGCAGATTTTTGAGCACTTACCGCAGAATGTGCAGCGGTCCTTATCCAGCTCAGGAACTTTGACAAAAACGGGTTGCCTTTTTAAAATTTGAGGCTTGAGGAAAAATTGTGCATTGGGTTCTTCCACGTCACAATCCAGGAATTGGACCGGGTGATCACCTTCGAGGGAAAGAGCCAAATTTACAGCTATGGTTGTTTTTCCTGTCCCCCCTTTACCGCTCGCCACAGATAGGATCATCGCACAACGACCTCCTTGCCAACTCCTACCTCGATAAAATCCTTCTTGTATGCGTCAGAGAACATCTTACGGGCATTCTCTCCGGTGCAGTGACAGGGTCCAATTTTTTTAACTCCCAGCATCTTTAGCTTTTCGATGACTTCCTCGATTTCATTTTTTTGAAAGCCCGCAAGATGAAATCCTCCCAATACGGCATAGAAGTTATCGCCGAAAAGGTCTTTAACTTTGAAAAGGATGTTGATGAGACGGGGATGAGCACATCCGGTCACCACGACCAGCCCGCTTGTTGTGTCCAAGACCAAAGATTGTTCTTTGATCCATCCTTCAATAACTCCTGTTGTGAAAGCCCCATCACAGATCTTCTGATGACCCGCGACTTCGACAATCGAGGCGCCGGCCGTTAAAATCTGTTCTTTGAAGTCTGCAGGAAAAAACTTGGGCAGCCAGACTTCAATTTTTGAGTTTGCGCGCAAAAGAACGCTCAAACCGCCAGTGTGATCTTTGTGGTAATGGGAAAGAAAAACCAGGTCGATGTCCCTCGGCGAGATCCCGAGTTTTTCCATGTTTTCAAAGAGGACATTTCCATTGCCTCCTGTATCGAAAAGGATGGATTTTTCCAGGCCTTGAATGAAGCAGGAGAAACCCCAGTCGGTTTGGAGCGACTCCTTATAAGCGTTATTGTCATATACAATGGTCAAATGGATTTGATCGGTTTTTGCCATAAACTGTTCCTTTTTTCGCGGGGGCGCCATTAATCCTGGTCTCTGCGACAGGAGTCTCCGTTCGAACACGGAGGTGCATCACAGCGCTCTGTGCTGCCACAGCATGTTAACCCGCCTGTAGAAGTTTGTCTGGTAATGACCGTTGCAGGAGAGGAAAAAATTTTTAAGAGTTTTGTTGAATGACATTTCGAGCACAAAAGGTCAACGTTGTCCTGTGTGGTGCGAAAGAAGAATTCCGTGGTTTTTCCGCAATCCTGGCACTCGAATTCATAAATGGGCAAAATCGCACCTCTCAGCGTGTCATGTTCGCCCCGCACTTGGGGCATGTTCTTTGGTTGCATGGAGTCCCCCTTTGATGGGGTACACGGGTGCCACACGAAGGACAAATACATCCTCCTCCTGGGCCAAGTCCTCTTCCGCCCATGCGACCTTGTCCTCCTCCGCGGCCTTGACCACTTCCGGTTTTTTGCATGTTTTTCTCCTAGTTGTAATCTTTCATGATGGTGATATCTTCCTGCATAAGGTTGCCGGCAAGCTCTTTCATGTTTGTTTTTTCCCAGAAGGGAAGTTTCTGGTGTGCCTCAAGATACTTCAACGGGATGGGATGTGTGCCGATGACCACAGGAATATCCCAATAGGTTTCGATGAATTGTTTGAATTGATGAATTTGAGGACACGGCGGGTAGCCCACGACCAAGCCTGTCGCAAGATGGATGACTTCAGCGCCGTTTTTTTTCATCTCCTCTGGAACATACTCGACATTTCCACCCGGGCATCCCCCGCAATAGGAATACCCGACGATTTCGACAGGTTCATCTTTGGGATAAATAGCAAATGCCCCCACTCGCTCTCTGAGCGCTCTAAAACATTTCCCTCCGCCACAATCCTGATAGCGGCCACAGATGATGATACCGATTTTTTTCATTGAATCTCCTCAAAATAGTAACTGGAAAAATATCAGGCGCTTTCCAGAATTTTTTCGGCGACCTCCATAAAGGCCTTGCTTGCGGGCACCTCGGGTAATGATTCGATAAAAGATTTTCCCTCGTCTCCCAGAGCGACAATTTGAGGATCGAGAGGGATCCTACCCAAAAAAGGCACCTGCAGCTCATTCGCGGCTTTCTCGCCTCCCCCCTCTTTGAAGATGCCGATCTTCTTTCCACAGTGAGGGCAGATCATACCGCTCATATTCTCGATGATCCCGTACATTTTGAGACCGAGTTGCCGGCCGAACTGGATGGCCTTTCGGGAGTCCATTACGGAGACCTCCTGAGGAGTGGTGACCACAACTGCACCTGTCGCCGGTATGAGTTGTGCGATGGACAAAGGTTCGTCTCCTGTCCCAGGAGGAGAGTCGATAACCAGCCAGTCCAACTCTCCCCACATCACTTCGGCCAGAAACTGTTGTATGGCCTTCATCTTCATCGGGCCGCGCCAAATAACAGGCATATTAGGATCCTGGAGCAGAAAAGATATGGAGACCAGCTTCAGGTTGTCATTGACCTCTACGGCGCGGATTCCACCGGCGGAAACGTCCAATCTTTTGTCTTCGACACCCAGCATTTTGGCCAAGTTTGGACCGTGGATATCCACATCCAAAAGCCCGACTTTCAACCCCTTCCTGGCAAAGGCAAGGGAAAGATTTGCCGCCACAGTGCTTTTGCCGACACCGCCCTTGCCGCTAAAAACAAGCAGTTTGTTCTTTATGTGTTCAAGGTTTTTGTCCACCTTGAGCTGGGCCTCATCCTTGGCCATCACGAGGCCTCCTTCAGGAATTGATGGATGGCCTCTTTAATTTTTCCCTCCGCTCCGGTGATGATTCGGATCCCGGAAGAGTTGAGAACTCTTTCAGTATTCGGGCCGCATTGTCCTGTGATAACAACACTTGCATTGTTTTCTACGGCAAGCTGTGCACTTTGGATCCCGACACCTTGGGCAGCGTTTTTATTTGGATTTTCTAAGACCTCAAAATGCATTGTTTTAGGGTCCAATATGAGAAAATACTCAGCTCTTCCGAAACGGGGGTCAATGTCAGCCTCAAGATCTTTTCCTTGAGCCGTGATAAATATTTTGGAGTCTTCCTTTTGATTTGTAGGTTCTCCGGGGGAGGCAAGGTCCTCATATTCAACCTCGCCGTGCTTGTGCCCGCACATATCTTCACCTGCTTCGATTTCTTGATCGATGAATTTGGTGATGACATCATCGATGGGGCCTTGAACACCGATCATGCTTTCAATGTTCTTCTGAGCAAATAAATCCTGAGCGCGTGGCCCCATCCCCCCTGCAATGATGATGCTGACTCCCCTGTCAGAGAGGTATTGGGGAAGAAATCCCGGCTGATGGCCTGGATTCGGGATTTCTTCCCTGTTGACGACTTTCCCTTCTTCAATGTCAACGATCGTGTAGGACGCACAACGTCCAAAGTGCGCTGATACATAACCCATGTCTGTTGAGATGGCAACTTTCACTTCTTCTCTCCTTCGAGTTCTTTGATCCGCTTTTCAATTTGAGCGATTTCACCTTTGAGCGTTTTTGCCTCGGATTTTAGAATGTTTTGCTCCTGTTCAGGAGTAATTTCTGCAGCTCCCCAAGGATCATAAGGGGAGCGAAATCCTGGTATCGGTGGATAAAAATCTGCTGCTGGATAGGGTTGGCCCCAAAAACGGCCTAAACCTCTGCCTCTCCCAAGGCCCATTCCACGGCCCCATCCCCTGCCGTACCCCATGCCTCGGCCGTATCCGTATCCTGCTCCAGGATTCATAAAACCCGGAGCTGAATATCCAGAACAATAGCCCATGTTACGGCCGGTCCTTGGGCCGAAGCCCATCGGTCCTGTGCGATCTCCTCTTGGCATCTAAATCACCTCCTTTCTGTGGTTTTTAAATTCATGGTTAAGAATTAAAGTGATTGATTTCGATCAACCTTCTAAATTCTCTTATCTGAATATTTTTTATTTCTGACATATTTGACAAAGTCCTAAAAACTCGATGTTATGCCCTTCTATTTGAAAATCGTATTTTTTTGCCAGCCTCTCCTGTGTTTTTTTTACCAGTGCTAGTTCTTCTTCTTCAAACTCTCTGTAATCGAAAATTTTTCCGCAATTGGTGCAGATGAGATAATGGTGGTGCTTTTTCCTCTCATCGGAGATAAATTCATATCGGTTGTGTCCATCGCCAAAGGAGAATTTATGAATGAGCCCCATCCGTGTCAAAAGGTCTAATGTGCGATAGATTGTCGTCAATCCTATTCCTGGATAGTGTTTGTGAATAGCTGCATACATTTCTTTGGCGCTCATATGTTTCGGTGTTTGGCTCAGAAGCTGAAGAATTGCCTCACGTGGTCCTGTCCAACGGCAGAATTGCCTTCTGTTTCTGTGTTGCCATATTTGAGGTCGTGGCATTTCATACTCTATTAATGATAATGATAACCATTTTCAATAACAGCATAATATAAGTGCTTTTAGCGCAGTTGTCAACCATAATTTTTAATTATTAAGTTTTTATACTTTTATGGTCCATTTAACATCCGGTTTTTTCTATGTTATATGTTATGAGTATTTTATTAAGGAAATCGGAGAGAATTGATGAAAAAGACGAAAGCTGTACTACAAGACATTCTGTCATCATTAAAGATCGATCATAATGTGTCAGATATTCGTACCTGTGTGTATTGGACTGCGGTCACATCATGTCGCTGTGGCCTCGCCTCCACCATGGCCGCATCCCTCTTTCCATCCGGAGGACACCAAGTGGAATGTGCCGGACATCTTTTACCCACAGGAGCACTAGAATTGGCCCAACTATGCCTTTCTTCTCATAGTTTGGAAAGGTCGATAGGTATCGCTGCAATTAACTCTGTGTTGGCTATTAATGAAACACTGTGTATAGACTTGAATGCGGAAGAAGAAATCCTCGCTCAGGGAAAAGGGAAACGGATAGCGATTATCGGACATTTTCCTTTCGTCAAGCGCTTGAAGACAAAGGCTGAAAAATTATGGACCTTCGAACTCCCTGGACGTGGCCGTCCCGGGGACATCACAGGCAATGAAGTAGAAACCCTACTTCCTCAGGCAGAGGTGGTGGCCATTACAAGTACCACTCTTGTAAATCACACATTGGGTGTTCTCTTGGATCTTATCGCACCAGATGCCTACAAAATGATGCTTGGCCCCAGCACTCCCTTATCTCCGGTGCTTTTCGAATATGGACTTGACGCCATCTCTGGTTCTATTGTCACTGATCGTGATCAAGTGCTCAATTGCATAAGCCAGGGTGCGAATTTTCGCCAGGTGCGCGGCGTACGAAAAGTGACTATTCGGCGCTAAAGTTAAATTAATTTTTGATATGGAGATAAAAATGGCTCATAGATATAATGCTCATGGTGCATTTATACGCATCGACAAGCCTAGGGACTCTGAAACATCATAGAAAAGGTTTTTAAAACCTGCGTCCTTTAAGTATCGGACAACTTCACTAACAGAATAGAGAGTTACAACTCTATGGAACTCAGTCTCATAAACAAACCTGTCGTTTTCAAACCATCCATCATATTCTGATGAATGTTTTTCAAATGGCTCGATTTTGGTCATCGTCATCTGATCTAATTAATCTAACCTTGTGAGAAAGCTCACAGAGTCTTTTTAAACAATTTTTCCAGCGTTTTCTTGGATGAGGCTTCATACACCTCTCTTATCAGAGAAGAGGACCGGTCTATTGAGACATGCATAAGATCGCATTTAATAGCGGGGAACTTCATGGCTGCAACGCTGAAGCATCGCAGTCCTATTTTAAGGAACAATGGATAGTACTCTTCAAAAGAAGCAACTTCTCCACACAGGCAGATTTCCTTGTTGTGTTTTTTCCCCGCTCTAATTGTCATCTCCATCAATTTCACCATGGCCGGATGGAGAATATGATATTTCTCTTCTACAATAGGATTTCCCCGGGATGCCGCAAGTGTATATTGCAAAAGGTCATTTGATCCGATATTCGCAAAGTCCACTTGGCTCAGAAGCTGATCTGCCAGGAGTGCAGCCGCGGGGGTTTCTATCATTATCCCATCCTTCACTGACTTACGGTGTGGTTGCCCCTCTTCCCTCAGCTTCTTATTTGCGTCAGCAATAAGAGATTTAAATATTTTCACATCACTCATGTCAGATACCATTGGATACAGTATCTTCATTTCTGAGTACTGAGAAGCACGCAATAATGCTTTGGCCTGAGTTAAATAAATTCCATAAAAATATTCAACAGCACGTGAACCCCTAATTTCAAGATCAGGATTGGTTTGGTCAGGAAGATCGAGGAATAGAGGAAGTTTGTCTGAACCAATATCCAGTAGTCTTATGACTACTGGTTTGCCTTCTGCTCTCTGTAATATGGTCCTGTACATCTTATACTGCTCTTCTTCTGTAGGAGGATGCTCCCGGTCTAGGAATAAAAACTCAGTACGAAGAAGACCTATTCCATCATGATTAAATCCTCCAATAAAATCCATTTCACCAGGATTACTGATATTGACTTTAAGAGTGATCCTGACATTGGATTTTGTTTTTGTTTTTAAATGGCTACGCACCTCGCAGGATTGTCTCCTTATTCGATACTGCTTGACCTTTTTATCATAGTACTTTTCAGTTGCTTCATCTGGGGATATAATGACCTTCCCCGTCATTCCGTCTATAATCGCACGTATTCCACAGCTGAGCTCTTTCTTGACATCTATGCCAAATATGACTGGAATATCCAGTGATCTTGCAAGAATTGCGGCATGAGTGGTATATCCCCCTTCCATAGTGACAAAGGCAAGGATATGTTCTCTTGGCTTGTTCAGTAGCATATGAGAATTAAGCCGATGTGTTGCCACAATAACCGGCTCACGCTCATCTATAGAGCACTCAAAGTGACCTGAGGTCTCTGAGAAAGAGGAAAGGAGACGGTCTCTCACATCCTTGAAATCATGGACGAGTTCCTGAAAATGCATGTGCTTTTTTTTGTGCAAATCGATGTATTCATTGAAAATATCGTTTATTGCATGCTCAGCATTTATTTTATTCTGAATGATGAGTTGCTTAATTTTAAGAAATAGTTTGGGATCATCAAGTATCATCAGATGAACATTAACTATCTCTGCTGCCTGCTCTTCAGAGGATTGTTTGGAAAGAGCTATCATCTCGCTCATCAGGGATTTTGTTTTTTCGAATGCCTGCTTAAGCCGTTCAATTTCGTTTGGTATCTGGCCTTCATCAATTCCATAGTGCGGGATGGATTCTTCATACTTGTTAGAATAAAGATTAACTATACCTTTGGAAATACCGGATGATATTGCTTTTCCTTTAAGTTTTTTCATGGCACTTCGTGTCTTTTTTTGTTTTTACAATTTCTGCATTGTTTCTTGTGCTGTCAAAGCAACAATGTTTGCTATAGGATAGAGATATTTGCAGGATTAAGCTGAATAAATAAATTCATCAAATCTTAAACTATGTGCTTAATAGTTCTTCTTCACTAATGTGTATCCACATTTGGGTCATTTTAATTGAGTTTATTTTTCTGAAATTTCTGGATTTTGCCAATGATCTATAACAGTTTGAGAGTATCGTTTTCGTATTTGTTCCATGAACTGTTCTTGAAGTTCTCTCGCAAATTTTTCCAGATCTATATCATCTCTGGACATTACTTTTCCCTCGTTTTTTCTTTAAAGTAAATTCAGGATTAAATTGGGTGTCGTTAGATTTGGTTGATAATGCTTTAGTCGTTCCAGTTCCAACGGCCTCTGCCATAACCCATGCGATACCATTTAGCCAATCGAGCACCACAGGGCCCCCTGCCGTACCTGAATCGAGGATAATAGCGGTAATTGTTAGGGCCTGATAAGCGGCCGCCACCAAGTCCGAAATTCCCCCGATTCATGCCGTAACCTCTAGAGACGCCTCTTCCATAGCCATAATAGCCGCGGCCCACCCTGCCAGCACCTCTCCCTAAGTAGTTTCTCCCCATCCCGGCACCGTAGCCGTAGCGTCCGTATCCATGATTACCACCTCGAAATCCCATGAACCCGCGTCCATAATATCCTTGACCGAAATCACCACTCGCATAAGGGTTCAGGGCATAGTCGTAATAAGAGTTAAATATGACTTTTTGGTCTTCGGTTAATAAATTTCTGATCTCTTTTTCGTGTGAAATTTCTCTATTATGAATGTCCTCTTCAAGCTTATAAAGCACATCCCAAATTTTATTAATTTTGGCTGGATCAGAACCCCTCAGTGCCTCAAGTTCATCAAGCTCCATATAATTAGACCTGAGTTTGGAAATAAGGGGAGAGAGCTCTTTCTCGAGTTCAAGCTCAAGTTTATCGATCTTCTCCATTTGCTCCTGTGTTAGATTTAGGTCATAATAATCATCTTCAATTCCGGGGTCATCTTTGTAAACTCTTTGTGCATAAAGACCATGAGAAATAAAAAAAAATGAAACAAAAACCATTCCGAATATGTGGACAATTTTTTTCATGCATTACTCCTTTTTATATTTTTTCATTTACATTTTTCGCATAAACCTAAAAACTCAATATTGTGATCATGGATTGTAAAATTATATTTTTTTGCCAGTTTTTCTTCTGTCTTTATTACGAGGCGTAATTCCTCATCCAAGAATTCACTGTAGTTGATGATTTTCCCACACTTGGTGCAGATAAGGTGGTGGTGATGTTTTTCTTTTTCCTTAGATCTGAACTCATATCGGCTCTGTCCGTCACCGAGAGAAAGTCTTGTAGCAATTCCCATTTTGGTTAGCAGGTCAAGTGTACGGTAGATAGTGCTCAGCCCCATACCTGGACAAGATTTGTAGAGGGAAGCATAAATTTCCTTAGCACTCATGTGTTTTGATGATCTGCTCAAAAACTCCAGAATGGCCTCCCGGGGTACTGTCAATCGGGAGGCATGGCCTTCAAACTTATGTCTCAATCTGTAGGGTCCTGACAATTAAAATCCCTTATTGACAATGATAATCATTCTCATTTAGAATATAGTCTGAGCTTCACTAATTGTCAAGAGGAACTTTGATTTTGACAACAAAACAGATGAGATAAGCACGCATAACATTAAGATGTGAAAAAACTGAGGTTAAAAATTATATTTCGAGGTTTGTTATGAGTTTAATCAATGCGAAAAATTTAACAAAGGTCTACACTTTGGGAGAAATCAAGGTGGAAGCTCTAAAATCCGTGAGCTTTGAAATAGAACCAGCCTCCTTCATTTCTTTTATAGGTCCTTCAGGAAGCGGAAAAACAACTCTGCTCAATCTTATCGGCTGTCTAGACAAGCCCACCTCAGGGACATTGAAGGTCGCTGAGGTGAATACCTCTGAACTGACACGCAAAGAGGCAGCTTCTTTTCGAGGAGAGAATCTCGGGTTTATATTTCAGGATTTTAACTTGATTCCTGTCTTGACGGTTTATGAAAATGTCGAATATCCACTTTTGATCGTACAGAATGTGCCGTCGGAGGAAAGAAAAAACCGGGTTATTTCGCTCTTGAAAACTGTCGGAATGATGGATCAAAAAGATAAATATCCTGATCAGATTTCTGGTGGACAGAAACAGAGGGTTGCTGTAGCCAGAGCGCTAGTGACCAATCCACGACTTGTGCTGGCTGATGAGCCTACGGCAAATTTAGACAGCAAGACGGCCTTTATGGTCATTGATATTATGCGACAGATGAAGGAGGAATTCGGTGTGACCTTCATCTTTTCCACGCATGATCCAAAGATAGTCCGCGAGGTGGAAACAGTCTACACACTCCAGGACGGTATGCTTATCGGCCGGACTCAGGGGATGGGAGGCCGGCATGCTTAAACTTTTTAAAATTGCTGTGCGGAATTTGACGAGATACAAAAGAAGAACTCTCCTGACGTCCTCTCTCATCGCGATCGGCGTTATGTTTGTGCTGGTGTTTGTCGCTGCTTCCGGTTCGTTCAAATATATTATGATCGGCCAGATCACAGATTCTATGCTCGGACACATCCAGGTCCATAAAAGAGGATATGTCGCCTCCATCGATAGCCTGCCCTTGACATTAAATCTCAGCGAAAAAGCGGAAAAAAAACTTGAAAAAACTCTGGGAGAAATTTTAGAGATCGAAGCTTTTTCACCGAGAATAAAATTCGGGGGGATGTTTAGCAATTTTATAGAGACGACTAACATCAGGGTAAACGGAGTCTACCCCGAAAAAGAGATCGCCACAGTCCCGCTTTTTCTCTCCAGGATAAAACAGGGGGAGAAATCCATTAAAGAAGGGGAGATCCTGATCCCCGAGTTGCTGGCAACCGGGCTGAAAGTCAAGGTACGAGACACAGTAGTTGTGATAGCAACGAACCGGGATGGTTCGGTCAATGGCAAACAATTTGTGATCGGTGGCATTATCGAGAGCGTGACCGGGCCCGGAGGCAGGGATGGCTATATGCACATCAAAGATGCCATGGAAGTTTTACGTATGGACGAAATGGAGGTCAGCGAGGTGGCCATTAGGCTTAAAGATTTCAGCAAGCTGAATGCTGTCAGCAATAGACTCGATGAAATGCTGTCAAAGGAACTCAACACGCAGGGGAAGCAAGTTTTTGATGTCCGCACATGGGAGAAGCTCT
Organism: uncultured Eubacteriales bacterium; assembly: GCA_964540205.1. Classification (GTDB taxonomy): domain Bacteria; phylum Acidobacteriota; class Aminicenantia; order Aminicenantales; family Aminicenantaceae; genus WTAW01. The sequence continues at coordinate 4,828 of CAZIMJ010000264.1, read as the reverse complement.
CTCCATTCTATAATGTCGCCAGGATGATAGATGTTATGACGTTTTTCATCAAACTCATGCTCATTGCGATAGTCCTAGTCAGCATTATGAATGTCATGATCATGGCCGTGTTTGAACGGATCAGGGAAATCGGCACCATTTCAGCCATCGGGACCAAGCCAAAGAAAATTCTCTCCCTGTTTTTGATTGAGGGATTCTTCCTCGGTGTTTTTGGCGCTGCTGTGGGAAATATTCTGGCTATTGGTCTTGTGTTTTTGATTAACCTTGTAAACATCTCTTTCAATTTCGGAAGACAATCAGGCCTTGTGCTCTCCCCCAGTTTAAGTGCGGGAGATATCCTCTGGATTTCAGCAATAGTGATCATTGTATCGGTTGTTGCTGCGCTACAGCCTGCATTTAAAGCGTCAAGGATGGAGCCCGTTGATGCTCTCAGACATATATAAGGATTATCATGTTTCTAAGTCAGCGTATAATGGATATGAAAGTATTATTATTGAATTTTTCATTTTGAGAGAAATAGGAGATGAACCATGTTTCGAGTGATGCTTGTTTTCATTTCATTAGTTTTGATATTCCAACCATATCTTATGGGAGGAGAAAAAGTCATAATTGCAGTTGCAGCCGATGGAGAAACTTTAAAGGATTCGGTAAGCCATGTTGCTGCGCGGTGCCCCTGCTTTCTTATTATTGATAATAAAGGGAAACTCTCGGAAGTTGTTGAAAATCCATATAAGGATGACAGAGGCGGTGCTGGAGTTTCGGCGGCAAATTTTCTTGCCGGAAGAAATGTGACCGTAGTTGTTGCAGGAAGCATCGGCAACAAAATGCGAGATGCGCTTGAAGCGCAAGAAATTACCTATTATGAGTTTGAGGGAAGTGTCGAGGAGGCCATTCGAAAGATTTTGGAGAAGGAAGATCAGACATGAAAAAAATCGCAATTGTTGTTTTTATATTATTTTTATTTCCATTTGTATTACTTCCTGATGTCGCCATCGACAACACTCAACTCCTCAAGCAGGTGGATAGGAATCTTAATCCGGAATCCTTCGAGTCCTACAGGAAGCTTATCAACATCGAACCGAATGGGAGAGAAAAAGAGTTCGTGCTATTTACGGTTAAAAAGGGGAAAGATAAAATCGCTGCACTTTTTATCTCACCCGCCAGTGAAAAGGGCAGAAGCACCCTGCGGCTGGATGAAAACATGTGGTTGTACATCCCCAATGTGGGCAAACCTGTTCGAATAACCAGCCTTCAATCCGTTGTCGGGGGGGTATTCAATAATGCGGATATACTGAGGCTGGATTATGCAGAGGAATATAATGTCGTGGAGGTTGAAGACCTGGGGGACCAATATCTTTTACACCTGAAGGCGAAATCAAATTCTGTTGCTTATGATGAATTGAAGATGTGGGCCGATAAAAAGAAGAAATTACCGATTAAGATCGAATGCCTCACAGAGACTTCCATGCTGATCAAAACCATTTATTTCAAACAGATCAAGGACTTTGAGGGAGGCATTGTAAGGCCTTCTGTGATTGAAACCGATAGCCCTTTACATCAAGGATACAAATCGGTGATGATATTCGCCGGAATCAAGCAAAGAGAATTCAAAGATGAGGTTTTTACGTTGCCCTTTTTACCCAGTCTGGAATCATTGAGATAAGTGCGTTCAACCATTCTTGTTCTTATCCTCTTAAGTTTATTGGTCTCAGGTCTGTCTGCGCAGGAAGAGTATACTCTTGATTTTACCGAGATAGAAAAAAAACCGTTTCAATTCGGTGGATATTTTGAATTTCGTCCCGTTCTCTTAGGCTTGGATAGAGACTCCTGGCTTTATAAGCTCAAGTTTTACAGCCTTGAAGAAGGGGAAACAATCCCTGAGTACAATTTTAATGCCCTTTTGGATTTAAGCTACGAGAGAGGTATTGTCAAGGCAAAAATGCGCACAAATACGGATATCACCAAGTCATTTTCAAGCTGGTCTTACGACACGACCTTGTATGAAGCTTTTCTCTCGGTAAAACCGTCTCTTTCCTTTCATCTTGATGCCGGCAAAAAGCGCATGAAATGGGGCAAGGGTTATGCCTGGAATCCTGTTGCTTTTATTGATCGCCCCAAGAATCCCAATGATCCCGATCTTGCTCTCGAGGGTTTTGTGGTAGTATCCATGGATTATATCAAGAGCTTCAAGGGGAAATTGAAGACCATCACTCTTACTCCGGTCCTCGTACCTGTATATGACCATATCAACAGCGATTTTGGAGAGCGGAATAAGTTGAATTTTGGCGGGAAACTCTATTTTCTGTTTTATGACACCGATATAGATATCATGTTTTTGTTGGGAGAGAGCGTGCAAGCCCGCTATGGGATAGACTTTTCCCGCAATGTAACCTCCAATTTTGAGATACACGGTGAATTGGCTTATATACCTGACTACAGAAAAAAGGTTATCGACCGAAATGAGAACGTCGCTGAGGAAAGTTATGCCAGTACTAGCTACCTGTTGGGTGCCCGATTTCTCACCAGGACGGATACGACCTTTATCTTCGAATATTTCAAAAACGGCAACGGTTACACCTTCAGCGAGATGGGAGATTTTTATTTTCTTATTGAGCAAGCATACCAGTCCTATCTGTTAACAGGAAATGACAGTCAGCTCAACTTCTTGGCTGGTGCAGCAAGCCAGGCCTATAGAACATTCGCACCCATGCAGGATTATCTCTATCTCCGGATAAGCCAAAGAGAGCCATGGGATATCCTTTATTTTATCCCTTCTTTCACCAGCATTTTTAACCTCACGGACAAAAGTTTTTCCCTGACACCGGAATTACTTTATAACCCCATAACTAACCTGGAGCTCCGGGCGAAAATTGCGGTCCTGCTGGGAAAAAACGGCAGTGAATTCGGGGAGAAACAGAACGACTTTCGGTTAGAATTTCGAATCCGCTATTACTTTTAAAACATAAGAGAGGCAAGGGCCTTAACATTTTGGCGAAAAATCCTAGCGGTAATCTTTGGAAAGATCCTTCATTTGTTATCGATTGGTAGTTGGTATATACTGCACTGAAAGTTCTAGATATAAAAAAATGAAGGAAAAAAAGACCAAAAGCACAGGATACACAGAAAAGGAGGCGAAGGCTGGTTTAAGGACCCAACTCCCGGGAATCGATATATTTTCCAATCAATTCCCCAATTATGAAATAAAAATAGCTTATCCTGAATTCACGTCGATCTGTCCAAAAACAGGCCTCCCAGATTTTGGGACGATATTTATATCCTATGTTCCTGACAAGAGCTGCTTGGAACTCAAGTCCCTCAAGATGTATCTCCTGGCCTACCGCAACCTGGGCATATTCTATGAAAACGCAGTCAACCGCATACTCGAGGATATCGTGAAGGCCTGTCATCCGGTTAAAGCCTCTGTGGTGGGAGAATTTAATCCGCGGGGGGGTCTGGTCTCGACAGTAGAGGCCCATTATCCCCGCCACATACCATAACAGATTCCAGCCTCAAATTCTGAGCGACGATTCTATCTAGGTCGTATCCCAGGATTCTTGTCACGGATTGCTTTTTTGCTCACAGGCCAACAGTCTTTCAGTTGTGGCAAGGTTCACTTGCTTTTGGAATTCGGATTTTCATATTTTGATGTATTTAAGTATACTCTGTCCTCGAATAAAAATGACAAACACACAGATTGGAGATGCAGACTACAAAAAATTCGGAACGACCGATGCCCTCATGCTTATGGCCATTCTGTTCTGGGCGATAAATTTTTCATTCGTAAAAATAGCGCTCAGAGAGTTGTCCCCGCTCGGTTTCAACGGTATCCGATTGCTCTTCGCTTCTGTGGTGCTTGTCCTTATTCTTGTTTTAAGCGGTGAAAGCTTTAAGGTGGATCAAAAAACCTTCTGGAAGCTTGTAATCCTTGGCCTCATCGGCAACACCGCCTACCAGATGGTTTTTATTCACGGCATCGACCTGACAACCGCTTCCAATTCGGCGATCATCATTGCCATGACGCCGGTGTTCATCGCCCTTTTGAGCTCTTTGATGAAGCACGAGAGAGTTCACATCGCAGCATGGGCGGGAATTCTTTTCTCTTTTGTTGGCTTCTATCTGGTGATCGCAAGCCGACTTGGGACCTTCCAGTTCTCCTCTCTAAGCGTGAGAGGCGACCTGATGATCTTCTGTGGAAACATCTTTTGGGCTGTATTCACCGTGTTTTCCAAACCGCTGCTCGAACGAATGTCTCCTTTAAAGCTAACAACTCTAACCATGGCAGTCGGAACCGCTTTCTTTCTCCCGTTCAGTATTAAAGACATCTCCCATATCTCCTTCCGCACTGTTTCCCTCAAAGCTTGGGGATCACTCCTTTACTCGGGATTGTTTGCTCTCGCTATCTGCTATGTGATCTGGTATGCGTCCGTGCAACGAGTGGGGAACACCAAAACCGCGGTCTACGACTATCTGATCCCTGTCTTCACAGCGATCTTTGCCTATTTCTTAATCGATGAGAGGATCACTGGGCAGCAGGCAGTGGGCGCGCTCATCATCTTTGTGAGTGTTTATCTTGCCCGGATCGGATATAAGAGGTTTATAAGAAAAAGCGGTGAAAACTGAATGTTTTAAGAGGAAATGTTCACATCCTTCACGGGATGCATTTCTAAATCTTTGATGATATAAATACTCGATAGCACTGTTGAGTGATCAGATTGTGTGGTGGAGAAAACCGTGAGAAGGGCTGGACGGGCATGGCACATCTCCCAGGGGGAGATGTGAGGGAAGTCCGGATCCGAGCGAAGTTTCCTCGCTGGGGAAACTGAGAGTG
>CAZIMJ010000263.1:0-16083 GCA_964540205.1 uncultured Eubacteriales bacterium | reverse complement strand
TTTCCGGAATAACCTCTGCATCGGGGGGGGCGGTATCGATCTGAAGCGGCACTTGTTCGTTATCCGGCCAAAAAATGAATGCGACGATGAGTATAACTGCCAGTAAGAATGCTGCCGGAAGGATGAATTTGGGAAGACCTTTCCTTGGAAGAGTTGCGCTTTTTTTTCTGTCGGGAACGACTTTATCTGTGGTTGGCTGGCGTTGCTCGATGCTTATGATCTCTTCGAGCAGTTCCTCGACATTTTGAAACCGTTTCTTTTTGTCCTTTTCCAAACATTTGAGGATGAGAGCTGTAATTTCACCGGAAAGTTGATCGTTATATTCCCTGGGGTCGGGAGGTGGTTCTGTCTTGTGTTTCAGGACCACACTGAAGGCGGTGTCGCCCTTAAAAGGAACTTCACCCGTGAGAAGCTCATAGAGGATGACGCCCAGTGAATAGATATCCGAGCGCTGATCCACGGGATCACCCAGGGCTTGTTCCGGGGACATGTAATCAGGTGTGCCGATCATCACTCCTGATTCTGTAAGGCCTTTGGAATTTAAAGACCGGGCGATGCCAAAGTCCATGATGCGCACATCTCCAACTCTATCGATCATGATGTTGTGGGGTTTGAGGTCGCGATGGATAACGCCGTGCCTGTGGGCTTCGGCCAGGCCTTTGCAGATCTGTTTGGCGATGATCAGAGTTTTTCCGACGCTGAGCCGGCCCACTCTGTGGAGGGTTGTCTTCAGGTCTTCACCGGACACATATTCCATGGTGATGAAGTACACATTTCTCTCTTTGGTGATGTCGAACATCTGACACACGTTCATGTGGCGGATTTTGCGGGCGAGGCGCAATTCGTTGCGGAAGCGTTCGATCGTGCCTTTTTCGGCGGAAATCTCGGGCTTTAAGATCTTGATGGCGACCTTCTCGTTGATCTCCTTGTCGAGGGTTTTGTAGACGCGGCCCATACCGCCCCGGCCCAGCTCTTCGATGATCTGGTATCTGTTTGCAAAAGTGGACCCGACCTCCATCTCTGTCAGAGGAGTATAGTAGGTTTCCGTCGCTGAAAGATCTTCGCTTTCATGAGAGAATCTGGTGCCGCAGCTGCTGCAAAAGCGGCTATCCGGAGGATTTTCAGATTGGCAGGATTTGCATTTCATAATGGGTAGTGGTCCGATTTATGAGTGTTGTTCATCGTTATGGTTGATGCCCTTTTTTTTATGGTGCTCAAATAATATCAATTCATTTGCGTAGGGTCAACATCTCATTAACGATGTAAAAAAAGGGACTGTCACCTTTTTTAAAATAATGTATTCGCTACATTTTTCGCTTCATCATCGCTGAGAAAATTCTTTCCCCCGTTCGTCTAAATAATCAGGAGGATCACAGGAACAAATTTTACGGATTTGAAAATCCCGAATGTCGGAAACACGACAAGACCCTATAAAATCTGCTAAATGTGAATCATAATATGCAATAAGTTAAACTAAATGTAAATATATAATTGACAAATAGTTAATCTTTATGTAAAATAAACTCAAATGATCCACCCAAGAAAGATTTTCAAAGAAATCACGCCCTACCTGAATTCTCCAGAGGCTCTAATCATTACCGGGATGCGCAGAACCGGGAAAACCACAGTCCTAAATTACTTCTTTGACCAGATCGATTCCCAAAACAAAATATTCCTTGATCTAGAGAATCCCATCAACCGCCAACTTTTCAGCGCCCCAAACTACGAGCAGATCAAATCATCCATCGAGATCTTGGGGATAGACTTCACAAAAAAAGCCTGTCTCTTCATCGATGAGATTCAATTCGTGAAAGCACTGCCCTCAGTCGTTAAATATTTTATCGATCACTACCGGGTGAAGTTTTTTCTCACCGGATCTGCCAGTTTTTATCTAAAAAACCTCTTCACAGAAAGCCTCTCGGGAAGAAAGTATCTGTTTGAGCTCTTTCCATTAGATTTCACCGAATTTCTAGATTTCAAGGGAAACTCCATAAAACTCTCCCCAAAAAACCAGAAAATTACCAAAACCCAATTTGAAATGATCTCTCCACTCTACAACGAATTTGTCCTGTATGGAGGATTCCCAGGTGTCGTCCTCAAGTCAAATGCCGAGGAGAAAAAGAAGGCTCTCGAGGAGATTTTCACATCTTTTTTTCAACTCGAGGTGCTTCAGCTCGCAGATTTTCGTCGCAATGAAGCGCTCCACCGCTTAATATTGCTTCTGATGCAGAGGATCGGCTCCAAATTAAACATTCATAAACTCTCCAATGAGCTCGGCATCACACGTCCAACTCTGTATGATTACATCGCCTTTCTCGAGGGAACTTATTTCATTAAGACTGTTCGCCCGTATACAAGAGGAAAGAATTCAGAAATGAGGAAAATGCCCAAGCTGTATCTCTGTGATGTTGGTCTAGCTAATCATTTTGCACAACTCAGTATTGGGCATCTCTTTGAAAATAGTGTCTTCCAGATTTTAAGGACTCAAGGTGACATCAATTTCTATGAGAAGAAAAATGGCATAGAGATCGATTTTGTTCTGGACAGGAAGGTCGCCTACGAAGTCGAGGTTACTCCCTCACAGAGTGACTATAGAAAACTAAAAAAAGCCGCACACGAATTACAGTTCGAGGAGTTTTATGTAGTCTCCCAGAATTATTCTGAAATTGACAAAGTCAGGTATGGCTTCTCGATCTAGATGTAGGGTCCGGTTCCCAAACGGACCGGACAAAAATGGGGACTGGCTCGTTTTTCCGTTAGGAAAAAGCTGCCTGTACCCATTTTTTTACCGGATCACAGTATACCCCTTATATATTCAAATTTATTGCCATCAATTTCATCTCGGTCATCTCTTCGATGGTATATTTGAGGCCTTCGCGGCCGAACCCACTCTCTTTGATGCCGCCGTAGGGCATGTGATCGATGCGGAATGTCGGGATGTCGTTGACGATGACGCCGCCGACATCCAGGGCTTCGTAAGCCTGGAAGGCTTTGTTTATATCGCTCGTGAAAACACCCGCCTGCAATCCGTACATGGAATTGTTCACAGCTTTGAGAGCTTCGTCAAAATCCTTGTAGGGGTACACTACAACGATAGGCGCAAATGCCTCCAACCATGATATTCGAAGCTCCGGCTTCACCTTCTCCAGAATCGTCGGCTCAACCATCGCCCCGTCTCTTCCGCCGCCGCACACAATCCGTGCCCCATTCTCAACTGCCTCGTTCATCCATTCCTCTATCTGTTCGGCAGCACCCAGATTGATCATCGGCCCTACATCCGTCTGTTCGTCCATGGGATCGCCCATCTTCAGTTTCTTTGTCGCCTCCACAAAATCCGCCATGAATTTGTCATAGATCTTTGCATGAAGGAAAATCCTCTGGATGGAGATACAGACCTGCCCCGAATAGGAATACGCTCCCAATAATACCCTCGGCAGCGCAAACTCCAGATTGGCATCCGGTTCGATTACCACAGCCGCATTCCCCCCTAGCTCCAGCGTCACTTTCTTCTTATTCGCCCGCCTCTTGAGCTCCCATCCGATGTCCGGGCTCCCTGTAAACGTGATCTTCTTTACTCTCTCGTCCTCGACCAAAACATCCGCCGCCTTATACCCGCACGGCACAGCATTAAATCCACCGGACGGATATCCCGATTCCTTGATGATGTCTGCCAAGATCATCGATGTCGCAGCTGCCTGTGATGCGGGCCTCAAAATAATCGTATTCCCCGTAGCAATCGCCGGCGCCACCTTATGCGCCACAAGATTCAGAGGGAAGTTAAACGGTGTGATTCCGGCAATCACCCCGATTGGGAAGCGCCTGACCAACCCCCACCTCTTCGTCGTTTGAGGGCTCAGATCCAGTGGGAGAATCTCACCATCGATCCTCTTCGCCTCCTCTGCTGCGATCTTAAACGTATTGACCGCCCGCGACGCCTCGACCCTTGCGGATTTTATCGCCTTCCCAGCTGACTTCGCGATCGACACAGCCAACTCTTCATTCCTCTTTTCTATCTCACTCGAAATATACTCCAACGCTTCAGCCCGTTCATAACTCGACAGCTTTTTCGTCACCTCAAATGCCTCATGGGCTGCTCCAACCGCCGCCTCCACCTGCTCTTTTCCTGCAAAATGGACCTTCGCCACTCCACTCCCATCATATGGCGATTTAATCTCCCGCACTTCCTCACCCTCCATCCAATTCCCACCAATCATCAGCTTATATTCTTTCATCACTCCTCCTGCTGTAGGGTCAGTTCTCCATTATCCTGGATTACTCAGAGGGGCACAAGCCCCATCCTTTTTAATTTATGGAAAGAAATTAGGTTAAATCAGGCCAGTTCAGAAACTTTGCGATTTGATCAAGAAATTGTTTAAAATCACTTAATCTGTTTTGTAAAATATCGTAGACTTGGTTCTCGTCAATTTCCCAGTAAATGTGAACTAATCTGTTCCGGAATTTTGCCATTTCCTTAAGGACATCAACAAAAAATTTCTCAAGAGCTCCATTCTCTCCAAGTACTGCAAAAGTATCAGCATAATCCTCTGGAGCGCGATAGCCATTTCGTGAGATCAGGTGATTGCACATATCGATTGCGGCTTCAATGGCAACGATAAAATGATACTTAGCGCTTCCGATTTTATCGGGATCGTTCACAAAGTTCTCTCTTTGATATTCTTTGTGTCTATTGAGATGTCCGAGAGATTCCCGCATTTGTGAGACAAGCTTCATCATTCTGTCTGAATCAAACTGGGGCATTTATGACCTCTTTTAGATACTGTGTCCGATAAAGGGCAAAATCAAAATATTTCTTAAAGATTAGCCCTTCGAATTCTGTTCGTTTAGAAGGATCTTTATCGATAACCAGAATTCCCTCTTTTATGACTCGGTATGAAAAAGAAAGTGGGGCACAGTTGATGCTTCTCATATCCACAGGGAACTTTGCAAATGATTGAATCTCCTCTTCTAAATCGAATTCATAATCCATGGATTCTTGGACTCTTTTTTCGTCTATAAAGATGCCAATATCTATATCGGAGAATATGTCACTTTGGGCAAATGAGCCGAAGATATATGCAAATATAATCTCTCTCTTTTTCCCCAATCGGGAAGCAATCCCTTCGATTATCAATTGCTTTTCCTTCGGAGCTATCTGATGTTTCTTCATTTGCAGCCAAGTTATCATATTCTTGATATATTTTCTAGAACTGAATCACGAATTCTGAGCCGGTGTCTTTTCGTATCAGCTCGATGCTGCCTTCAAGCTGCTTCATCAGATCGGTCACCAACTGCATTCCGAACGACTCTGGCTTGTGAATGTCGAATTCCACAGGTAGCCCCTCCCCTGTATCAGCGACCGATAATTCAAATTTTCCCTTCGCCCCCTTCTTCATCCCAATAAGGATATTTCCCTTCGCCCTCTTCTTAAATCCGTGCTTCATCGCATTCGTCACAAGCTCGTTCACGATCAATCCCAAAGGGATAGCCCTGTTGATATCCAGATACACATCCTTGATATCCACACTTAACCCGATGGCTGCTCTCTCTGCTCTATATACCGATATAAGGTGCGTCGCTAATCCCCTAACATAATCGGCGATGTCGATCCTCGACAAATCTCCACTCTGATACAGTTTCTCATGGATGAGCGCCATCGATCGTATCCTGTTCTGGCTCTCTTGGAACATCTCCCTCGTCTGCTCATCTTCGACACTCCTCGACTGGAGCCTCAACAAACTCAATATGATCTGCATGTTGTTCTTCACTCTGTGGTGGATCTCGTAAAGCATCACCTCTTTTTCCTTGAGCGAGTTTTTGATCTTCTCTTCAGCCCGCTTTCGCCCTGTGATGTCTCTGTATATTCCATAAACGGCCTCGACCTGCCCATCGATCACGATTGGAACTCCCAATATCGAGACGTGTACCAATTTTCTGTCCTTGCGCCTCCTGACCGTCTCCATATCCACATTCTCGCCTCTGGCCGAGATTTTTGTCACTTCATGAGCTTCCTTTTGGAGTTTCCCTGGCGCAATAAAATCATCCAGAGGCCTATTCCCAAAGTCTTTCATGGTGAATCCAAACAGCCTCGTGAATTCGCTGTTGATGCGGATAGGCCTGCACTCTTTATCCGTCAATACGATAGCCTCTTTCGCCCCTTCAAAAAGCCGGTTCAAGTAGGCCGATTCCACATTCAGCCGCTCCCTCGCCCTCGTCTGGTCGATGGCCATGGCCACCTGCTCTGATATAAATGTCAGGATGTTTTTGTCTTCCTCTGTGTATCGCACTCCCTCGGTGTAGGTCTGAACCACCATAACGCCAATCGTCCTCTTTCTGGTTTTAAGAGGAACACCCAGCCAATCGATAGAGGGTGGTCCTATTGAGATGACTTCCCCCTTCTTTTCAAGCCCGTTAAAAACTTTAGGCAGCGCAAGCAGTGGCTTTCCCGTCCGGAGCACATATTCCGTTAATCCCTTTCCTAAAGGCTCGGAGCCGGGATTCTCCTCTTCTTCGTCTACAAAATAAGGGAAATGAAGCATTTTTTTGGCTCTATCGTAAAGGGCGATATAAAAATTCTTTGCCGGCATCAATTCTGAGATGGTCTCGTGGATGATCCGGTAGAGTGCATCCAAACTCTCTGCAGAATGGACAGCTTCGGATATCTTGTAGAGAGCTTCCTGGATCTTATGGTCTTTCTTGTGTTCTGTGATGTCCCGAATCACAGTGGCCACCTGCACGACCTCATCCCTCTCGAGAATGGGAATTTTCCTCGTCTCTGTGTAGAGTTCTCTCTCTCCGATGCGTGTCTTTTCCTCTGTGATTAGGTTTTTTCCAGTTTGGAACACTTTTTGATATTCTTTGTCGACTTTTGCTGGCAGGAAAGGGAAGACTTCTCTGAATAATTTGCCCACAGGCTTTTCATCGAGGCTGAGCTCTTTCATCCATCGCATAAAGGCCTTGTTGATCAAGACGATCCTGTGGTCTTTATCGATCACATGGATGGCATCGCCCATGGCGTCGAGGGTTTCGCGAAGTTGTAGTTCAGAGCGCCGCAGCGCATCTTCGATGTCTATTTTGTTCATTTCAGTTCCTTTGTAGGGTCAGATCCCCGAGCTGACCGATGTTTCCCAAACGGTCCAATGTAGGGTCATCTCCCCGAGCGGACCGATATAAAATAAAATTGTCTAACCATTCTGAAATCCAATGATGCTCTAAATCACCTAATACATATTACATTGTGAGAAAAAAATAAAGGAGTCTTAATTTTGTCGTGGCTCGAACGTTCTTTACGGCTCTTATTTTATCATCCGGCAAAATACATGGGTGTCACGTAAACATCCCGAAATCCGTGATCGTATGAACACAAGTTGCGTTATTAAGTGACCCGGTTGTGTGGTGGAGAAAACCGTGTGAAGGGCTGGACGGGCATGGTACATCTCCCAAGGAGGGATGTGAGGGAAGCCTGAAACCGAGCGAAGTTTCCTCGCTGGGGAAACTGAGAGTGTTTTCGAAATCACCAATTGGGACACTCGAATGGCACTCATCACGGATTTAGAGATACTCCGGGTGTCACAAATGTTTCTGAACGAATGAAAGCCCGCTATGATGTTTGTAACAGGTAGGAATTTGCGTTAAAATGTCCCTCTTGAATTCCATAGGATGTGGATCTTATGATCAAATGTGTGATCTCAGATTTGGGCAATGTCATTCTCACTTTCGACAGCTCTATCTTTTACCGACAAATTGCAGAAAGCAGTCCATACACTCCTGAGCAGATGGCCAAAATTATCACAGAAAGCTCGGGGCTCTTAAGTGCCTTTGGCACAGGACGAATATCACCTCAGAAATATTTCAAAGAAGTATCTGATAAACTTCAGTTAAGTACAGATTTTGAGTCTTTTTTTTCCACTTACAACAATGTCTTCGCACTTAAGTCCGATGTCGTAAAGACACTAATGAAGCTGAAGAAAAAATATCGTCTTATTCTGCTCTCCAACACGGATGTCAAACATGTCGGATTCATTAAGAGAAAGTTCCCCGAAATGTTTTTTTTCGATGATTATGTCCTTTCCCACGAGGTGGGGTTGATGAAGCCTGATCCTCAGATTTACCAAATAGCTTTGAAGAGAGCCAAAGCCAGAGCAGGGGAGTGTCTTTTTATCGATGACCTTGAGGAAAATATCGAGGCGGCTGCAAAGATGGGAATCCACACCATCCTCTTTACGCCGCAAACAGACCTTGAAACCGAACTGCGCCAGCTCAGCCTTTCTTTCTGAACTGGGAACAAAAAAGGGGACAGGCTACTTTTTTAATTACCTCTGGGAAAAGTAGCCTGTCCCCTTTTTATTCATAGTAAAGATTCTTGAGCATCAGGGCATCTTTGTCCTGCTCGGGGCTTTCGCAGATCAGCATGCCTCTCACGTCAAAATCCTTGAGCGCCTGGATCCATTCATCGAACAGAAAGTCCGATTCTTCCAGGTTCAAATGCTTCATTTCGCCCTTGTCGTTATATTTAGAACCTGAAATGTGGATATGCATGCTCTTTAATGCCCCATCACCCAGCTTTTTCCCGATCTTCTTCAGAATCCTGAAAAACTCCCGATATGTGTTGGCTTTTCCCCCTCTTGCATGAATGTGTGAGAAATCCACACATGGCTGCAATCCATCTACTTCCCGGCACAGCATCAGCACCTCTTCCAGCGACCCAAACTGTGCTTTCTTCCCCATCGTCTCGGGCCGAAGCACCACAGGACTCCTCTCTGCCCTCAATATCGATACAACCTCCTGCATACCCTTCTTGATCACTTCAAAAGTCTTCTCAGGCTTTTCCTTCCCATAGAATCCCAGATGAATCACGACACTCTGCGCCCCACACTTTTCTGCTAACCGTGCCGATGACAATATCCTTTCCTGACTGGCTAACCTCTTTCCCTGTTCCACGGAATTCAGGTTGATGTAATACGGGGCATGTACACTCAAGGCAACACCAAGTTTTTCAGCCGTCTCTCTAACCTTCTTCGCCGTGTCACTCCCCATCTTTACTCCCTGCACGAACTCTACCTCAAGGCAGTCCAATCCCAGTTCTGCGATTCTCTGGATTCCTGACACAGTGGAAGTGCCAGACGTTGATTTAGGGACACCTGCCGTTCCAAACAGCAGCTTCTCAGCAGCGCCCATCTTCGGCCTTTCCATTTCCGTTGAGGAATTCGCTGACTATGCGCATCGCACAAAATTCACCACACATGGAACAGGCCTCTGATTTGGTCCTCCTTTGCTGCCTTACATCTTTAAATTTATGAGGATCAAGCACAAGCTTGAGTTGTTTGTCCCAATCGAGCTGTTTCCGGGCCTTTGAGAGCTCTAAATCCCTCTCCCTGGCCCCTTTGACTCCCTTTACAATATCTGCCGCGTGAGCGGCGATCTTAGAGGCTATAAGCCCCTCTCTCACATCATCCTCTGAGGGAAGCCCCAGGTGTTCCGAAGGTGTCACATAACAGAGAAAGTCAGCCCCGGCAGATGCGGCAATTGCCCCACCAATAGCTGACACAATATGATCATACCCCGGTGCGATATCCGTCACCAACGGGCCCAAGACATAAAAGGGCGCTCCTTGACAGATCTGCTTCTGGAGCTTGATGTTCATCTCGATCTGGTCAAGAGGCACATGTCCTGGCCCCTCTACCATGACCTGCACATCCCTCTCCCAGCACCGCTTCACAAGCTCTCCCAACGTTAACAACTCTTCGATCTGTGGCCTGTCCGTCGCATCCGCAATCGCCCCGGGCCTCAACCCATCTCCCAGGCTCAACGTCACGTCATATTTATACACAATATCCAAGAGCCTGTCGAAATTGGCATACAGGGGATTCTCTTTCTCATTGTGAAGTATCCAGGCCAGATGGAATGCTCCCCCCCTCGACACCACATCAGCCACTCTCCCTTGATTCTTCAGCCTTTCTATTGCCTTTGATGTCAACCCAGCATGCACCGTCATAAAATCCACGCCCTCTTTGGCCTGATCCTCGATGACATCGAATATGTCATCCTCGGTCATATCTACGATCGATCCTTTCTCATCGATCGCTTTAATGGCCACTTCGTAGATGGGTACAGTCCCCAAAGGAATTCTTGCCTTATCCAGGATCTGCTTCCGAATATCCCGAATATCCCCACCCGTACTCAAATCCATAATTGTGTCTGTCTCATACTTAAGAGCGATCTCCACTTTCCTGAGCTCGTTCTCAATTTCAGGAAAATCCTCCGAACTTCCGATGTTCACATTCACCTTCGTCCTCAGCTTTTCCCCGATGCCCACAGGATGGATAGGGGAGTGATTGGGATTTATAGGCACAACCACCTTCCCCTCAGCCACAAGCTCCAGCAGCTCTTCGGCAGAGATCCCCTCTTCCTCTGCAACCTGCTTTATCGCATCCGTCACATTACCTTTTCGTGCATCTTTAAGCTGTGTCATTTCCTTACCTTTCCTCGAGGACATTAGTTTACATCCATTCCCCCCAATTTACAACCTGTCCAATAATGGGGACTGGCTCGTTTTTGCACAGCAAAAAGGTGCCTGTCCCCGAATTATTGTTGGATTAATGCCTCGAGTTGATCAGCAAATTTGGTGTGGGATCAAACCCCATACGGTCCGTTTCCCAAACGCTCCCTACAAATTCTTCCGGTTTTCCTTAAACGTCTCTCTTATATTCCAAAGCAGCACTTTATCGTTTCTATCCAATGGAAGACCTTTGATCAACCGAATGGCAAACACCTCTACCGACCCTCCCATGATTTCAAGGCTCTTCTCTTTTTCTCCATCCTTGTAATAGCTCAGGATGAGGTAGGCTCTTGCGTTTATCAACAACTCGTCCTCCACCTGAACCCTGTTGCTGTGTTGGAAAAACCGGTTAAAATCATCGGCTGCATCATCATATTTCCCTTCGATATAATGAGCAACACCGATTAGATAATACCCCATGATCTCATTGGGTTTCTGCCGTACCAGCTTCTCTATTGTCTTTCTGGCTTCCTTGTAATTCTTCACTTCCAGGTAGTGCTTATACAAATTCACATAAAGTTCTGTATTGGTTGGCTCTGCTTTTATATGTTCATCGAGCTCTTTTATTTCCTGCTCCAATTCCTCCTGAGACTTCCCCTTCAATTCTGGATTCTCTGGTTCTTCTGGTCTTATATGAAACATAATCTCTTCCAAGTCTTCTCTGGCCTTCTCATGAATGGCCACACTATCCAATCCAGCCTCTTCAATCAATGTTTCTGTCTCTGCCAAATATTTCTCGCACTTCTCCAAATCATTGAGTGCATAGTGAGAGAGACATAGGTAGAGATTCGCTATGGCTAACAGATCTTTTGTGTTATGCAGTCCGAATGCCGCCACTTCGAATTGTTTGATGGCTTCTTCGTAGTTGTTATCCAGATAAGATTGTTCTCCTCGTTTGAGAAGATCCATATAAAAGGAATCCACCTGTTGGGCCCTTAGCGTATTCTCCAAAACGCCCACAATCCCAAATGCCACAACAAGAAAAATGATTGTGTACTTTTGTGCCTTACCGTCACACATTCAGCGCTCTCTTTTCGTCAATTCAGATTGCCTCTTACTGATCGAATTCTAACATAAATTGCTCATATACTATATCCTTTCCCCCCTTGGATGTCAAAATTCCATCAAGGTATTGCAAGACAAATATATGATTTTTGTGAAAGATGATAGTAAGTTGTGTGAGCTTAAAAATCGAAACCAGGTATTTATTTAATCAAAGTGAAAGTGCCGCTGACTGGCACAGGTGTCATCCCTGCAATATCCTCAATATAATTCGAGATGGTGATCTGGCTTTGTTGACCATTAGGATAGCTGTCGCCCGTTACCCTTAATGTGACAACAGCAATAGTTCCTTGGCTACCAATAGGAATTGAAGGAGCCCCTCCTTTGTAGCCTCCTATTGTTACTGTTCCATTATTTTCACCGCCCCCAACAGACCAACTTCCTGTCAAGTTTCCTGAACTTGTGTTCTGATATTGGAACATATTGGGATCAAATGTCAGTCTCAGCCCAAAAGTATTGATCTCATTGACATTGCCGCCAATGTTAATTTCGACCCGTACCGTTGTTCCAGGTGTTGCTGAACCAGGTTTTATCTCAATGCCAATCCTGTTAGGTGTAGGCGGTGGGGCTTCGTCTTTGATCGTTAACCTCACATCCACGTACTTGGGACTGTTTGATGCCTTATTGTCTCTAATGGCTATGGTTCCTCTGTAGGTTCCAAGACCGAGGCCGGCTATGTCTGTCCGCACAGTATGCTTGCGCTCCTGGCCCGAAGAGGTTCCGCCGTTAGGAGCAACCGACATCCATGACGCATCCCAATTGACCTCATAATTCAGAGTGCCTCCACCGGAA
This sequence comes from uncultured Eubacteriales bacterium, assembly GCA_964540205.1. GTDB lineage: Bacteria > Acidobacteriota > Aminicenantia > Aminicenantales > Aminicenantaceae > WTAW01. The sequence goes on along the minus strand of CAZIMJ010000263.1, from coordinate 3,674 downwards.
TTCTTGACATAAAATACTTTGGATGGAGAACTTCCATCACCCAATGTGGCTTCGAGGTTAACCGTATTTGTGCTTGTCCAGATCTCCGGAAGTGGTTCTTTGGTAACGTTAAGGCTCACTTTGACAGTCTGAGGACTGTTAGTTGCTTTGGGATCACGTATTTTCAGTGTTCCATTATACGTTCCAATATTAAGGCCGCCAACAGAGCAGGTGATTGTATGTTTTTTGGTTGCTGTTTTCGAGTTTCCTGTGTCAGGACTAACACTCAGCCAGCTTGAATCACTCTCAATTTCATACCTGAGGGTGCCTTCTCCTGTGTTTACGATCTCAATTGTCTGTGGAGGTGGATCCGATCCTCCCTTCTGAGCGGCAAAATCAAGATTTTTAGGGCTGACTGCAATTGTTGGAGGAGGCTCTTTTGAGACTGTCATACTGACCTTTACTTCCTGAGGATTGTTATAGCTGTTGGGGTCTGTAATCTTGATGGTTGCAGTGTAAGGCTCTTCTCTGACCTCGAGACCCGTTTTCTTTGCCGATATCTCATGGCCACTGATCTCTCCCGAGGAAGTGCCTGTTGAGGGTTCCACTTCAATCCAGTCCGCTTCACAGGTTATGTCATAGCTCAGGATGTCTATTCCCGTGTTTTTTATCTGGAGGGTCTGAGGTTCGGGATTTCCTTCCGACTTCACCGCAGCGAATGACAACTCAAACGTGTTAAGCCAGATCACAGGCCGCGTGAGGCTGTCTACCTGAGGTGCGGTGGAATTTTTCTTGCAGCCGAACGGAGCAATTATCGCCAGTATGAAAAAAAGAATGATAAGGTTTTTTGTGAATCGTAAAGCCATATTTATTCTCAAATTCCTTTAAGAAATCTCACATCGAAAAGCTAAATTTTCGCACAAAACGATGTAGATGTAAATTCTCTTAATCCGTATTCATAAAATTAGTCGGTTAATAAGGAGTAATTGAGAGGGTGATTTTGTTCTTTTTTTTTTATCACCTCAAAAGGTGAATCAGGGGATGAAATTCAATGCCCTACTTGAAAAAGCTTTCTGTTTCATAGAAAATGGATTGATCAGGCGACAAGATGAAAAAAATCAAGGTATTAGTGGTTGAAGACGAAGTCCTTGTCGCAAAAGATATTAAGACCACCTTACAGAAATTGGGATATTCTGTGACTTCAATCGCCTATTCCGCTAACGAAGCGATAAAGAAAGCCGAGAAGGAGTCTCCGGAACTCATTCTAATGGATATTGTTCTTGGAAAAGGTTTGAGTGGTATCGATGCCGCACATAAAATCCGCTCTCGTTTCAATATCCCAATCATTTATCTCACCGCACACACTGAGAAAAAAATACTCAATGCAGCCAAAGAGACAGAACCATATGGATTTCTGCTCAAGCCAATTGAGAGTAAGACGCTAGACGCAACCATAGAATTGGCCCTGTACAAGCACAAAATTGAAAGGGAATTAAAGGAGCAGAAGCAAAGATTGACAGAGTTTATGAATACAGATACAGACGCGATTTGTTTCATAGATTCTAATTTCGATATCCTTGATGTCAATAAGTCCGGCTTGGAAAGCTGGGATTTAAAACGCAAAGATATTTTAGGGAAGAATTTGTTAAATTACGCGGAAAGGGGACAGAAGAAAAGGTGGCAAAACCTTTTAAAAGAAGTGTTGAAAACAGGGAGGCACTTCTCCCTTTTTGGTGTGCCAACTCCTTATCAATTTGGCGACAGGGTTGTAAACATCAAGGTGTTTAAAGCGGGTGATGGCCTTGGCCTTATTGTTACGGATATCACAGGTCAACGAAAAGCAGAGAAGGCCTGGCGCGAGAGTGAAGAACGCTACAGAAGACTCGTCGAGAACATCAATGAAGGGATTCTCATGGAGGATAAGGATGGTGTCATCACTTATGTCAACGATCCCTTCCTCAAGATGCTCGGATATAGAGAGGATGAGGTCTTAGGCCATAAAAGCAAAGAGTTTCTAGATGAAGGATACCCCACAAAAAATAAGACGAAATGGTTAAAAAGGCCGAAAGATGAGTGGGAACCCTATGAACTATCCTGGAATAGAAAGGATGGCAAACTATTGTTCACACTCCTATCCCCCAAGCCTCTCTATGATGAGAAAGGGCGGTTCAGAGGGAGCGTGTCTGTTCTGACAGATATTATGGAACGGAAGAAGGCTGAAAAGGAGCTCAAAACATCACGCGAATCAATGAGGACCCTCTCCCAGTATCTTCAATCTGTTAGAGAAAGGGAGAGCAAGCGCATTGCCCGTGAGATTCATGATGTGATGGGACAGCAGTTGACGGCCCTTAAAATGGACGTTTCCTGGTTATCTCACAGGATCCCCACGAACAAAGAAGAAGAGAAGCTCTTTCTCAATAAGGCAAAGGCCATGTCGGATCTCATCGATGATACAATAAAAGCTGTCCAGAAGATTTCGGCAGAGTTACGGCCTGGTTTGTTAGACGACCTTGGTCTTCTCCCGGCTATAGAATGGTTATCTCAGGACTTTCAATCCCGGACAAGTATCCAGTGCAGGATGCAGTTCGATTGTAATGATTTGGACCTGGATCCGGACTGTGCCACAGCGATTTTTAGGATTTCCCAGGAAGCCCTTACAAACATCGCCCGTCATGCAAAAGCCACACGTGTGAATATTATAATCAGCGAAAGAAATAGAAGACTTCAATTGAAGATTCGGGACAATGGCAAGGGCATCCGCGATGATGATGTTCTCTCACCCACATCCCTGGGCCTCATGGGCATGAGGGAAAGGCTGCGCCCTTTTGGGGGCGAGCTTCTTATCAATGGGATTCCAAAAAGAGGAACCACTTTAACAGCTGATATCCCTCTGAAAAGTGGAGGGCATAAATGATCAGAGTTCTCGTTGCAGATGACCACACAATTGTGAGAGAGGGATTAAAACAGATCCTTTCAGATACGCCTGATATTGAAGTTGCTGATGAAGCAGCCAATGCAAAAGAGGTTATAACTAAAGTCAGTGATAACGAGTATGATTTGGTCCTCTTAGACATATCATTTCCGGGAAGAAGCGGGATCGATATCTTAAAACAATTGAAGTGTCTGAAACCAAAGCTTCCTATCCTGATATTGAGTATGTATCCCGAAGAACAATATGCGGTCCGTTCCTTGAAGGCTGGAGCTTCCGGCTATTTAACGAAAGAAAGTGCTTCGGATGAATTAATCGCCGCCATACACCATGTCACAAAGGGGAAAAAATACATAACAACCTCTTTGGCTGAAAGGCTTGTGTTCGAATTAGAAAAGGACTACGAGGACCAACTCCACGAGGTGTTGTCTGACCGGGAATATCAAGTTATGTGCTTGATCGCTTCAGGAAAGACAGTAAAGGAAATCGCAGCGGCCTTATCCCTGAGCGTCAAAACCATTAGCACCCACCGTTCCCGTATCCTCACGAAAATGGGAATGAAAAACAATGCTCAACTCACCCACTACTCCATCAAACATGGTCTGGTTGTGTAGGGCCCGTTCCCCGAACTGACCGATAAAGCGCACTATTTTTATAGGAATATATGACTATACCTCACCATACCAACTGCACCCCAAAATTTGAACCACCTGGAGTGCTAGTATTTTCGTGGTACAATAGACATCACCAGAGGGGAGAAAGCCCT
>CAZIMJ010000262.1:0-2050 GCA_964540205.1 uncultured Eubacteriales bacterium | reverse complement strand
ATCCAGCGCCGCTTCAGTCACCAGTAATTCCGGAACCCAGGAAAAAGTGGCTACTTTCGACCGGAATCGGTGTCTACTTTGCTCCGGAATCAGTGGCTGCTTTGAATCGGAATCGGTGTCTACTTTCGACCGGAATATGCAAATTATTTCACAACATATTTAAGTAAACTGTGCCCAAAATTTGTCTAAATATCGAAATATATCAAAAACCAGACAATCTGAAAAATTAGCTCTTTCCAGAGGTTAACCTGCCCCACCCCAATATCGGTCCAACAGATAATCTTAAATAAGTAAAGTTGACATAGATTGGGACCTTTAACGGTGTTCTTCAAATTTTCAAATTCTCCTTGATTTTTTGGTCGAAATCAGACATATTGTTACCACCTGAAAACAAGTGGTGACTATTTGTCTGGAGTCAGAAATGAAAGAACAGCCTGAAGATATTTTCCGCAAACATGGTGGCCAACTTCGAATGAGTGAAGCTATCGCACATGGTATCACACGCTACATGCTTTATTCACTCAGGGACAAAGGCGTCATTGAGCAGGTGAGCAGGGGTATCTATCGGCTAGTGGAACTACCACCGATCAGCAATCCAGATCTGGTTACAGTGAGCCTTCGCTTTCCAAACGCCGTCATCTGTCTCGTCTCTGCACTTGCATACCATGACATCACGACCCAGATTCCTCATGATGTTTCCGTGGCAGTTCCAAGGGACTCCCGGATGCCTTCACTAGATTTTCCTCCCATCCAGGCTCATAGATTCTCGAATGAAGCCTACAAATCTGGCATCGAAGAGCATCTAATTGATGGAGTATCCATCAAAGTATACAGCCCCGAAAAAACCCTGGCCGACTGCTTCAAGTTTCGTAATAAGATCGGAATGGACGTTGTGCTAGAAGCACTAAAACTCTACAAGACTCGAAAGAATTTCAACCTTAGCACTCTGCTCAAATACGCCAAGGTCTGCAGAGTAGAAAAGGTTATGCGGCCATATCTAGAGGCAACGGTATGAAGTCTCCCAGAAACATACCCGCGTCCGTCCGGCAACGCCTTCTCAACAGGGCTAAGAAAGATCAACGCCCATTCAACGAGCTGCTTCAATATTTTGCCATTGAGAGATTTCTATACCGACTATCCAAATCATCTCACGCCGATAGATTCATTCTCAAGGGAGCTTTAATGCTGAGAGTATGGCAGTCGCCGGAACTCCGTCCGACCATGGACATCGATATGCTGGGAAGAACAAACAACAAGGAAGCTGAAATCATTGCCCAGATCCGGGACATCTTGACAGTGGATGTGGAAACGGACGGGCTTGCCTTCGATCCTGATTCCATTCAGGCCGAGCGGATCACCGAAGACGCAGATTATGGCGGGATCAGGATTCGGTTCCTGGGCGCATTGGGTTCTGTGAGAATCAATATGCGGATCGACATCGGCTTCGGCGATGTCGTGTTTCCAGAGCCTGAAAAGTTGGATCTCCCGACTATTCTTAATTATTCAGCACCGAGATTGTTATGCTACAGCCGCGAGAGTTCAATCTCGGAAAAGCTTGAAGCCATGGTTAAACTGGGTATGCTGAACAGCAGAATGAAGGATTTCTATGATATCTGGTTGTTGTCCAGACAATTCAACTTTGATGGTGCAAAACTGGCCGAGGCTATTCGACGGACCTTTGAACGGAGGGGCACAGCACTGCCCGCAGAAATCGAAATATTCACTGAGCCTTTTATCGTGGCAAAGCAGATCCAGTGGGCAGCATTCCAAAAAAGGCTTCAACAAAATCATGTTCCCTCTTCATTCAGAGAAATCATGGCTTCAGTGAGCAGCTTTCTATCGCCTATCATCACAGCTCTAAACTTAGAGAAAGCAACTCCAAAAATCTGGACTGCACCCGGCCCTTGGATTTGAGATGGTGGGCCTTTATCAAAGTAAAACTACAAGACAAATGCTTTGGCGAAATGCAATCAAGAGTAAAATCGAGTTCTATTTCTAACTTCTTGTCTCTCTTTCTCTTAATCATACAACTGTGACCAAACTGTGACCA
>CAZIMJ010000261.1:0-9131 GCA_964540205.1 uncultured Eubacteriales bacterium | reverse complement strand
TTCCGCTTTGCTGTGATGAGGACTCCCCCATCGGATTCGGCTGTGTCCATAGTTCTGAATAAAGACTCAGATAGGTTACCTGAAGCCCAAATAAAGGTTAAGGATTATGCGGAGAAAACAAGGGCCCAGAATGTACTCATGACGTATGTCACACACGATAGCGGTGCAAGCATCTCGGATGAGTATGTCGTCGTTAAGGGTTCGGATATGCTCAAAGAAACCTATCTGGGACATACATTCAAGTGCCATGCCCAGGGATTTTTTCAGAATAATCATGTCATGGCCGAGAAGCTGCATGCCTACTGCCACGACCTACTTAAATCGTATCGGACGCAGGAAGCTCACCTTCTGGACCTATACGGAGGTGTTGGAACGTTTGGGATAATCAACTCTTGCCTGTTCAAAGACGTTACGATCTTGGAAAATTACGAGCCGGCCATCCAAGCCTGTGAAGGAAACATCAAAGAGAATAAACTCTCGAATGTGAAGCCCATCCTTATGGATGCCAAACATCTGAAGATCCTTGAATTGCCGGAACCTTTGTATGCGATTTTAGACCCACCGAGGAGTGGCATGAATCCAAGGACGCTGAAGCGACTGAACGAGATCAAACCAGAGCTGATCGTATTTATCTCCTGCAATGTCAAATTGTTGCGAAGGGAATTGCCTTACCTCAGCAACTACAAGATAAAGAGCGCCTCCCTCTTCGACCTTTTCCCACAAACACCTCACCAGGAAGCCGTCATCGAATTAGTGCCAAATGAAGCCTAAAAAAGGGCACAAAAGGTGACAGTCCCCTTTTGTGTTCCCTTGGATGGAGATGTTGGACCAAAGAGTTAATTGATTTTTTAGAGCTTTTCTGGCAAAATCTTTGCAAGTTCCGTGCATAAAAAAAAGAAATCCCTGCTCCAGGTCATCGAAAATTTCTCCCAGAAAAAGATCATCGTGTGGGGAGACTTCATCCTCGACGAGTATCTCTATGGGACGACACGCCGCATCTCTAGAGAGGCTCCTGTACTTATCCTCTCATACAGGCGAAGAGAATTCTCTCTGGGAGGAGGGGGAAACGCACTCCTCAACCTCAAAGCCTTGGGTTCCTCTCCCATTGCCGTCGGCGTTCTCGGCCAAGACGACGCCGGAAGCAGGATCTCCCAGATCTTGAAGCAGAACGGCATATCCACCCGGCACCTCATCCGGCATAAAGCGCACTCCACCCCTGTTAAGACACGGATCCTAGCCGGCGAAGAGACAACACGAAAACAACAGATCCTGCGCATCGATCAAGAGGCAACGGTCCCAGACACCCTGCCACTCAAAGAGAAGATCGTCAAAGCTCTCCTCGATCTTAGAACACAAGCCGATGCCGTTATCATCTCCGATTACGACTATTACACTGTAAAAGAGGACATCTTCCGTCGTATACTCCCTCGTTTTCAAAAGTCGAACATCCCCATCGCGCTGGATTCCCGTTTTCGGCTGCTCAATTTCAGAGGAGTAACGGTCATCACACCCAATGAGCCGGAAGTGGAAGAAGCGCTTCAGGTGAGGATCAACGATAATGCTGAAGTCATCACACAAGTCGGTAAAGCTCTTCTCAAAAAATCAGAGGCAGCGACCATCCTCCTCACTCGGGGGTCACAGGGTATGGTTCTTTTCGAGAAGAAAAAACCCCCGTTCCCCATCCCGATTTTCGGCACAACCGACATTGTCGACGTCACAGGGGCGGGAGATACAGTTATCAGCGTCTTCACTCTTGCTCTAGCCTCGGGCGCCTCATACAGAGAAGCCGCCCAACTCGCCAACTACGCCGGAGGTCTTGTGGTCATGAAAAAAGGCACATCCACCATCACTCCACAGGAACTCAAAAAAGCGATCGAATCCGAACATTGAAAAAACGACACACTCTGGCACATCTTAAAAAGATCATCGCCAAGGAAAAAATAAATGGGAAACGTATCGTCCTGGCTAATGGCTGCTTCGACCTCATCCACGTGGGACACATCCGGTATCTGAAAGAGGCAAAGGCTCAGGGAGATGTTCTGGTCGTTGCCCTTAACAGTGATTCCTCTGTCCACAGACTCAAAGGTGAAGGAAGACCTATCCTAAACGAAGAGGAAAGAGTGGAGGTCATCTCTTCCTTTTATTTTGTCGACTACATCACCGTTTTCGAGGAAGCCAACGTGGAAAATATCCTTCTCACGCTCAAGCCTCATGTTCACGCCAAAGGCTCGGATTATACCAAAGAAACGGTGCCTGAAAGGGAAACGGTCCTGAGTTATGGGGGAGAAATCGCTATTACCGGTGGTCCAAAGGTCAAAAACACAACCGAGATCTCCCGGAAGATCGGCCTCAAACCGGAAGGGAACGATTCTTTCTAGATCATCCTATGGACAACATTCTGATCATCCGCTTAAGCTCTCTCGGGGATATTATCCATACACTGCCGGCTTTTTCGGCCATTAGAGAAAAAAAACCCGAGGCGAAGATCGTTTGGATCGTCGAGGAAAACGGCAGAGAGATCCTGGACCTGGTGCCAGGAATAGACCGCATCGTTGTTGCCAAAACTAGAGGATGGAAGTTCACCCCTCTCAAGTCCTGGTCAGAGATTAAGCAAATCCGGAAAAACATCAGGAACCGGGATCAAACCGCTATTGACTTTCAAGGCCTCGTAAAATCCGGAGTTTTTTCCTATCTCTCGCGGGCGAAGAGGAGGATCGGCTTCCATCGCAAAAATCTCAAGGAGCCTATTGCATCTATATTCTACACAGACCGGCTCAAAGAGATCCCAGAGAAAACCCACGTCATCCAGAAAAACCTCAGCCTCCTCTCTCTCGTCGGGATCGAGGAGAAACAATTCAATTTCCCGCTCATGATTCCCGATATTCACCAACGATCGACTGGAAAAATGCTAGCAGACCTGGGCTATCAGGATTCTCAAAAACTGGTCGTTTTGAACGTCGGCGCAGCATGGGTGACAAAAAGATGGGCTCCGGAGAGATGGGTGGAACTTATCCGCTACCTCAAGACCGACAGACATGACCTGTTCTTTCTCCTATTATGGGGGAATGAAGAGGAAAAAAGGATTGCCGATAATATTTATAAAAAAACGTCAGTAAGCATGATTTCCTTTTTAAATATTAAGGACGTCATAGCCCTCATAAAGAAGGCCGATCTTATTGTCAGCGGAGACACCTTTGCTCTTCAGGTTGCCTGCGCACTCTCCACCCCTGTCGTAGGGATCTTTGGGCCGACAACCCCAAGCAGGAACGGCCCTTTCAGTCCGAATGACAGAGTGGCCTTTCATGAGATGGAGTGCAGTCACTGCTACCGAAGAAAATGTGAGACAGCGGTGTGCCTGGAAAAAATCACAGCACAGGAAGTCCGAGGCTTGTGTCTCGAGGTTCTGGAGGGTGAGTCATCGCAATAATGAGTACCATTAGAGATAGAATCAGAGGAGATATTTTCGCTCTAGTCAGATTTTTAACGCCATTCCCTCATCACCTTCTCGGCGCTGCGGAACTCCGCACGTTTATTTTATTTCTCACAAAGATATTCCTCAGCTTTTGCAGCTACGTCTGTTGGTATTTGTCGTGCTCACACAGTCCTCGCGCCCGACTTTGTCTGGTCCCCTCGTCGGTGATTCGAGGAAGGCTAAATCTTCCGATGTCGCTCAATCCATCTCTTCTGATTCTATATAAAATAAATGACAGCCTCAGGTATCCATTCTTGTGAGGAGCCCGGAGGATTGCTATAGAGGTTCAAAAAAGCAATGAGTGAACTCGGATTCTCAGACCTCATATACAAATGGCGTGTGCGGAGTGGCCTGATCAGCGCCATCCTTTCCCTCATCCTGGCAAAACCCACATTGTACTCCTTAATCGGAGGAGCTGTAATAGCAGTGCTCGGGCTCGCCATCAGGATCTGGGCGTGTGGTAACTTGAGGAAAGAAAAGGAACTCACCACATCCGGGCCATACCGATACACCAGAAATCCCCTCTACTTCGGCAGTATGATCTTGGGGATCAGTACAGTGGCGGCCTGTCAAGCATGGGGAGTGCTGGCATTATTTCTGGCAAACTTCCTGATCATCTATCCGGTTGTTGTCCGTACAGAAAAGGAGAGGATGTCTCAGCTCTTTCCGGAAAAATACCGGGAATACAGCGAACACGTGCCGCTCTTCTTCCCCACATTCAGGCCAAAGTTACCTCGAGATCCAGACCATCGTTTCAGTTGGGAGTGCTACAAGCAGAATAGGGAAAATCGGGCCCTCTTAGGTTCCGTCATCATATATATTTGTTTAATAATCAAAACGATTTTATTTTAACCACTACAAGAAATATGTCGACGAAGGAAAGAATAAATAAAGCAAACCAAGTTCTCTCACTCCGCCAACCAGACCTTCGAGTAGCCCTTGAGGAGGTCACGAACACCCACAACGCCAGCGCCGTGGTACGGACCTGTGATGCGGCAGGCATCATGTATGTGGAGATCATTTCTGCATCGGGTGAACCATTCCCGGTCAACCGAGCTATTTCCACCCGCGCTGAAAAATGGCTGAGATTCAACTACTATTCATCTACATCCGAGTGTCTCAAACATCTCAAAGATGAGGGTTTCACTATTGCCGCAACTCATCTCGGCGAAGAGGCAGCCCCCTACACATCCCTGGATTACACAGAGCCCACAGTGATCGTATTCGGGAACGAATCGGAGGGCATCTCTGAAGAGGCCCTCAAACTCTCTGACCACATCATCCAGATCCCGATGGTCGGCATGGTCCAGAGCCTCAACCTCTCGGTATCTGTAGGTATCATCCTTTATGAGGCGATGAAACAACGTCAGGACAAAGGCTATTATTCCAACTCCAGGCTCTCATCCGACGAATTCCAATCCTTCCTCAACCAGTGGCTTAAACTCCCCCCACATGACTAGCTCTATAAAGATCAAATTAACATCAGAATGTTTTGTTTTATTCACGAGTTGAGATTGCTGCAAAAGCGAGGCAGTGGCTCCCGAAGCTGTAGTGAACTACCAAGGGGGCTACAACGAAGGCTTTGTAGTGAGATCGGCTCGCCCCAATGGGGTAAAAGATGCTGCCAATAGAAAATTAAATGCTTTTAGAGTTAAATATGGCAGCAGCTTTTATGAATAATACAAAACAAAAAGGGGAGGCAAAATGCCTCCCCTGATGAGAATGGGACACAAGAGCAAGATTACATTCTTATGCACCGATACCGTTCATAAGCAGACCTGTATAGCTTTTTGCTGTTTTTTTCCATTTCCTCGCTGATCTTCCGGTAATTTTTCTGGGCTTCTTCAAAATATTTCTCAGCATCTTCTTTGTACTTCTTCTGGGATTCCTTATATTGATTTTGCAGCTTATCGCTGTATGTTCTGAAGACATCCGTGTACTTGTCCCAATTTTTGGAGGAAAACTCAAACTCTCTTTCCTCTGCTGCGACCTCGATCTCCACGGTTTTCTTCTTTTTATCCCTTACGTACTCAATAGTGATCTTTTCGCCTTTGTCCTTGTCCTGGATCAATCGCTGCAAGGCATTCACACGCTCGACACGCTCTCCATCAGCTGAAATGATCACATCACCCACTCTAAGCCCAGCTTTCTCTGCAGGGCTATCCTCCAAGACCTTGGCGACAAGAAGACCTCTCCCCTCTTTGACGCCGAAATGTTCGCATAACTCAGGGGTCAACTCCTGTAAGGACACGCCGATATAGTTCTGCACCCCTCCGACCCAACGGAAGAGCTTGGTATCTTCAAAATCTGGCATCGGAACGGGCGTTATCCGCTCAGGAGCGAAAAGCCGCGGGAATTTGAACTGGAATTCGCGCATGATATCCTTTTCCGAGAACTCTCCAAGTTTCACTTTCACATTCATCGACTTCCCGTCTCTTTCGATCTTTAGGTCGATATCATCACCAGGCTTGTGCATCCTGATCTCTTCAGCCATCATCTCTGTGCTCGTGACTTTATTCCCTTTGAATTCCAGGACGATGTCCCCCTCTTCGAGCTTTGCCAGCTCAGCCGGAGACTCACGCTCAATGTCCACAATCTCCACTTGACCATCCTCGTTTTCCGCGATGCGAACACCCAGCCAGCCCCGTTTCATCTTTCCTGTTTTTTTTATCTCGGTACAAACTCTATCAATGACATCTACAGGAACAGCTAGAGCCATTCCGGAAGACGGGGCTTCTGCCCTGTCGACAAATACGCCTTCTTCCCCTCCTCGGACAATGCTCCATGTCATGCCACTGTCGATATAGGCTCCGCGGACGAGACCTACCATACGGCCCCGGCTATCCACAACCGGGCTTCCGCTCGCGCCCCTGACAACCCACACATTCAACCGGAGCTTATCTCTGGCAAGAGAGCTCACGATTCCCTGTGTGACAGCGGGCGTGTCATCGGGAGATATACTGACCACTCCGATCCATGCACCGGGAGAGATATCCTTAACCTCTCCCTTCGCGATGGGAGTTAGCTTCTTCGCATCTGCTTGGATCAATGCCAGATGGGTCACAGAATCCATACCCAAAAACTCTGCATCGATTCGCTCCCCCTCTGAGGTAATAACGTACAATTTCTCATCATGTGGAGATATGAGTGCCGTTGTGACGATATGCCCTTCCTTATCGATCACAACACCAGTGGCCACTTTCCTCATGCCATTCCTTGCTTCAACCCTCACCACCGATGGGTAAACCATTTTTGTGATCTTATCGATCTCAACATCTTCAGCCAAAGCGCGACTCGAAGCAGCACCTAAGCTCAGACTCAAGGCTGATAAAAATACAAGAAGGCTTAGGATCGCGTTAATTTTTTTTGTCATGTTCAAAAGACCTCCTAGTAGATAATCTTAGTATCGGTGCTTTCAGAGACGTGCTCTAATATATAGATGGTGGGCGGCTGATCCTGTACGGTCCGGATCTCACCAGTATAATCGACCGCCTCAACGATAGGGATGTAGTCTCTCACGCGACGCTGGTCCTTACGCTCAAATGCCGAAGGCACAGACCGCTGTATGCTCGAGACCTCAGCCGGCCTCCTCTGCGGAAGCACAAAGAGACCGACAATGACAAGCAGGACAGCTGCCGTGCTGACGGCCCCGGCAAGATAGAGACGCAGTCGCGTATTCCTGGCTAATTTTCTTTTTCTCATTGAGAGCTCTGCCATGACCTTTTGTTCAAAATTGGGTGGAGCTTCTACACGTTCTATCTTTTTCAGGAAATTATTTAATCCCATGTTCATACTCCTTGGGCTTCGCTAAAAAATCCAGGTTGTGTTCATCCTTTTCCAATATGTGTTTCAACTGAACTCTGCCCCGGCTAATCCTGGCTTTAACAGTCCCCACAGGTCTTTTCAGGATCTGGGCGATCTCCTCTTGAGAAAATCCTTCGATATCTTTGAGGATGATGGGGAGTCTGTATCGCGGATGCAGAGAATCTAAAGCCTTTTTGAGATTCTCGATGAGATAGGTGTCTTGATTCTCATCTTTAGCTGCGATTTGCTCCCCAAGGCGGCTCTCTGTATCATCGATGGAAAAAGTGGACATCTTCCGCGTCTTCTTGAGCTCTGTTTTCGCCAAATTGGAAGCGATCGTGTATATCCAGGAAGACAGTGGCGCCACAGGTCTGTATTTGTTCGCCTTAAAATACACCCGCATGAATGTTTCTTGCGCCAAATCAACAGCTCTCTGATAATCACCCGTGAGCTGTGTTAGAAAATTCACGATTCTGTGTTTGTATATGGATACGATCTTCTCAAATGCCACTTCATCACCTTTTTGAACAAGGTGCATTAACTCCTGTTCCTCCATTCTCAACTTTCTTAAACCTTTTTCCGTCTGATTTCGTTGCATCATAATCCAATTTTTTGGAATTATTTTCAGATAAACCCATCACATTCAAAAGAGAAGTGCAACAATTGATTTTACTCCTATTTTTTGTCCTTCCTCTCATATACGATCTTCTCAAATTTATCTCTGAGCCGTGTCTGTACACTCGTCATAGGAACAACATTGCCGTTGATGATGACTTTAAGGACTTGGGAGCTCAGCTGGATCGGAGTATCACTCCACACTGCGACATTCGCCAGTTTTCCCACCTCAAGAGACCCCACTAGGTTATCCACGCCCAGGATCTTGGAGGGATTGATGGTTAATGCCCTAACAGCTTCCTCCTCAGAAAGGCCATGTGCGACTGATATACTCGCTGGAACCGGAATGTTGCGCACACGATGGCTACTAACTCCAAAGCCTAAAATGTCAAAACAAAAAAGGACGCCTTTCTTCGAGAGAACAGACGCCGTATGATAATTGAGATCATAAGGCTGCCATTTCTCTGGTATCGTCGTTGTCCCCGCCCAGATAACAGGAATCTTCTCTTCAGCAAGCTGGTCGGCAAACTTCAGGATTCCAGCGCTCGCATAGAGAATTCCTTTTAACTTATATTCTTTTATGATCTGGAGTGCATTCCGGATGGTCACCTCATTGGAAGTTATAAACACAACAGGCATCTTTCCCTTCACCACTGGGACAAGAGCTTCCATGGCTAAGTCTCTTTTGAATGGTTCTGATTCTCTTTCCCCCTTGCTTTTTTCCTCCTTTCTCTTTCGATCTTCAACTTTTTCCTCATAGAGCAAGACCTGATTTAATTTATCTCTGACAAGAGCCATGATCCCGGGGAGTGTTGTAGGATAATTGCCAGGCCTTCTTGGCCCGAACCCAGACTGCCCTTTGGCTCCCATGTTGAAGATTTGGGCCATATCCCTCTTGATGACCATATCTTCTGCAATGTTTCCGTACAGGTTAAGCACAACAGCCTTGCCATTGATGATATTCATGCTCCCACTGGTCGTCATCACAGTGGTCACACCGTCAATCCTGGTCACTTCGATCGTGCTGTCCTCAGGATTGATCGCATCGAAGGGGTCGATCTGGGGAGTTACGACGCCAAGCTCGTTCACATCATTTCCGGAACCCGGGTAACCTGTGACGCCAATTGCAGTCATGGCTGCCACAAGACCTGGATACACACATTTCCCCTCGGCATCGATCACGATTGCATGAGGAGGGATTTCAATATCTGTGCCGATTTTGGCGATCTTTCCATCCTGG
>CAZIMJ010000260.1:0-3455 GCA_964540205.1 uncultured Eubacteriales bacterium | reverse complement strand
CCAGATGATAAGGCGACCTGTTAAAGTAACGCGAGAAGTTCGTTACGTAGTAGAGATAAATCTTTTGAGTCTCCGGGCTAAGCCCTCTCAGTTCAAGATCTCCTTTCATCTCTTCTCTGAGTCTTCCCATGATAGAATCTTCTTTCTTTAAAATGGATTATCCACCGGCTTATTCGGTGGTAGGAGAACTCTATTATTCGGGAAGGCATTAAGCAAAAAGAATTGAAAGAAAGGGATAGAATGTAAGGAGATATTCTTGCTTAAAGGATGGATAAAGGGCTCAGGTATCTACCGCGTAGCGGTTTAGTTCAATTAAATATTTCACGTCATTTCTATAAGGAAAGAAATAAAACTTTGCGTGCAGCCATCTAGATCATAATTAGAATCATTCCGTGTTCTTTAGGATTGAGATAAGCCAATTTCCACTTTATTATTGCATGCACATCTGTACATATAGTCAAGTCAAACTTTAATGTCGCTAAATATATCCACGATTAAATAATGATTTCTTAATATTTTCAATCTTTAAGAACCTCAAGCTTTCGTATATGGCGCTGTGCACGGGTATATGTTCATTATGAACTTTCTCTATTTGGTTTTCGTTATATTCAATATAGATATATAAAACGGAGAACAGATCTGATGATCAAAAATTATTTAAAGACTGCAGTGCGAAATCTTTTTAAACATAAAGGGTACACATTTATCAATATTCTGGGATTGGCCATCGGAATGGCAGCATGCCTTCTGATCCTTCTGTTTGTCCGGCATGAGTTGAGTTATGATGGATACCATCAGAACTCCGACCGGATCTACAGGGTCGCCATGGCAGCCCGCTGGGGAGGCCGTGATTTTGACATTGCTGTAGTCCCCGCAGCAACTGCCAAGACCATGCTCACAGATTTTCCCGAAGTAGAGGATGCAGTCCGCTTCCGTCAGCGGGGTGATTATATCGTTCAGTACAAGGATCAAAGTTTTCGTGAAGAAAAAATCATTTTCACCGATACAACTTTTTTTAAATTATTCTCTATTCCGCTGCTGCAGGGAGATGCTGATAGTGCTTTGACTGATCCCTATTCAATTGTTTTAAGCCGAAAAACCGCTCAAAAATACTTCCGAGATGAAGATCCGTTGGGGAAAACTCTGAAATTGGATATCCGCTACGACTACAAGGTCACAGGAATTTTCGAGGAGATTCCCGACAATACTCATTTTCATTTCGATATTTTGTTGTCCATGGAATCTATAGAGGAAAGCCGGGATCTAAGCTGGGGCAGCCAGAATTTCCAGACTTATATTCTGCTCCGACAAGATGCTGATCCTTCGGCCCTTGAGGCCAAATTTCCAGAGATGCTGGAAAAATACATGTGGCCTCATTTTGCCCAAATCCTGGGGATTACTGTAGACGAAATTCATAAATCAACGGACATGTGGGCAAAATTCTACCTTCAGCCTCTGAAAAGCATTCATCTTCATTCAGATCTACTGGGGGAATTGGGACCGAACAATGATATCCGCTATATCTATATTTTTTCTGCCATAGCTTTGTTCATTCTGATTATTGCCTCCATCAATTTTATGAATCTTTCTACCGCCAGAGCTGCAGGCCGTGCCAAAGAGGTGGGTTTGCGCAAGGTTTTGGGGTCGCAGCGACGCCAATTGATTATCCAGTATTTGATGGAGTCTACTTTTTTAAGCTTCATTTCTATAATATTTGCCATTGGAATAGTCGTGTTGGCACTTCCGGCTTTCAACCAACTCAGCGGGAAGTCACTGGAAATAAGCACCATTTTCCTCCGAAGAATGCCCTTTTATCTTATCCTACTGGCAGTTTCAACTGGTTTTTTAGCTGGAAGTTATCCCTCCTTTTTTATATCCGCCTTTCAACCCATTCAGGTTCTAAGAGGAAAGATGAAAATTGGCGTAAAATCTGGAATGATGCGCAGTGCATTAGTTGTCTTTCAGTTCACAGCATCCATCATCCTGATCATTGGCACCATGGTCGTTTTCAAGCAGCTCCGTTATATCCAAAACAAGAATCTCGGATTTAATAAGGAGCAGGTACTGATCCTGGATAATGCTTATCTTCTTGAAAAACAAGCCAAAACTTTTAAAGAAAAAATGAAAACTTACCCCCAGATTTTAAACGCCTCGATCTCAGGATATCTTCCTGTTCCTTCCATGCGCAGTAATGATGGGATTTTCCCGGAAGGGAAGCGCGACGATGAACATTCCACTTCTTTCCAGAACTGGATTGTAGGGTATGATTATCTCGAAACCATGGGGATGAAACTTGTCGAGGGACGCTTTTTCTCACAAGGATTTTCAACGGATGATCAGGCTGCTGTTATCAATCAGTCCGTTGCTAAGCAGTTCAATTGGCCCGATCCAGTTGGAAGAAGACTGGGCCGCATTATCAATCAGAAGGGCGATATCAAGCTTTATACAGTGATCGGAGTGATGGAAGACTTTCATTTTGAGTCCTTGCGAGAAAATATTGGGCCTTTAGTGATGTTTCTTGGTGAAAGCCGGGGTAATATCTCATTCCGGCTTAAAACCCAGGATGTCTCCTCGGTCATCGGCCTACTCGAACAACAGTGGAAGCAATTTTTACCTAATCAACCCTTTGAGTATTCGTTTTTAGACGAGCGTTTTGAACAGATGTATCAGTCTGAGCATAAGATTGGCAAAATCTTCACTGTATTTGCGAGTTTAGCCATTTTTATTGGCTGCCTGGGATTGTTCGGATTGGCGGCTTTTACGGCCGAGCAAAGAACCAAAGAGATAGGAATCCGCAAGGTCTTGGGCGCAACCTCTCCTCGAATCATCCGGCTTCTGCTCAAGGAATTCGTGATCCTCGTGGGGATCGCCAATCTGATAGCCTGGCCTGTTGCTTATCTGGTGATGAACCGCTGGCTCACAGATTTTGCCTACCGCATCTCTCCCCATATCCTGCTCTTTATATTTGCCGGAATCCTCACTCTGGTGGTGGCTCTTCTCACCGTCAGTTTTCAGGCGGTCAAAGCAGCTCTAGCAGATCCGATCCGCTCTCTGCGCTACGAATAAGAAAAGAGTGTGAATTATAGAGACCTTTTTCCATCCTGTCTTTGAATGGAAAATGCCACCTTTTGCCAATGAATTGAGGAGATAATGTCCTCGCCTAGATTCAAGGCCATCAAGGCGAAAACTAAAACCTCATAAGGAAAAGTTTGAAAAGAAGGACATTTTTTTAGGAATTTCACTTTCCTCCTGCCCAATGGGACGATGTTAGGAATAGGCTTGCTGGATTGAAGGGCCATTAAGCAAAATGTCGTTAAATGGTTAGGCTTTTTTCTGATGCGGGAGTGTCAGAAAGAAGTTATTGAACGAAGCCGTTACGCGACACCTATGGGATTTCAATAATGTGATTTATAGAGTAGTCAGTAGAGTGAAAGATAAGATTTATGTCTGAGGAT
>CAZIMJ010000259.1:0-1994 GCA_964540205.1 uncultured Eubacteriales bacterium | reverse complement strand
CGGTCCATTCGGGGAATGGACCCTACATCATAAACTTGCACCTAGAAAATGTAGGGATCGTATCCCAAACGGTCCGCTCGGGGAGCGAACCCTACATATAAATTCTATATTTTACGATTAATCTCAATGAGTTTTTGTTTTAAGTGACAATTTCGCTTAATGGGTTTATCGTTCTTTATGGCGATATAAAGGGCCTTGTACGAGCCCACGATGCAGCTCAATCGTTTGGCCCGCGTCAATGCCGTGTAAAACAGATTCCGCTGGAGCATGATAAAGTGTTGTGTAAACAAAGGGATCACGACGGCCTGGTATTCGCTCCCCTGGGATTTGTGAACCGAGATGGCATAAGCGTGGGTGATCTCATTCATCTCCTCCCGCTGATAGATGATGACCTTCCCATCAAAATTCACGGCTACGCGATAGGCTTGCCTGTCGATCTCAACGACTGTGCCGATATCTCCGTTGAAGACCTCTTTGTCGTAGTTGTTCCGGATCTGCATCATCTTGTCCTTGATCCGGATCTCCCTGTTGCCGGTTTTCAATCCCTCATGACTGGGATTAAGCCGTTTTTGCAGCTCAACATTTAAGTTATCCACTCCTATAATCCCCCGGTACATCGGACTGATCACTTGGATCTGTGGTGACAACGGGTCCAGACCGAGCTTTTGCGGGATATTGTCCGAACACAGGTTCATGATCATATTAAAAGCTTTGTGCTCGTCTTCCTGCGCGATAAAATAAAAATCTGAATCTTTGTCTCCCTTCTCAGGATAGACCAACTTTTTCCCCTGGTTGATGCGATGCGCATTAGAGACGATGAGGCTGTCCTTCTCTTGCCGGAAAATCTGGCTCAACCGAACAACTTCCATGGATTTGGAATCGATGATATCCCTGAGAAGATTCCCCGGCCCCACAGAGGGAAGCTGATCTTTGTCGCCCACAAGAACCAGACGCATCGAAGGGGGAACGGCCTTGAGCAGATAGTGCATCAGAGGAAGATCCACCATGGAGAACTCATCAATGATCAGGGAAGCACCCTTCAGAGGATGGTTCTCATTCCTTCTAAAATTACCCATCTTGGGCGTGTACTCGAGTGTGCGGTGTATGGTTTTGGCTTCCTTGTGTGTGGCTTCCGAAAGCCTTTTGGCGGCCCTTCCTGTTGGGGCTGCAAGCAGCACCGTCCTTCCCCAATGGCGGAAAATATCCACGACCGCTTTGATAATTGTGGTCTTTCCTGTGCCCGGCCCCCCCGTGATCACCAAGATCTTCTTGTAGAAGCTTTCCCGGATAGCCAGCCTCTGAGCGTCTGAAAATGTGATTCCCATCTCCTTTTCGACATCCCGGATGGTTTTGTCCACATCAAATTTTGGAGTCATGAAGGGAAAATGCGCCAGTTTATGAATGGCCATGGCGACATCACCCTGAGCCTTGTGATAAAAAGGAAGATAGAGAGCTTTATCCGGGTCGGGGTCCTCCACAATGATCAAGTTCTCCTTTTCGAGCGATTTGATCGCATCCGCGATTTGCTGTGAATCAACTTCCAGTTCATTTTTGACTGCCTTTGCGACATCATTTTGGTAGGAGAAGACATGCCCCTGTTCCGTGTCCTTTTCGAGGAGATAGGAGATAAACGCCTTGATCCTCTCGGGGGATGTGGGGCTCATGCCCAGCTTCAGAGCGATCTGGTCTGCTGTTTTGAAACCCACGCCCCAGATGTCGTGACACGCCTGGTACGGATTGGTCTTGAGCACATGAAATGATTTATCCCCGTATTGTTTGTAAATTTTAGTGGCGAGGCTTGTGGTGATGTTGTGCTCCTGGAGAAATATAATGAGTTCCCGGATATCTTCATGTTCGGACCATGACTTCTTTATCTCTTTGAGTTTGGCCGACCCGATGCCCTCCACTTTGAGCATCTTCGCCGGATCTTCAGAGAGGACATTGATGGTATTCACTCCGAATCGGTTGACGATCCTTTTTGCAAGCACTGGGCC
>CAZIMJ010000258.1:0-5270 GCA_964540205.1 uncultured Eubacteriales bacterium | reverse complement strand
TGGCGGCCGAGGAGAGTGGGGAATATTTATGAGGGCCTCTATGGCTATTCTCTGTTTATTCTAGGGACGTGTCTATTTTGAGCCTATTGTTTTGTGGGTTTTGGTGAAATTGCGATGATTTTTGAGTCGTTGACCTTGTCGTTTTACGTATGATACTGTTATTCCAGGATGTCAGTGGGTGGTAATTGGGGAAAAGTGGGGGAGATTTGATGCAAACCCAAAAAGGAAATTCCTATAAATCATGCTAGAATCATTTCTTAAGAGTTTAGAGGATAAAGCTCAGCTTAACATTGCAGCTGTGGATAGAGTTTATTTCACATTGAATGCTGTTACTTACCGGCCAGCATGGCTTGGATATCTTCCTGAACTGTGCCGATGGGTATGATATTAAATTTTTCCACCAGGACATTGACTACAGTTGGGGAAAGAAAAGCCGGCAAGGTAGGGCCCAAGCGGATGCCCTGAACACCGAGGAAGAGAAGGGCTAGCAGGACTGCAACTGCCTTTTGCTCGTACCAAGCGATATCGTATGAGATGGGCAGCTTGTTGATATCGTCAAGCCCGAAGACTTCTTTCAGTTTCAAAGCAATGACCACAAGCGAATAGGAATCGTTGCACTGGCCTGCATCGAGCACGCGGGGAATGCCGC
The DNA here is from genome assembly GCA_964540205.1 of uncultured Eubacteriales bacterium. Taxonomy (GTDB): domain Bacteria; phylum Acidobacteriota; class Aminicenantia; order Aminicenantales; family Aminicenantaceae; genus WTAW01. Next base: position 4,621 of record CAZIMJ010000258.1, on the reverse strand, counting down.
CGATGTCGCCAAGATTAAGTTTGTTGTAACGGTATTTCGCACAACCGGCTGTGAGAATCACTGTATCTTCGGGCAAATTTTCGGCTACTTCCGTATAGTAGCTTCTTATTTTCTGGCGGCCGTCGCATCCGGCCATGACGATAAAACGCTTGATCGCCCCGGATTTGACTGCTTCGACTACTTTGTCCGCCAACGCAAGAACCTGATTGTGGGCGAATCCGCCCACGATCTTGCCAGTTTCAATTTCGGTTGGGGGGTTACATTTTTTGGCCAATTCGATGATTTCAGAAAAATCTTTAGCTCCGCCTTTAGCCCTGTCGGGTATATGCTTTGCCCCGGTATAACCGACCAAGCCCGTTGTAAACAGCCGATTTAAGTATGTGTTGCTTTTTCTTAAGGGAACAAGACAATTGGTAGTGAGAAGAATCGGTCCGCTAAAGGACTCGAATTCCTTGTTCTGATGGAACCAGGAACTGCCATAATTGCCCACAAAATGATCGTATTTTTTAAAAGCCGGATAGTAATTGGCCGGAAGCATCTCCCCGTGAGTGTAGACATCGACACCCGTGCCTTTGGTCTGGTTAAGCAGTTCTTCCATGTCTTTTAAGTCGTGGCCACTGATTAGAATTCCCGGATTATTAAGAACGCCGATGTTTACTTCGGTGATTTCCGGATGACCGAAGGCGGAGGTGTTAGCCTCATCCAAAAGCGCCATGGTATTAACCGACGTTTCTCCGGCTTTCATGACCAGCCCCACCATCTTGTCTATTGACAGGTCCTTTGTGGTTGAAGCCAGGGCCTCCATCAGGAAATCGTAGACCTCATCTTTTTCAAATCCCAGGATCGCGGCATGATCTGCATAGGCGGCAATTCCCTTCAGGCCAATGATCAGAAGCTCCCTAAGGGAACGGACATCTTCGTTTCCGGTTGCCAGAATGCCAACAGACTTTGTTTTTTCTTTAAATGCGGCAGCATCGTCTGAAAACCAAGTGGCGGAATCAGGCAATTGCTCGTCAAAATCCTTACCGTTCTTTTCTTTAAAGGTGGTCAAAAATTTATCCCTCAACTGATTCCGCTGCAAAAGGCCTTCTCTGATCATGGCAATGAACCGCTCATTGTCCCAGTTTGCGTTTGTGATGGTCGCAAACAGACCTTTGGCCACAAACAGGGCTGCCTCCCTATCCGTAATTTCGAACTTTTTGAGTCTCTCGCCATAAACGGCAATCCCCTTTAACACATATATTAAAAGGTCCTGAAGATTGGCGGTATCTTCCGGTTTACCGCAAACACCCTTGACTGTGCAGCCTTCGTTCTTAGCTGTCTCTTGACATTGAAAACAGAACATTAAAATCCTCCTTTTTGAGTTACAGGTTTAATTTATCGAACTAGGGAGCTTGATAAAGGCACGGTCCTTTCGCAAACAATACGGCCTTTAAAGTACGTGTTATATGAAGCCATGCTCTTTATGCTTTTCCGCAATATTAGCAGCCAGGTCGCTTAATGCCTTGAAATCCTCCTCTGATGGCGCCCCCTTGCAGAGGACAGGTTCTAAGAGCTCTACCTTGAGATTGGGGATCATTCCCGCGAGTGTTTCTACTGTTTTTCCACCCCATCCATAGGAACCAATAATTGAAAGGAATTTTACTTTTGGCCGCAGTGCATTTGCCAAAAAGGCGCTATTAGCGGCGTAAGGATGGGGGCCCGCCAGGACAGTGGGGGTGCCAACCACGATTGTGGCTGCGTCAACCAAGGCCATAGCGAGTTTCCCTATATCGGTTACGGCAAGGTTGAACTGTTCCACTCTTACACCTTTTTCCACAAGGGCCGAGACAAAATAATCTACCATCTGTTTTGTGCTTCCATGCATTGATACGTACGGCAGAACTACCGTGTTTCGGGGGGGGCTGAGTATCCAGTCATGATAGGCATCAATAATGAAGGATGGGTGGGGATATATTGCCCCATGACTGGGGGCGATCATATCTATCTCATAAGACTTGAGTTTCTCCAAATTTTTTTTGATCATATTCCGGAAGGGCATCATGATCTCGGCAAAGTAGCGCTTTGCCGCTTCATAGACGCGCCCTTCATCTGTGACATAGAGATCGGTTGTTGCCATATGAGAACCGAGAAAATCACAACTGAAAAGAATTCTGTCTTCTTTCAGATAGGTCACCATGGTCTCCGGCCAATGAACCCAGGGAGTGTGGATAAATCTCAAGGTCTTATCCCCGAGAGACAGGGACTCACCATCTTCGACAGTTAGGAAAGACTCCTCGGGTATTTGCAGAAGATCGATAAGCAATCCCTTTGCTTTGGGAGTTGATATCAGCTTGGCGCTGGGGTATTTTTCGAGAATCTGCGGGATTGTGCCAGAGTGATCCTGCTCGGCATGATGTGAAATAATGTAATCGATTTCAGGGACGCCCTCAAGCTGGGCCAGAAGCTCCTCGGCCATGGGAGGATTAACCGAATCCAGCAAGGCAGTCTTCTCACTTCCTTCAATAAGATAGGCATTATAGCTGGTTCCATCCGGAAGAGGGATAAGAGAATCGAACAGACGGCTGTCCCAATCCACGGCCCCCATCCAGTAAATGCGGTCCTTGATTTTTCTTGCCTTCATAGCTGTTCCTCCTTTTGCATAGGTTTCCATATGTTATGCTCCATTGTTGGAGTTTTTGGGGATTGCCACTTCCTCAGTAATAGCCCGATAAAATAGTGGCCAGACGGTTTTTCTGTGATGGACCATGTAATATCCCAATGTAACATTGTTTGAGCCATATGTAAAGAATCAGGCTGACTTTGAAGTCAGATTGGGTGAAGAACCTTGATCCCTGTGAATGTGCTGGAGCAATCCCTGGGGATTCCGACTAAAAAACCGCACATAAAAGCCTTAGAATCCGGGTTCTATTTGCTAACAGGTCAAGATATGGGTAAATAATTCAATAGTCCAGGTTAGCAGATGCCTGCTTTTTTTTATCCTTTACAAACATGAATAATCCCATTGAAATTATCGACAAGGCAAATCCATAAACAAACGTTGATTCCGGACTAATTTTTTCCCAAAGCGAGCCAGCAATAAATCCACCCGGAAGTGCGACCAGCCCTATTGCTGTATGAAATATTCCTAATGAAGTTGCTTTTAGGTGCTTTGGTGCTAAATCTACTACAAATGCTCTTTGAACACCATCGATGATCGCATAGAATATCCCATAAATAACAAAAAATAACAGGATTGTAAAATTATTTGAAGTAAATATTAGGCCAATGGAAGTTATTGCATATACTAAATAGCCCGTTATCAAGATTGGCTTTCTTCCGATTTTATCGGATAATATTCCAAAAGGTATTATGCAAATAGTATAAACGATATAAAATAGAACATAGAGAAGTATTGCCATATTATCAGCTAATCCTATGTTTTGGGCCCTTAACAATAAAAAGGTATAGCCAAAATGCCCTAAGGCAAATATTGAAGAAACGATTATGAATAGTCTTAAATTTGGAGGTAATTCCTTAAAACTTAACTTAAGTTGGGATTTTTTTGCTTCTGTTTTTATAGGGGCATTTTTTTCTTGGATAAATAAAATGGCAAGTACGGCGATTATTGAAGGAATAAAAGCAAATAGGAAGATATTTCGGTATCCAAAAGTTGGCAGGAGGATAAAAGCTAAAATAGCTCCTAATACTGAACCAATCCCATCCATAGCTCTATGAAAACCATAAGCCTTCCCTCTAACGTTTTCGTCACATGATTCAGCCAAAAGTGCATCTCTGGGAGCGGTTCTTAAACCTTTGCCAATTCTTTCTATTACTCTGATAAAAAGAACAAAAGACCAAGCATTGGCAAGAGCAAATAATGGTTTTGTTATAGATGATAGAGAATAGCCGAATAAAAGAAAACGTTTCCTTTTTTTTATTTTGTCAGACCAATAACCAGATAAAACTTTAAATAAAGAGGCTGTTGTTTCTGCGGCACCTTCAACAATTCCCACTACATGAGCGCCAGCACCCAGGACGGTGGTCAAGAATAGAGGAATTAAAGGAAAGGCCATCTGGCTACTGAGGTCAGTTTATCAAGCACGAGAACTATCTTCCCACCGGGGCATTCAAGGTGCGAGGCGGGATCAACCTCCTATCTCATCTGGACAAAGAAGAGAAAGAGCGCGGAGTGATGACAGCATCCACAGGGAATCATGCCCAATCCATAGCCTATGCATCCAAACTCTTCCGGGTTCCTGTGACCATCGTGATGCCGGAAAAGTCCAATCCGGGCAAAGTTAAGGCTGTCAAAAGTCTTGGCGCGAATATCATTTTTTTTGGTGAGATATTTGATGAATCCAGAGAATATGCTGAAAAAATCGCAGGGGAAAGGGGAGCACGCTTCATTCATCCAGCCAATGAGCCCCATTTGATCGCTGGTGTGGGTACGTATGTTTTTGAGATATTTGAGGACCTGCCCGATCTCGATGTGATTTTCGTCCCTGTTGGCGGTGGGAGTGGGGCTTCCGGCTGTTGCATAGTTAAGGAGGCGGTGAATCCAAAAGTCGAAATTATCGCTGTTCAAGCTGAAAAAGCACCTGCAGCCTGCCTATCCTGGAAAACAGGGAAGATCGTCAAG
>CAZIMJ010000257.1:0-10095 GCA_964540205.1 uncultured Eubacteriales bacterium | reverse complement strand
GCCTGTAGGGTAAAAGATTCTGACAATAAAATGGAAAGAATTTTTTTAGAATATAAATTTGTCAGAAGCTTTTATGAATAATTCATATAATTGACTTGAGGGGGAGAAGCCTATAATATATCCTCTATTTAATTGACTCCAGCCAATAGACAAAATAGCAGAGTCAAAAGACTAATGGACAAAGAGAAAGTCAGCAAATTTTATGATGTCGTTTGGACGGAGTACCTACCGGAATATGAAGCGTCGGAAAATCACTGGAAAATCTTCTATTCGGACACCGAGGTCACCGGGCAAAAAATACTCGATGCCGGCTGCGGAACAGGGATATTCAGTATCATCTTCGCTAGAAACGGTGCAGAAAGCGTTACTGGGATCGACATCAGCGAGGGCAGTCTTGAAACCGCAAGGAGCTTGAAGGACAAATTCAACCTCGAAACCGTGCATTTCCAAAAAGAGGACATGCTGAAACTTCCCTATGCGGATGAGAGTTTTAAAATCGTCTGGGCCTGGGGGACTGTCCATCACACCACCAACCCCTTCGGCGCCATCGAAGAACTGATCAGAGTCTTGAAAAAAGAGGGCTCTATACTTCTTGCAGTGTATACCAAAACAAAAGTCACTTTTCTCCATGAGATCATCCGGAAGACACTGATCCGGACACCCAAGAAATTGTGGAAATTCCTCTCCAAAGTCCTTGCCGTATTTCTCGCTCCCGTCGTCTTCTTTTTCAAAAAAAGAGAAAAATCCCGAAAGGGTGAAAAACTGGAAGAGCTCATTATGGATTGGTATTTTGTTCCGATCAGACATCACTACTATCCGGAAGAGATCAAGGATTTCCTGGAAGAGAGGGGATTCACCATAGAAAAATTTCTCCCTGCATCCGGTCGATTCGACAGTACATCCAATTTTATATACAAGGCCCGGAAGCATTAGGACGGTGAACGGACGGTATCCATGAAAATCAGACTACACACCAAGATCTTCCTCGGACTCATCCTGGGGATTATTGCTGGACTCGTATTTAGAGAAAAGGTCCTGCTTATCGAACCTGTGGGAACTGTCTTCCTCAACCTGATCACCATGATCGTCGTTCCCCTGGTTTTTGTCTCATTGATGCTAGGAACGGCCAGTCTCGGAGACGTGAAAAAGCTGGGCCGTATAGGCGCCAAGACTTCCCTCTATTTTGTCATCACAACGATCATTGCCATCTGCGTGGGTCTCTTACTGGCCAACGCCGTCAAACCCGGCGAGGGTTTGCCCGATAATGTCCAAACCCAACTCCTTGAAAACTACGAGGCCAGAGCTCAAGATGGGATCAAACGCATGGAAGAAAAGCCTTCTATAGTCGAGATCCTGGTCAATATCGTGCCCACGAATCCCGTTAAGGCGTTCATCGATGGCAACATGCTTCAGATCATATTTATGGCTATCCTCTTCGGCATTGTGCTCACTCTCATCCCGACGGAGAAATCCGAGTTCCTGGTCAAGATGCTGGATGCGCTCAATGACATCTTCATTCAAGTGGTCCACATCGTTATGAAAATCGCTCCGTACGGTGTATTTGCCCTCAGTGCTGCGGTGATCGGCCGCTTTGGAGTGGATATCCTTCTCACCCTGCTCAAGTACTGCGTCGTCGTCATCGGAGGACTGATCCTCTATGGGATCACTTTTAACAGCTTATCTGTCAGCATCCTCGGACGGACCAATCCCCTCTACTTCTTCAGAGCTGTCAAAGAGGCCATCATCATCGCTTTCAGTACCTCCAGTTCTATGGCTACTCTCCCCGTTGCCATGGAGAGCGTCGAGCATATCGGCGTCAAACGAGAGTATTCCAGTTTTGTGATTCCCTTGGGATCGACCGTGAACATGGACGGCACGGCGCTTTATCAGGGTGTCTCTGCTGTCTTCATCGCCCAAATATACGGCATCCATTTGGGTTTGACCGGCCAGGTCACGATCGTGCTCATGGCCGTCATGGCTTCTATCGGTGCAGCCGGTGTTCCCATGGCCGGGATCATCGCTCTGGCTTTGGTCCTGAAGCAGTTGGGGATTCCTCTAGAGGGGATCGCCCTTATACTGGGAGTGGAGAGGCTGCTCGATATGGTCCGGACCTGCGTCAACGTCGTGGGAAACATGGCCTGTTCGGTTGTCATCCAGGAACTGGAAGAAAAAATCCACAAAAAAAATTCATAGTGGGCAATTTTAAATCAGACGGTTGTCTTCCTGTCTCTGATCTTTTGAGCGGGACTCCCAACTGCAATACAGTACTCTGGGAGAGATTCGGTGACCACTGCTCCTGCCCCCACAACGGTTCCCTTCCCGACATTCGCTCCATCCAGAACAATGACTCCCGCTCCTAGCCAAACATCTTCCCCGACTGTGATCCCCCCTTTGGAATAGGAGGGCTGGAACATGATCGGAACCGACATGTCATCGAATGCATGATTCCCACCGGCCACAAGATAGCATCGCCCTGCCAAAAAACAGTACAGACCCAAACGGATCTCAGTCTCTGAGAGGAGCATACAATTGGCAGATATGTTGCAGTAATCCTCAAGAAAGATAGATCCTTCCTTACAACTCAGAATAGTGTTCCGGCCGATGTAGACATTCGCACCGATTGTTATCCCTTGGTTTTCCTCTCCTTTAGCATCCAGCACCACATTGTCGTCGATGAAGGTATTGTCCCCGATCGAGATCTTTTTCGGATGCCGCACAGTGATGTTCCGTCCAAAGACCACGCCTTTTCCCACCTTCTTGAATAAGCTCGGGTAGAAGACCTTACGCAGGAAAAAACCCAGTGCCCCGGGCGCCCCTGAAAAGAGCAAGGTCACACATTCATATCTGAGAAACGGAAAAAATCCTTTCTCCCCCAGAAAAAGAGTGGAATACTTTGAAAAAAAAGATCCCTTTTTTTCGATGAGCTCCTTCTGTACACTCCCTCGAAAATCGTCTTTCATCCCACCCTCCTTTTGTCCCTTTTTTGTTCTGTCATCTTCTCGAAAAATCATTCTCTACCTTCTCAAACCCTAGGGCATTTTATCTGTAAGCGGCTCGACTTTAGGTTTTATGTCCACATAGTCGAGCCATACATTTCCTCGACCAGTGAATAAAAACTTCAGATGCAGCCGGCTCTCTTTGTTCTGATAATAGTCGAAGTTATAGATCTGGTAACTTGCTCCCTTTTTGACCATGTCTCCGTTCACTATAAAGGATGCCACTTGATCACCCTTTGGTCCATTCAAGAGAGCGATGCCGAACAATCTATCGTCCTCTCGTTCGAAATCTTGCAACTTTAATCGAAAAGATATCGAATAACGACCGGGCGAAAATGCCTGTTCTGTCGTCCAGTAGCCGAGTTTCCCTCCGGTCTCCCATTTAGGAACATAGAAGGTACTCCCCCTGGAAGCCTCTTCCTCGAATACGGTCTTTCCGAAGAGTGCAGGAAGCCATTCTCCCTCCATTGTGTGAGCGATGCCGGTCAGTTCTTTTGCTGCTTCATTCCACAAATAGACCTCTGACATTCCGTCTTTACCGCGGAAGACAAGTTTTTCCGGGTCTGACTTGATGAACAAAGCGATGCTCTCCTTGATGTGGTCCCTGCGGAGGATGGATGGAGATGCAATGATCCAGATCCTCCTATCAGGATTTTTCTCAAGCACCTGTCTCAGATCTTCCAGATTGTTGATCCACCTGGCACCGATATAAAAATCCTTCCACCCCTCGGGCGTTTCCTCCCATGCATCCCAAGTCCCAGGCCCCCCGGACCACAACCAATAATCAACACGACCGGCATAGATGTGCTGAAAGACCACATGGATGGCCACGACCAGGTCATCTTCCTGGAGAAAATGCCGGACATACTCACCCGGCCCTCTGTGATCATAATGTTGGTGTCTCCCCGACCGGCTGATGATATCCGTTTGGATTGGGTCTCCATACTGCCGGTTCACGATCCTCTTCACCTTTCCCACACCGACGCCTTCTGCAGTTAAAAAAAGAAGGCCCACAAAAAGAACGCCTGCCGCAGCTGAAAAGCCGGCCGCCCTTTTTCGCGCAATAGGAATCGTCAAGAGCTCTATGAGGATCTGGGCCATTTTATAAAGACTCACAGCATACAGGACTACAAAAAGGGGATAGAGTTGGTAGAGATAACGGGGTTGGACGTGCGTCCTGAAAAAGCCGAGAAAGACAATCGGGAAGACTAAGCAAAGATATAAAAAGAGCCAATTCCCTGAAAAGGAAAGAGGATGGGATCTTGTTGTCAACTTCTCTCGGAACCATGTCACGAGGAGGAGAATAAATCCAGCGAGGATGATCAGGCTCATCTGAGGAAAGCTGCTGTATAACTCAAAAAAATACTTGAGAGAGAAGCTGGTAAAGAAATACTGGATCATTCCCTGAATACTCTGATCCGTCTTGGCATACACATATCCCACTTCCCAGAAAAAATATTCATGGAGCTGGACGAGAAGATAAAACACCGAGGTCAGAGTAAAACTCAGCAGCACATCTCTGCGGAAGAATCTCCTTATTCCTTTGATCAGAAAAAAAGCAGGATAACAGAACCAGACGCTCATCCCCAACTGATGGATAAGCGGAGCGATAATAAAAGTGGCCGTGGCTAAAACTTTATACTTGTTTTTCTCCTTAAAAAATCCCATGTAAAAAAGATAGAGGCCCCCAAAACTCACAAGCTGGAGAGGGGCAAAATAGAGGTCGACGCGCCCGTACTCGGCAACCCACACGCACAGGGAAAAGACAATGGCAGCACTCAGACCGACTATCCGACTAAACAGCCTTTTCCCCATGAGATAGACTACAGGGATTAGCGCTAGCGTACAGAGAACGGAGATCAGCCTGAGGTTAAACACGGTGAATCCAAAAATGCGGGTAAAAAGGGCAGAGACATAGGCATAGAAAATAGCTTTGTAATAAATATGTCCGGAAGGGAAAAGAGGATAGCCCAGATCCAATATCTTTTGGGTAGCCAAATAGTAAAACCCCTCATCCATCCAGAGCGAGAGGGCATCCAGAGATTGGATCAAAAGGATAAAAATAACGACAGAAAATAGAAAAAGACCCACCCAAGTCAAAAGGTCGGCTTTCTGTTGAACTCTTTTGAACAAAATCTTGTTCAACAGCTCTCCCTCATTCCGGGCCCAGGCTCAACGCCCCTCTTCATCCCCGGAAGGTTGATGGGATTTCATTTCCGCCACGGAGTAGATCCGCATCTCGTGAGTTGTGAAATAGATGCGGGAGATGATCTCAGCGAGCAGTCCGGTCATGATGAACTGGAGTCCCAGGATCATCAGGAAAACACCGAGAATTAAATTCCCCAGATTGTCTCTGATCGACCATTCGAAAATGTAAAATCCCATTGTCAGGATGAGAGCAATGGTGAATCCGATCCCTCCGAGGACGAGGCCGATAAGCCCAAAAAACTGCAGCGGCCGGTCGATAAAACTGATGATGAACTTGACGGTCATCAAGTCAAAGAGCACTTTGCGGATGCGCGAAAGTCCGTAATTCGATTTTCCCTTCTGGCGGACCACATTCTTGATCGGGACTTCTGTGATCTTCACTCCTGTCCGACTGATGAGAGCAGGGATAAAACGATGGAGCTCTCCATATAGCCGGATCCCTTTGAGGACATCATGTTTGTATACCTTAAAAGTTGTCCCGAAATCGTGGATCTTGACTCCCGAGAGGAGGCGCATGATCCTGTTGGCTACCCAAGAGGGAAACCTTCTTAGCAAAAAATTATCCTTCCGTTCTTTTCGCCATCCGGAGACAATATCAAAGCCCTGTTCCAATGGAGCTAACAACCTGGGAATGTCCTCCGGGTCATGCTGCAGGTCCCCGTCCATGGTGATGATGACCTCACCTTTGGCATGGTCAAACCCAGCCTGTAGAGCAGCGGTCTGCCCGAAGTTTTTACGCAACCGGATGACCTTGACAGTTTTATCAGATTCGAACACTCTTATCAGTATGTCATGGCTTCGGTCTGTGCTGCCGTCATCGATAAAGATCAACTCGTACGACACACCCAGCCCTTTAAGCACCCGGGTCAATTGTTCATATAGCTCTTCGATGTTGTCTTCTTCATTGTAAAAGGGGACTACGATCGAAATCTGCAGGTTTTTATCTTTTTCATCCATGGGATTTTTTACCGTTTATAAGTGATTAAAATTTATCAACTGAATCCCCAGATCAGCGATGATTTCAGGCAATTTTTCATCGAGCAGTGCGTTTAACTCTTTCTCTCTGTATTTATTGATGTAATAAGGGCCGATCTTTTTTTCTAACTCTATCATTTCTTGCGTGATAAATCCAGGATGAACCATAATTTCTGTGACACCCTCTTTGGCTCTTTGAAGCGCCTGCCGGAGTCTGGCTGCTGTGATCCTGCCGCTGTCGCACACGCCATAGAACCTGTCGGGAGAGCGGACCCCCTCCTGGACCATCTTGTTCTTCATGGAGGTCGAGGACAGGGAAATGAACATCGATTTGAACATCTGTCCCGGCTGAGAGGAGACACAGTTTTCCTGAATAAACCGAACCTTGCTGATTTTATACTCCTTTGCCAGCTTGAGGACGATCCGGAAAAGAGGCCTGATCAAATGGATGTGCTTCTCGCTGTCGATGTGGCTGGGATCTATACCAGCCTCCTGCACCCTCTCCACTTGAGCCCTGAACTCTCTCTCGACTTCATCGAAGCTGACCCGCTTCAGGGCCATTCGATAAAGAAGGTTCGCGACACTCGGAATAAAACGAAGCTCCCTCGAGAGAAGACTGTCCACTTTCTGGACCGGTGAGAGGGGTTGTCCTCTAAGTATATTGAGGTGCACACCCACGCCTAACTCCGGATTGGCGCCTGCCATTTCCACAGCCTGATCAAATCCCGGCATGTTGGCCATGAGTGTGGCGCTCGTCAGGATACCCTCTTGATGGGCCTTTACGATCCCCTTATTCACACCCTGGACTAGACCAAAATCATCGGCATTGATTATAACTTTTTTCATGACTTTCGAAAAAGCGACAGCGCGTTTGAGGCCGCCACTTTCACATCTCTACAATTCCGGATCTGGCGCACCATCTTGAGCAGGTAGGAAGGCCTGAGATAAAACTCCCTGACCGCCTGACTCCTGAGCTTCCAGACTTCTTCTTTTGACAGGGTCCCTGTCTCAAGAACAGGGAAGTCCGTGCTGTCGAACACATCCTCCTCGGCGCGCATCCAGCCTTTCAGCAAGGCCTCTCTCCGCAACGGTGTCCCCACATCAGGGGTGGCGATGGCAAAGGAGGCAAAATCGATATCCAGCTGTTTAGCCAGATCGATAGTCTGCCGGATGGATTCCTCGTCCTCGCCCGGCAGACCGATGATAAAATAGCCTAGCACATGGATCTTGTAGGCGTTCAGCATGCGGATCGTGTCCTTGATCTCGTCTGTCGTGATTGTCTTGGAATATTTCTGGAGGATCTTTTCACTCCCGCTCTCGATACCCAAAGACACCGTGTGGCATCCCGCCGCCTTCATGTGTTTGATCTTATCCACGTTGAAGGATTTGATATCGGCGTTGCAGCTCCATGTCAAATCAAGCTCGTTTTCGACCATCTTGCTACAGATCTCGACCACGCGATTCGTGTTGATCGTGAACGTGGGGTCCTGGAACAGGATCTCCTTCACACCCAGACGGGTTAACAGGTGAAGCTCTTCGATAACTCCGTCCACATCCCTCGTCCTATATCCATACGCACCAGCCATGCAGAATCCGCAGTTGTGAGGACAGCCGAGTGATGTCACAACAACTGTAAATGGAAATCTCCGGGCGATCGGGATCCGGTATTTTTTAAAATCGAAGAGATCATGTCTGGGGACGGGAACAGAATATGTCAGCGGCAGTTTTTCGGTGCTCTTTAGAAACTGACCATTTTCCCTGGTAATGAGTCCCTGCAATGGCACGTCATCCTGTCCGTTTTCTCTTAAATACACGCGTATATTTTGGCATGTAAAATCCAGCAGGAGCGCATCGACATATTCATACCGTTTGAGGAATTCCTCCCCGATAAAGGGCAAGATTCCTGCACTCGCCACGATCTTTATACCGGTCTTGGCTTTGATCCGCGCCATCAACCGCAGGTCAGACTGCATCGTGGCTGTCCCGGTTGTGAATATCAAGGCACGGGCTCCGGAATCCTCGACCTTGGAGAGAACGTCATCTTCTGTCTGTTTGTTGATGATGGCATCGATAACCCGAACAGAATACTCCTCATCCAGGATCCCGCTGAGGTAGATGAGGTCCTGGGGCGGCCAATAGTAATCGGCTTTCGAGGAAAAACTGCAGTAATAATCCCGGATGTACAGCTTATCCCCTGGCGGGTTGAGCAGAATTACTTCGTTCGAGTCCAATCTGTCGGTCCGTACAAAATTTGGCTCAAATTATATCACACCTCCATGTCCTACACACGTTTTGATTCCATGGCGTGAGCATTTCCAAATTCGTGATGGTAGCATTCCGATTGATCAGATTATATGATATCAAAAACACACTCAGTTTCCCCAGCGAGGAAACTTCGTTCGGATCCGGCCTTCCCTCACATCTTCCCCAGGGAGATGTACCATGCCCGTCCAGCCCTTCTCACGGTTTTTTCCATCACACAATTTGATCACTCAATAACGCTATTGGTAATCAAAGCATCACGGATTTGGAAAAGCATTCTTGCACGGCGGGGATTGATATTTGAGCGGTGTTCGGATACATTAGGGGCACCAGAGGAAGACAATGTGTGGCATCTGCGGCATCTACGGTTTCAGCGGACTAGGACCGGAAGTTGAGGGCACCACCAAAAAGATGTGTTCCGTGATGGTCCACCGCGGTCCGGATGATGAGGGCTACTACTTCGACAATAAGGTGGCTCTTGGGATGCGCCGCTTGAGTATCATCGACCTCGCTACAGGGCATCAACCCATGCCCAATGAGGACAAGAGTGTTTGGGTGATCCTCAACGGAGAGATTTACAATTTCCCTGAATTGCGCGAACAACTCATCCAAAAGGGGCATAGCTTCCGCACAAAGTCAGATACAGAGGTCATCGTCCACCTCTACGAGGAGGAGGGAGAGAATTTTGTATCCCGGTTGAACGGCATGTTTGCCATAGCCCTCTGGGATAAAAAGACAGGCACACTCTATCTCGCGAGGGACAGGCTGGGAATCAAACCCCTTCACTACTGGCAGTCGAACAAGACTCTTGTGTTTTCTTCGGAGATAAAATCCATCCTGCAGGCCGGCTATCGAAGAGAACTGGATTTTGACGGCATGTCACGATTTTTCACCTTCGAGTATATCCCAGCCCCTCAGACGATCTTTAAAGGAATAAAAAAACTGCTGCCAGGGCAAATGATGGTCGTCAACGGCACAAAGGTCCGGATAAAATCCTATTGGGATGTCACTCACGCGACAGAAGTAAATCCTGTTGCCGATGAAAAAACGATCATGGAAGAAATTTATCAGCGGCTTAAAGAATCTGTGAAGAGGCGCCTTATCAGCGATGTCCCCTTGGGAGTTTTTCTCAGCGGAGGCATGGATTCGAGTTCTATAACAGCGCTCATGAGCGAAGTGACGGACTCAGAGATCAAGACCTTCTCCATAGGTTTTAAAGAAGAGTCATTCAACGAATTAGGATATGCCAAGGTCGTTGCAGACCGCTTCCAAACGGACCATCAGGAATTCGTTGTGGAATCGAACCTGGTGAGAGAACTAGTTCCCAAGCTGATCGAGTATATGGATGAGCCTCTGGCCGATGCATCGATCATACCCACTTATATCATTTCGAACCTGGCCCGAAAGTATGTCACAGTGGCTCTGGCGGGTGAAGGGGGAGACGAACTTTTCGCCGGATATGACACCTACAAAGCCTATCAGGTGGCACGTTTCTACAGAAGAGTACCAAAACTTATTAGAAACGGCCTCGTCAAAAACATCGTCCGGATGCTTCCCGCTTCGGGAAAAAGATTGAGCTTTGAATTCAAGGCCAAAAAATTCATATCCGGGATCGACTATCCCCCGGAGGTTTCCAACTTTATCTGGTGGGGCG
>CAZIMJ010000256.1:0-40907 GCA_964540205.1 uncultured Eubacteriales bacterium | reverse complement strand
CATTCCAAATCTTTCTGTCCTCACCTTCAGGGAATGCCAGCCGTACCAGTTATTAGGCAGAGCTTTTTCCAGTGCATCATAAACCTTTCTCTCGGAAATTGGACAGTCATAAACCAACCCCCTTGTTGGATACAGTCCGGGCATACATTTTTGAATACTCATTTGCTCTCTTTGGTTTGGTCGATTTACTGACACTTTTACGTTTATCATAGGCTGAAATTTCAGTCAAATCTGATGTTATAGAAATAGGCCTAGATTGATTCGTGAATTATCATAGATACACAAAAGAGTCAAAGTTTATGATGACACTTATTTGTAGCGTCATGAGTGTCTGGTCGAGATGGAGGGCCACTTCACATGCTTAAATCCCTTGTTTGTACCCAAGGATTAAATGGTTTGCAGAGACGCGCTGGACTCAAAATCCAGTTCACTTCACGGTGAGTGTGGGTTCGACTCCCTCCTCCGGCACCAATTTTTGCCTGGGAAATCCAGTTTTTAAGAGTTAACTCCTTTCAACTCTGATACCGTATTTTCAGCGTTTTTCAATCTATTTTGTCACTTATTTGTTACTTGGACATCCGTCTATCCATTGATGGAGGACAGGTGGTTCAGCCATCAGACCGGGGTTCGAATCCCCGTAGCGCTGCCAACCTTAATTTCCCTGATTTCCCCTGAGAAATCGCTGATTTAAATTTCCCTGGTTTTCAACCGCCATACCGTATTTTCAGCGCTTTTCAACCGAACTTGTTACGTATTTGCAACGCGGGGAGATGTCTGTACTTTATTAGGAGTGAGCGGTGGACTTCGAATCCAAAGGTCGGGGGTTCAAATCCCTCCGGGCGTGCCATCTTGTAGATTTAAAACCATCTGGATTTGGATGAGAGTCATTTTTCAATATTTTACATATTTTAATCAGCTCTCCCAAGGTGATTCCCAGACGATCTTAAGAACATCTCTTTATTCGTGCCGCAAGCTGTGAATTGGATTTGCCAATGCAGCTTTGAGGGTTTGGTAGCTTACGGTTATCATCGCGATCATCAGAGCAACCGCTGCAGCGAAAACAAAAAACACAATATTCAGGGAGGTGTGGAAGGCAAAACCTGACAACCACTTACTCATCACAAAATAGGCGACAGGCCAGGCGACCACATTGGCTGCAATCACCCATTTGGAAAACTGCTTGGAAAGAAGAAAAAAGATGGAAGGAATGGAAGCCCCGAAAACTTTGCGAATCCCAATCTCCTTTGTCCTCTGTTCTGCTGAAAAAGAGGCCATGCCGAAAAGTCCCAGACAGGCGATAAAAAGGGCCAAAACAGTTGCGAGGTTGATGGCTTTGCCTACTTTTTGGTCATTTTTATAGAGCGAATCGATGGATTCGTCCAGAAACCGAAACTCAAAAGGATATTCCGGTGCAACCTCCAACCAGCTTCCTTTGATTGCGGCTATAGTCTCTGACAGATTTCCCGGCCGGATCTTGACTAGAAGGCTGTCATAATCTTCCGGAGCGCAGATCATTCCGAGGGGAGTAATGGCATTGTGGAGCGAGTCAAAGTGATAATCTTTTATAACTCCGATGATACGACTTTCGCGGACTCTTTTTCCGATAGGATCCTTCATGCCCATGGCTTTGATGGCCGTTTCATTGACGACAATGGGATGTTCCGCCTTGTTTGTTTCCTCTGCTCTGAAAAACCTGCCCTCAACAAGATTTAGGCCAAAAACCTTCAGATAATCTTGATCGACGGAGAGAATATCCAACAAATAATGGGCATCCGTGTCCCGGCCTTCCCAGTCATTCAGACTGATGGACATATGATTGCCGGCTGGAGCATCGGAAGCTGCTGTAACCGCGATTACTGACGTGTTTCTCGAAATCTCATTTTTGAGGGTTTGATATCTGTCCTCCAGGCTCCCCTTCAGATCAAGACAGAGAATATGGTCTTTTTCGATTCCTAAATTCATGTTCCGGATATAATGCATCTGGCGGTTGACAATCACGGTCGCGATAACAAGGCAGATGGTCAGCACAAACTGAGATGCAACCAGTGTTTCTCGGAACAAGCCTCCGCCGGTTCCTGATGGAAATTTCGTTCTCAGTGTTTTGATGGGATGGAAAGACGAGAGAAAAAGAGCGGGATAGCTGCCGGCGATCACTCCGGTCAGAGCGGCGATTCCCAGAAGACCAATGAAGAGTGTCGGCTGGGTAAATATCTGAAATGTTATCTCTTTTCCGGTGAGAGAGTTGAAGGCGGGCAAAGTCAGCTGAGCGAGGCCGACGGCAAAAATGAATGCCATTAGGGAGAGAAGGATGGATTCACCGAAGAATTGAAAAATAAGATTCCGGCGTTTAGCCCCAACCACTTTCCTCACTCCAACTTCACGGGCGCGGTTCTCTGAGCGGGCTGTAGTCAGGTTCATGAAATTGACGCAGGCCATAAGGAGAATAAAAAAGGCAATCAGGGAGAAAATATAAACATATTTGATATCTCCATCCGTACCAGAGGCGCTGATCCCGGCTGAATGGAGGTGGACTCTTGTTAAGGGCTGCAAGGAAACGGTCATGATGGTATCTTCAACATATTTTTTTAAAAATCCCTCAATTTGTGTGTTGAATTTTTGATAATCTGTGTGTTCATTCAAGAGTACATAGGTGCGGATCCCATATCTTCCCCAATCGAACATCTCCCAGCCGTATTGTTCCAGGGCGATAAAAGGAACCACGAAGTCAAATCGTATTTGGGAATTATGCGGAATGGTTTTCAGAATCCCTGTGACCTGGAATTCATGCGTTCCGTCGACTTGTATGACTTGCCCGATGGGGTTCTTTTCTCCAAAGTATTTTTGGGCTATCTCCTCCGTCAGGACGATATAAGAGGGTGCCGAAAGGACCGTATCCGGATTGCCTTCAAGGAGAGGAAATGTAAATATTTTAAGAAGTTCGGGATCGGCGAAAGCAAAATTGTCCTCGTAGAAGCTATTGTCTCCGACCCGAACGATTCTTCCGCGGGAGTGTCTGAAACGGACCGTCTCCAGGACCTGCGGATAATCGCCTTTAAAAGCAGGACCAAAGCCGGTGGGAAACAGAGGATAAGAGAGAGTCCTGCCATTCGACATCCTTTCGTGCTTTACAGCACGAAAGAGCTGATCGGCCTTTTCGTGAAAGCGGTCGTAGCTCAGCTCATTCTGAATCCAGAGAAGAATCAGGATGCAAGCGGACATGCCGACCGCCAATCCGGCCACGTTGATGAAGGAATAGGTCTTGTGTCTTCTGATCTTACGGAGCGCGATTTTGACATAGCTCCATATAAGGGCGGGCATAACCCGGGAGGGATGCCAAAACGGATGGCTTCTCTCATAAAGCTTAGCTTTGTCGTATTCCTGTCTCAGGATGTCAACCGGAGCAGACTTTTCCATCGCCGCACAAAAGGCAGCCTCCTCATTGAGCCCTTTCTCGATTTGATGGTCGATCTCATCCCTGAGATGAGATTCTAACTCTGCGATGTCAGAGTCCTCAAGATTCTTGCTCCTCCGGAGAGCTCTAAGCCAATTACAGATCTCGTTTTCAAGATTAAACATATTTATCTCCTCGCTTGATAAAGATAATCAACCTTTACTTCAACGAAGGCAATGGCTTCCAGAGTTTGGAGAGTGCCTTGTGGACACTCATCCATTGACGCCGTTCTAAATCTAGTTCTGCACGACCCTGCTCGGTTATTTGGTAGTATCTCCGCAGTCGGCCCGCCTTGGATATTTTCCATCGTGAAGCCAACAGGCCGCCCTTCTCAAGGCGGCGGAGAACTGGATATAGCATGTTGTCCGACCATTCCAGGGTTCCGCCAGAAATTTCCTTCACCTGTTGGATGATTTGATAACCGTAGCCTTCGCCGCTCATCAGGATAGACAGAATGATTGGCTTTGTTGATGCTGCCACAAGAGTTTTAGAAACCATGTTATACCTCACAAACTGAGATACCTCACGATATTGGGTATGCAATTAATATGCCATGTTTTGATTTTGTGGGTTCTCCCATATAAACAATCTTAGAGAATAGAAAAGTGTTCTTTTATGGCGCATAAGATGTCCAATATCGGACAATTTTCCATAATAAGAATGCCTTCATCTTGAAGATGATTTATCGTCAGCAATATTTCGATGATTCCTAGTATTATCGTAGCCAAAGCTTATGTGAAAATCGTCCTGTGGAAGGACGCTGATGCTGGGATAGCTGAGGTTGATGATGCGAGGGAGAGGCTGGCTGGGTTGAAAGGCTCGTTACAAATACATCAATTCAAATTTGATGAACCTGCTCCATTTTTAGGTCACCAAAGGGGATGAACTAGGCCAAGTGGGTATTTGTGTCTAGAATCTCTTGAATTCGTAGCATCTGATGAGCCACAGATCGAACTCCTCTGGGAGTTCTATAGAAATCTAGTTGGGCGTACCATTTTCATTCCATTTGACTCTTCCCCCACAAATTTATATCCCATTCTCAGCAAAGTATAGGGAGTAAAGATATGTTTCTATCTGTTTGTTGAACTCTTTAATTGCGTTTGAATAGATGATATCCCAGCTTCATTTGATCTTCGTCCCAACGTTTAATCAAGTAATGTTTTTCACTCTCAAATACACGAACGATACTTTCAAAATATTCTTCGCATTCTTTTGTGTCCATATGAACGGTTTTGTTCACAAATGATAGGATCCGGGAATGATAAAAAGGAACCATGGCATCGATCACATGCTCGCGCGGAATCTCATTGTTTCGGTACGCAATAGAGAAATTAAACAGGATTCTGGCCCATAGATCACTGGGGTAATAAAATTGATCCAGGGACTTTTTTTTAGCTTTGCTCACTTCCATCAACTCTGATTGGGAGATAATTGTCTCCCAGAGCTCTCCGTATCGGTCAAATCCAGACAGGAAACTCTGATACAGAGCATCTTTATTCACATGCACATCTGGAGGTTTTTCGTCTACACCAAGGCCAAATCCAAAAATGCTACTTGGGAGACTGGCTGAAGTATCCTTCCAGAAATACTCAAAATCAATCATTAGGTCAAAAAGAGTCATTATTACTTGTTTGAACATAGGCCCTAAATCCTTGGCCGGATCTTTCGTGCGGTGAGTCTTAGGAGAGCCCAAAAAGGTCTGGCATACCTTAAAGCGCCGGGCAATAGCTATGGTCGTCATCCAGATGTCGATGCCAAAATTGGCTATTCTATCATTCCAGAGTTTTTCAGATAAAAATGCCCGGGCTATTCTTCCGGAAAATCCAAAATCTCCCCCGATAGGCTGTCTTACTCTCAAACCGAAAAGGGTTCTTAACATCGGATAGGCAATATGATTGGTTATAGAACCGTCATATTTGTGCCGTACGTAAATAGGGCTTACGTAATTGAAACCTGTGAAAAGAGGTTCTCCTAAGTATTGAATCCATTGGGGAGTAATACTTCTAAGATCTGCATCTACAACCACTACAGCTTTTGCATTTAGTTCAACAGTGGCCTCAAATAAATTTTTAATATTGTTTCCTTTCCCCTTAACGCCCTCCGGTGTGGAAATATATATCTTGGGTACCTTTGTTGGAGTCTTCATAAACACATCTTTTGTTCCATCAGGTGAATTGTTATCCATATTGATGATCACCGACTTTTTATTGGGGAAATAGGTAAGTAGCCCGCGACTCGCCACATCGGTAGGAAATGCTATAGACGTTGCCTCATTATAGGAAGGGATGCCTACAATTATTTCCGCACTGTCTACGCTTTCCGGATTTTCAACGATGATAGCCATTCTTATCTTTTGATTTACATATTAACAAAATAAATCAGCTAGTCAAGATAATAACTCCTGTTATGCCAAATCTAAAATGTCGAATTCCGCCATATTAAATCAGGTAAGCACACTCTATGCCAAATCTGTGCCTAGAGCTTCTAAATGCTTGGACTATTTTGGCGTTTTTATTTCCTGTTTTCATAGATAATTTCCCCAATTTTATATAGTATAAATCTAAGGCTTATTAACCTGGATTATTCAGAATAAATGTCGATACTCAAATTGATTTTATATATGATTTTGGCAACAAGAACCAAGAGGAGGCTTTTATGAAAAAAATAATCCTTGTCATCTTTTTTTTATCTCTGCTTTCGCCCGTTTCCTGGGCAAAGGTCGGTGACATTTTAAAAGTGGTCAAAACACCCGGACCTTGCCCTACCGGCTTAGCCTTTGACGGCCAAAATTTATGGAATGTGGTCTCCTCTTGGAAAGAAAAAATATCATGAGCCTATTAAAAATAAGGAGTGATGGATTAGGAGGTATAAGATGAATCGGAGAGACGTCGTTAAATTTGGGTTAGGCGGAGCCGGATTGGCGGCCGGAGGTAGTTTCGTCTCACGAAACGAACAAAAACCTTCATCAGCTTTTTCTAAAAAATTTGGTCATCCCTGGTGGGTTAAAGAGATCGATAAGCCTAAATTGTCTGTCGATGATAACTCGTACACGCGGTTCAATTCCATGAATAATGTTTTTGGCTCCATGTCCAAGTATTACGGAATGGAAAATCTTAGGGAACTGAGCAAAAGAAGCAGAGAAAAAACGGCACAATATTTCCGGGAGGGACGTCCTGGCTTCAGGCTTGAAGACCGGGTTCTTTCGGATGCCGCCTGGGTCATTTCTCGCCTAGGGGGATTGAACCGGGGGACGAGGGCCTGGACCAGTGAAAATGTCAGGACTCCGGAACAAAGGGGAGTGGAGAAATATTCAGCCAGTCCGGAAGAGGCAGCAAGGATGATAAAAGCGGCTGCCCGTTATTTCGGCGCCGCCACAGCAGGCATAACGGTGTATGACCGGCGGCACATCAACGCCACAGAAAGAAGAAAAAAAATCGCATTTGAGGTCGTGGACGAGCCTTATGAAGAGGATGAAAAACTGGTCATACCCGATAAATGTAAGTACGCCATTGCCCTTAGTGTCCAGATGTCTCTGGATAATATTGCCTGTTCACCCTCCTCAATCAGCGGCGCCGGCTCCTCTTTGGGATACAGTCGCTGTGAATTCCTGGTAGCAGGCTTGGCGCATTTTATCCGGGGATTAGGTTATGTTGCTATTCCCGGCGTCAATGATCTCGGTTCGAGCGTTGCCATTGCAGTGGACGCTGGCTTAGGGGAACTGGGGCGGACCAACCGCCTGATTACACCGGAATTCGGGCCCATGGTCCGCCTGTGCAAGGTCATTACCGACCTTCCTATGGCCGTTGACAAGCCGATTGATTTCGGCCTCCTGGAGTTCTGTAAAGTGTGCAAACGGTGTGCCGAAGCTTGCCCGTCAAATTGCCTTTCTTTTGACGATGAGCCCAGTTTTGAAATTAAAGGCCCCTGGAATAACCCTGGCCATCAAGCTTGGTATGAGGATTCTCCCCAGTGCCTGGCTTACTGGTCGGAATCAACGGCAGGCTGTAGTGTGTGCTTGGCTGTCTGTCCCTGGACAAAGAAAGATAAAACCATGATTCACGACATAGTCAAGGCTACAAGCGCCAAAATTCCGGCCCTGGATAGATTCTTTACTTCCATGGATGAGGCTTTCGGTTATGGCCGTCAGAAAAGCGTCGAACAATGGTGGTCTCTCGATCTGCCGGAGTACGGGATCGATACGATGCAAGGAAAGGAATGAGCCATGGACAAAAAAAACATGTATGCGGTAATAAAGATAAGGGAAAGACCGTATTATATTTGGATCTTGCGTCTAATCTGGCTGGCCTGGTTGTTTTTCTGGGTAGAGGTGGCTATTGGATCAGGACAAGAGCTGGAGGCCAGAGCTTTCAATATTTCCATGTTGATATTCTTGGTGAGTCTGATTATCGGTTCATTCTTATGGTTTAAGGGAATTAGAAAAAACAGATAGCCTATAAAACCTGTGTTGAACAAAGTATTGTCGTTTTTTATGAATAGTTCTGGTTAGTCCTATTCAGGTAATAAACACTCAGAGGAGTAGCAAGAAAGATTTATTAGCCCCTCTGGCTATGAATCAGCCGGCCTGGGTTATTACTCACTGAACTCTCGAATTAGATCAGCCTCGGCAGCGATGTATCCGAAAGATGCCCAGATTTTATTCTTGAGAATTTGTTTGAAAATCCGTCTCGCCTCATTCCGCTGGCCGTTGTAGAAATACCAGTTTCCTAGACCATAGGCTGCGGCATCGTTCATGATGTCGGAGAATTTTTCTCCCGTTATCTCATCAAGAGCGAGTTCCCCTTTGTAGAACAGGCAAAGTCGATGATAGACCTGATTCTCGATGATATTCATATCTTTGTGAATGGATTCGAGGGATTTTTTTGCCTCATTTCCCTTTCCCTGCAGACGAAGGATCATGTACAGCCAGTGTGTAGTGGACACGAGTTTGTCTTCATTATTTCTACTCCATTCTTTTTTTTGCACAGTTGGAAATTTGATACTTAGGATTCTAACCATCAAAACTTTTGAGTGCAATTATTATTTTTTGTGGTGGATCATTAATTGTTTAAATTGTGTTGCTAAAACTGATACAATCCTGATTTGAGGTAAGATTATACTGCTGGAGCCTTTCAATTGAAAAAGAAAAAAAATTTGAATCAAAAGGTACTTTTTGTAACGCTGTCTTTGCTTTGTCTTATGCTCTTGAGTCCGGCCCAAATCCAGCAAAAAAAGCCTGAGGTGCCGTATGTGTCCACGCCGGACGATGTTGTTGCGGAAATGCTCAAGATGGCCGACGTGGACAAGGATGATGTGCTTTACGACCTCGGTTGTGGCGATGGACGCATTGTCATCACAGCTGTGAAAGAGATGGGGTGTCGAGGCGTAGGGATCGATATAGACCCCATTCGTATCAAAGAAAGCCGGGAAAACGCCATCGAAGCTGGAATATCAGACAGAGTGGAGTTCATACTTAGTGATCTTTTCGAGGCGGATATCAGCCAGGCCACTGTAGTGACTCTTTATCTACTCTCGAAGGTCAATCTCAGATTGCGCCCGAAGCTTTTCCGGGAACTCAGCCCCGGTACAAGAGTCGTCTCACATGATTTTGACATGGGGAAATGGAATCCTGATGAAAGCAAATATATGGATGGGGACCGTGATGACGTTCCAATCGCTTATGATCCCTTTGAGCCGAATTCCTTTGTATTGGGCAGTAATTGGGACAGGCACAATGTTTATTTGTGGGTAATTCCTGCGAATGCCACAGGTGTTTGGAAATGGACCATGCCAACGATTTCCGGCAATACGCAATATTCACTAGAAATTGAGCAAACGTTTCAGGAGATCAAGGGAAAAGCATATGAAGGATCTTCTTCGATACCGGTGTCCATTAAAGATGGGAAAATAATAGGGGACAAATTGGAGCTTACTTTGGAGAGGAAACTTAAAGAGCGCACTGAACGAATAAATTTTAAGGGATCCGTCAAAGGGCATACCATGGAAGGTTCTGTGAGTATAGTGGGCAAGCAAGATTTCAAAGAAAAATGGAGAGCCGTGCGAATCCTATCGACGTTCAAGCCTATTGACGGATTAGAAAAATAAGTCTGATCTATGACCTTACGCATAATAATTTTATGGGGGGGAAAATCTTAAGAAAATATTGGAAAATTAAGATGATGTCCAAGATTTATTGGCGGACCTAAAGGATCTTAAGAGATCCATTTCGTAAGAGGCATCCAAAATTTGTAAGTTTCACTTTCTGAATGGTATTCTTTTTCTGCTTGAATCTTAATAAACAATGTGATATTAAAATCTCAAATGTAAATTTGGGGAGAAGTCCTATGAAACTCTGTTTTTGTCGTTTTTTGCTTGCAGTTGCGATTATTGTGATCGCCATTTTCTTTTGGCAGGCCAGCTGGGCAAAAGTTGTGGTTATTATTGGTGCTGCCCTGCTAGCGATATCGAGTCTCTTTTTTAATGTTTGTTGCTGTCGCATGAAAAAGGAGTCAAAAGTTGAGGCACCACCCGCACCACCAGAAGCACCCGCGGCACCCGAAGAACCTAAAGTCGAAGAATAGCATTATTTCTATCGAATACGTGCGCAAACTCAGCAGCTAGTATTTACTCTCTGCAAATAATTTCTTTAATTAGCCGAGGGAGTCGTATGCTAATCTCTGCCGCGATTGGATTTAAAGCGGAGGTGATGAAGGGTTTAAGTTCGCTATTTTTGCTGTGTGTTTAGCGCATCTAAGACTTTTCTCTACTCTCGAATCCCTGTTCGGTCAAGAATTTGCCGAGTTTGGAATCAGATCCCATGATGTGTTTGATGAACCAGTTGAGGAGAAAGACGTTAATGGTTGTCGCGATCTCAGCTGTCGTCCCACTCTATCTTACTCATGTCTTTTTCCTCCAGTTTAAGTGAGTAAATGTAGCACATGGTCATTTTACGGTCAATCAGAAATGTTATGGTTTGTTTTACGACCTTGACAACAGGAAGATGCCATATCTGGCAAGCCAGTTGGGGAAAAATCTAACGATTTTGCCGGTCGTCTCTTTGTGATGAGAGGAAATTGCCAACTCCTTGAGAATTTTTATCTTGTGTTTGGCACAGAATATTCGGAAATCTTTGAGAGTCACTACACGGATATTCGGGCTGTCATACCACTCATAGGGAAGCTCCTCTGTAACAGGAGCTTTGCTTGTGAACAGCAACTGGAGTTTTATTGATACATGATTAAAGCAGGGAAAGCTCACGATACCCTTCTTTCCTATCCTGAGCATCTCTTTTATGATGTTTTCCGGGTTGTAAACCTGCTGTAAGGTCTGGCTCAAAATCACATAATCAAAGGTGTTATCCGCATAATCCTGGGTTTCTTCATTGATATCTCCTCTGAGAATCGGCAGTCCTCTTTCAATTCCAGCAATGACTTTATCTTCATCAATTTCTATCCCATATCCCTCCACCTGTTTGTTCAATTTCAGAAATTCCAGTAAATTCCCTTGCCCGCAGCCTAGATCTAGCATGCGGCTTTTTTCCTCGACAAAGGAGGCGATGATTTGTAAGTCGAAGCGCATTGGAGTCTCCATCCTTAAAACCTGAACATTTTAGGATTTTCCCGCATAACTGTGCTTGATTCTGTTGATAAAACCGGAAATCAACTTGGTCAGTTGATCATGAGCCAGGAGAAAGGAATCATGACCAAAATCTGTCTCGATCTCACAGAAACTGACATCCAGTCCTGCCTTTTTCATGGCTCTAACCATCTCCTTGGACTGGGTTGTCGGGTAAAGCCAATCACTTGAGAAGGAGATCACCAAATATTTCGCTGATGTTCTGGCAAAGGCTTTTGTGAGGGATCCTTTTCCTTTCTGTTCTTCTAGGTCATAGTAATCGGAGGCTTTTGTGATGTAGAGGTAAGAATTGGCATCGAACCGGTCCACGAATTTCTTTCCCTGATAGTGGAGGTAATTTTCCACCTCAAAATCGGTCGAGAAATCGTACTTAAATGCATTGTTATCCTGAAGCCGCCGTCCAAATTTCCGCTGCATAGAATCTTCAGATAGATAGGAAATATGGCCTATCATACGTGCCAGGGCCAATCCTTTTTCAGGAGGATCCTGACCATAGTAATTCCCTTGTTTCCAGTTTGGGTCCGCCATAATAGCCTGTCTTTGGGCTTCGCTCAAACCAATGGAAAGGGCCGAACGTTTGCAAGTGCTGGCAATGGGGATCACTGACTCGACCATTTCCGGATACGTGACAGCCCATTCAATGGCCTGCATGCCGCCGATCGACCCGCCAACAAGACACAGCAATTTCTTAATCCCAAGATGGTCGATCAGAGCTTTTTGGGTCCTCACAATATCAGAAATGGTGAATAGAGGAAAATCCAACGCATATAGCCTGTCATTTTTTGGATTTATCGAACTGGGGCCAGTGGAGCCGTAGCAGCTCCCGATGATATTGGAACAGATGACAAAATACTTGCCCGTATCGATCCCTTTGCCGGGGCCCACCATATTATCCCACCAGCCGGGCTTTTCATCATTTTCTGAATAATATCCTGCAGCGTGTGAATTTCCCGATAGGGCATGGAATACCATAACCACATTGTCTTTCCGTTCGTTGAGACTGCCGTATGTTTCATAGGCGAGGGTAATAGGACCTAATTTTGCCCCGCTCTCCAGTATCAACTCCTCAGGAGGTTCAGCGAAAGTGAAAAATTGCTTTTGAACTATGCCTACAGAGATGCCGTTTCTGTCGTGTTCACCGTATTCGCTCATCACAACTCCTTTCCGCTCGAGGATCAAATTATGCGCAAAGCTTGATCCAGGTCTTCGATAATGTCATCGACATGCTCGATCCCGATCGATAAACGTACTAGATCTGGTGTCACACCCGCAGCCAGTTGTTCTTTGTCTGAGAGCTGTGAATGAGAAGTCGATGCCGGATGGAGGATCAGAGATTTGGCATCGCCGACATTGGCGAGGTGAGATATCAGCTCCACCCGCTCGATTAATTTTTTCCCGGCCTCTATTCCTCCTTTAACTCCGAATGTAAAGATAGAACCGAATCCGCCTTTTAGATATTTCCGGGCAAGCTGATGGGAGGGATGGTCGGGCAGTCCGGCATATTTGACCCAGGAAATCTTGGGATGTTTTTTTAAAAACCTGGCAACTTTGATTGCGTTTTCACTATGCCGGGGGACGCGCAGATGAAGCGTTTCCAGCCCCTGAAGAAAAAGGAATGCATTAAAGGGAGAAGGTGCAGGGCCCATAGTGCGCAATCCCTCAACCCGGCACTTGAGGATAAATGCTTTGTTCCCAAATGTATCCCAGAACCTGAGATCGTGATAACCGGGAGAGGGATCCACGAAATCCGTGAACTTCCCTGAGTCCCAGGGGAATTTGCCGCTGTCTACGATGATTCCCCCAATGGAGGTGCCGTGTCCTCCGATAAATTTTGTGGCCGAATGAGTAATGATATCCGCGCCCCACTCGAAAGGCCGGCAAAGAAAGGGGGTGGCGAATGTGTTATCGACCACAAGGGGAATACTATGGTCATGTGCGATGGTTGCTAAAGCTTCAAAATCCGCCACCTCACCTGAGGGATTGCTGATCGTCTCTACGTATAGTGCTTTAGTTTTCTCATCGATGAGTTCGGCAAAAGTCTTGGATTTGGCAATATCGGCGAATTTTGCCGTGATGCCGAACCGGGGAAGAACCACATTTAAAAGCGTCTGAGTTCCTCCATAGAGGCTGCTACTTGAGATGATGTTCTCTCCGCTTTTGGCCAAAACTGCAAAAATTATCATCTCTGCAGCCATGCCGGAGGCGACCAGCAACGCGCCGACGCCGCCTTCCAATGCCGCCATTCGTTGCTCCACGACATCGGCTGTTGGATTCATCATCCGCGTGTATATGTTGCCAACTTCCTTTAATTCAAAGAGGCTGGCCGCATGTTCTGTATCTTTGAATACATAAGATGTCGTCTGATACACGGGGACAGCTCGAGATCCTGTGGCAGGATCTGGTGTTTGTCCGCCGTGTAAACAGATCGTGTCCGGATGGTATTTATTATCTTCCATGTCGAATCCTCCTTTAATTTTTAAAGCTATACATCTTAAAAAAACTCACTGTGTATAGCATTGATTGTCTTTTCAACATCATCGTCTTTTATGATGAAATAATAGGCAACTTCCGATGCCCCGGATGAGATCATCTCGATATTGATATTCTCTGCTGCCACAGCAGAAAATACTCTGGCAGCTATCCCTCTTCTATTTTGTAATCCATTGCCCACCACAGACACTAGGGCAATATCATCTTCCTGCTCAACTTTTTCGAACACTCCATCTCCCAAAGCCTTGATCGATTCGTAGCTCTCCAAGGAATCCTTGCTGTCTAAGAGAAGATTTATACATGTTTGAGATGTGATGACCGAGAATATATTGATTCTCAGGTCACTGAGCGTGTTTCCGATCTTTGCAATAACTCCCGGTTTATATCCTACCCCAGGCCCACGAATTTTCAGTACGGAAATATCTCTATTAAAGGTCACGCTTTTGATAATATCCTTTCGTTCAATGCTTTTTTTCAGCAACCGGCTTCCATCATTATTCGGTGTATTCAGATTTTTTATGCAGATAGAGATGTTATCGTTCAAAACCGGCTCCAAAGTACGTGGGTGGAGAATTTTTGCGCCGAAATAGGATAGTTCCGCTGCTTCGTAATAAGAAAGGCTGTCGATCTTTTTTGCTCCATTGACAATCTTGGGATCGGCACTCATGAATCCATCCACATCCTTCCATATCTCGAGCTCATCGGCACAAAGCCCATGCGCGATGACGGTGGCGCTATAATCTGTACCGTTTCGGCCGAATGTGGTGATCTTCCCTTCCTTTGTGCACCCAAAGTATCCAGTAATGACTGGGATAATTGCCTTGTGGACCAGCGGTAAAACAGAACGTTCTAAGCTCTCTTTGGTTTGCACAAGATCCGCGGTGGCATTATCAAAGGAATCATCCGTTACAAGCCCGATTTGGTCTGACTCCAATGGCAACGAATCTTTGCCTTTGCCTCTGATCACTCCGGAGAGAATTTGCCCGCAAAACCTCTCTCCATAGCTCAAAATAAGCGCCTTTACTGAATCGGTGATATCTTTTGTGTAAGACACGCCATAAAGCAAGCGCTCCAGTTTTCTCGATCTCTCTTCAATGCTGAAAAAGACATTTTGACTAATTGTTTTCTTCTCAATAGTTTCCTGAACAATTCTTTTGTGTTTGCCTTCCAATGCTTCTATAAATGGAGGAATTTTGACCTCTGAATCTAAAGCTTCCTGGAGTCCCTCGAGAATCATATCAGTTACTCCTAAGATAGCTGAGACGACTACCACCACTGGTCCCTTTTCGCGCCGAATGATTTCAGCCACTCTTAAAAAATGATCGCTGTCCCCTAAACAAGAACCACCGAATTTCATGACCTTCATGTGGCCCTCCTTTCGGAATTTACATGCCGGACTGAATTCCCGAGTAATCCTTGTGAATGTGCAAATTCCGCATTGAGGATACATGTGCCCGCCGCTCCACGAATAGTGTTGTGTACAAGCAACACAAAGTTTATCCTTCTGCCCTTTTTGCGGAGCCTCCCTAGAGAGATCGCCATCCCTTTCGCTCGCCCTGGGCTACCAGCATTAACATCCAGCATAGGCTGTGGCCGATTTTTTTCCTCTCTGAGAATTATCGGAATATCAGGAGCTGTAGGCAGAGCAAGGTCCTGAGGGATTCCTCTGAAAGAACGAATTGATTCTTTTAATGTATCGATGTCGGTCTCTCTTTCTAGCTCGACAGTGACAGTTTCAAGATGGCCGTCCAGCACTGGCACTCGGCAGCATGAGGCATTGACTTCAATATTTGCGGGCTTTACACACCCGTTAATCCATTTGCCAAATATCTTGGCTATTTCTCTTTCTACTTTTTCTTCTTCGCTCTCAATGAAGGGGATGACGTTTCCTGTTATCTCAAAAGCGGAGAGTCCATTGCGCCCGGCTCCGGAAATAGCCTGGTATGTGGATGTTATAACTGTTTTTATTCCAAAATCCATTAGCGGCTTCAGGGCAATGACAAGGCCTGTTGTTGAACAATTGGAATTGGTGATAATGTAACCTTTTTTTTCTGATACACGCCCAGCAACAATCTGGATATGCTCGGGATTGACCTCAGGAATCATTATGGGCACGTCAGGTTCCATTCTGTTTGTCCGGGCATTGGAGAAAACGAAAATCCCCTTTGCTGCCAGTGGCTTCTCAATGACTTCTGCAATATGAGCAGGAAGAGAGCTGAACACAATTTTGGCCCCTGACTTGATCACCGCATCTACCGAAGTCTCCATCAATTCTTGATCATGGATACTTTGAGGGAAAGAGATGTCCTGTGTCTGATCGGCAACATCACTATACTTTTTCCCTTCAGACTCGGGTGAAGCAGTAAGGGCCGTAATCTCAAAATAGGGGTGATGAATAAGCATTCTGATGAATTGCTGTCCTACCAACCCTGTACATCCTAACACCGCAATGGGTATCTTTCGCATGTTCTCTCCTTATGAGATCTTCCCATGTAAAAGGGAATAAAAATTAAGAGACTAAAAGAGAAAGTAAATTGGGAGGGTCCCGGATAAGGGCCAATTAAATGAGAGTGCCCGAATCCGGGCTAGACATTATCATAAGGTAAGGATCAGTGAAAATATTTCTTTTTCTTTTTCTCATTTGAATGGAGATTATTATAGTAATTTCTATAATGCTGTCAACCCCTTGCCTAATATCACTCACATCAAAAAAGAGAAGAAAACTACTTATTCAGCCATTTCATCATTTTTCGAAGTTTCTTTCCTGTGACTTCTATAAGATGGTTCTCTTCCAAATGCTTTCTCCTATTATATTCGGGCCTTCCGACTGCATTTTCCAGCATCCACTCCTTTGCAAACTTTCCAGTCTGTACATCCAGGAGTATTTTTTTCATTTCTTTTCTTGTCTCTTCAGTAATTATGCGTTTTCCTTTAGTTAAATCGCCGTATTCTGCAGTGTCCGAAATAGAACTTCTCATATTTGCTATTCCGTTTTCATATATTAAATCGACGATCAGCTTAAGCTCATGCAGACATTCAAAATAGGCAATTTCTGGTTGATATCCTGCTTCTACAAGTGTATCAAAACCCGCTCGTATAAGTTCTGTCAGCCCTCCGCACAAAACGGCCTGTTCTCCGAAAAGGTCCGTTTCTGTCTCCTCTCTAAAGGTTGTCTCTATTATCCCAGCTCTTCCACCGCCTATGCCGCAAGCATGGGCTAACGCGAGTTCTTTAGCTTTCCCGGTTGCATCTTGTTCAACGGCTATAAGCGTTGGAACTCCCGCACCTTCTGTATAAATACGACGCACAAGATGACCGGGTCCTTTCGGTGCGACCATATAGACATCAATATCTTGAGGAGGCTTTATCTGTCCGAAATGGATGTTAAACCCGTGGGAAAAGACGAGCGCTTTCTCTCTTGTCATGTTCTTTTCCAGGTCGTTATAGTATAACTTTCCCTGTATCTCGTCAGGGACAAGAATCTGAACGATATCTCCTTTCTTGCTTGCTTCCTCAGAACTCATGGGTTTAAAACCGTGTTCTTGTGCAAGTTTATAATTTTCGGATCCTTCTACTTCAGCAACTATGACATTTACTCCGCTGTCCCGAAGATTTAGCGCCTGAGCATGCCCTTGACTGCCATATCCGATTATGGCGATTGTCTTGTCTTTAAATACATCCATATTTGAATCTTCGTCATAATACATTCTTGCTGTCATGTTTCTTCTCCTTTTATTAGATTAACTCCCACTAACGGCAACACAGCCGCTTCTCACGAACTCTAAAATCCCATAGGGCGTTAAAAGCTCGATAAATCTCTCAATCTTCAGAGGGGGGCCTGAAAGATCAATGGTAACGTATGTGGGTGTTACATCAACAGTCTTTGCATTAAAAACATCAACAAGCTCAAATATTTCGGATCGAGTATTCGATGCTTTTACCTTTATCAAGATAAATTCGCGGACAAGATAATTTTTCTTATGGGAAATATCCACAACTTTTATGGTGTCGACGAGTTTGTTGAGTTGTTTCGTGACCTGTTCTATTTTTTCTTCAGTACCAAAAACAACCAAATGGATCTTATAGATATCCGGGTTTTCTGTGGGTGCTCCAATGATGCTATCGATGTTATACCCCCTTGAAGAAAGAAGACCTGCGATTCTAGCGAGTACACCAACCCTGTTATTAACCGTTATGATAATTGTATGTCTCTCCATTATTCTTCTCCCGATAAAATTTCATCTATTGATTTCCCTGCCGGAACCATCGGATAGACATTTTCAAGTTTTTTTACCATGAATTCCATTAAAACAGGCCCTTCCGCCTTCAAGCCCTCTTCTAAAACAGAATCAACCTCAGATGGCCTTGTAGCTCTTAGCCCCTTAAGTCCATTGGCCTCTGCAACTTTCACCAAATCAGGCCAATAGCTCATAGCGCAATCCTTTTGATGTCCGTTACAGATCTCTGGGCAATCAGGACTTTGTCTCAAACATGTCTTTGCGTAATTCCCATTCCAAAAAAATTCCTGCCACTGCCGTACCATTCCTAGATAAGAATTGTTCAATACAGCAATTTTAACGGGAATCCTGTTTATTGCACATGTAGCAAGTTCCTGAATATTCATCTGAATGCTGCCATCACCAGCGATATTAACAATTGTTCGTTCGGGGAAAGCTGTGGCAGCTCCCATAGCGGCAGGGAGGCCAAATCCCATTGTGCCCAGACCTCCGGAACTCAAAAAAGAACGAGGTTCATTATGCTTGTAATATAAGGCCGCCCACATCTGATGCTGTCCAACATCGGTCACTATTATGGTATTGGAATCTACATGGTGATTTATACGGTCTACAATATACTGAGGGAGGATCTCGCCGTTTCCGTGCTGGGAGTATTTCAGTTTAAATTTTTTCTTCCATCCTTCCGTTTTGCGGTTCCATTCATCCAATCCTCTTGAGTCGAGCTTGGTTAGAAGGTCTGTGATCACGCTCTTCACATCCCCAACAACCGGGATGTCAGCTTTAACTCTTTTCCCTATTTCTGCAGGGTCTATATCGACATGGGCAATTTGTGCCTTTTTCGCAAAGGTTTCTAGTTTTCCAGTCACTCTATCATCAAAGCGGACACCAATAGCTATTAGAAGATCGCATTCCATCAAGGCATAATTTGCAGCAACCCTGCCATGCATCCCCGGCATCCCTAGAAATAGTCTGTGATCGCTAGGAACGCTTCCAAGGCCCATTAATGTTATGACTATGGGGATATTTGTCTTTTCAAGGAGTGCCTTTAGCTCCTCGCCAGCCCCAGAACTTATGACACCGCCACCCGTATATAGAAGCGGTTTCTTTGCTTTTTTTATAGCCCGGGCAAGTTTTTCTATTTGGCGAGGATTTCCTTTTACAATAGGCTTATAGCCAGGTAAGTCAACAGATTTCGGATAGCTGTAATTCTTAATTTCAGCATTTACAACATCCAGAGGAAGATCTACTGAGACAGGTCCGGGTCTCCCACTCCGTGCAATATAAAAAGCTTCTTTAATAATTCGGGGGAGCTCCTCAACTTCCTGCACCAAGTAGCTGTGTTTACAAATCGATCTTGTCAAACCAGACATGTCGGTTTCCTGGAAAGCGTCGGTACCTATCACATCTGTCCCGACTTGGCCGCTTATGACAACGATAGGTGTAGAATCGAGCATGGCGGTGGCAATACCCGTGATTGTATTTGTGGCCCCTGGGCCGGATGTCACAAGACAGACTCCAACTTTACCCGTGGCACGTGCATAGCCATCAGCAGCATGGGTTGCTCCTTGTTCATGTCTTGTCAGTATTAAATCTAATCCTTTCGTCCGGTGGAGCACATCAAAAATGGGGATAACTACCCCTCCAGGATAGCCGAACATAATATCGACACCTTCTTTTTTTAAAGAATCAACAAGAACTTCTGCTCCAGTCATTTTCTTCTCTCCTTTCAATTTTTTCATAGTTCCTAAAAACCTCTCTCTATAATTTTGATCCCACTATTTGGAACTTAACTCACCATTTGAGTACAGCTCCTGTACTTGCGGAGGTAACCAGTTTTGCATATCTAGCAAGATAACCTGTCTTTATCTCTCTCTCTCTTCCCTTCCAAAGTGATTTTCTTCTTGCTATTTCTTCCTCTGCTACTTCAAGTTGAATAGTTCCTTCTGCAATATTGATAGAGATCACGTCGTTCTCTTCAATCAATGCAATCAGTCCCCCGTCAGCTGCTTCCGGAGAGATATGTCCAATGGAAGCTCCCCTTGTTGCGCCGCTAAAGCGACCGTCTGTGATCAGGGCGACATCCTTATCTAAACCCATTCCTGCTATCGCGGAAGTGGGGGAAAGCATTTCTCGCATCCCAGGACCGCCTTTAGGTCCTTCATAGCGGACAACTATAACATCTCCTTTTTCAATTTGATTACTTGATATGGCCTTTACCACATCTTCTTCTGAATCGAATACTCTGGCAGGCCCGCGGTGTTGAAGCATCTCTTTTGCTACTGCAGAACGCTTCACAACACTTCCCTCCGGTGCAAGATTTCCTTTTAGGATGGCCAATCCACCTGTTTTGCTGTAAGGTTCGGTAACCGGCCGTATGACTTCTGTATTTCGATTTCTTGCTTCTGAGATATTTTCTTTAACAGTACTTCCTGTCACAGTCATCACATCAAGGTATAGTAAATCTTTTTTTGATAATTCTTTCATAACTGCCTGGACCCCGCCTGCAGCATGCAGATCTTCAAGATGATGAAGACCTGCAGGACTCAATTTACATAAATTTGGAGTTCTTTCACTGATTTCATTGAAAGTGTCCACGCTAAGGGAAACACCTGCCTCAGATGCAATGGCTAGCAAGTGGAGCACAGTGTTCGTGCTACATCCAAGAGCCATATCTACCATAAGACCATTTAAAAAAGCTCTCTTGGTCAGAATGTCTCTTGGTTTGATATCTTTATTAAACATATCCATTACTGCCATACCTGCTTTTTTAGAAAGGCGAATGCGGTCTGCATTTACAGCTGGAATTGTGCCGTTTCCTGGCAATCCCATGCCGAGAGCTTCGGTTAAGCAATTCATACTGTTTGCTGTAAACATGCCGGCACAAGAACCACATCCAGGACACGCATGTTCCTCATATGCGCTAAGTTCATCTTCACTCATGTCACCACTCTTAACAGCGCCGACCGCTTCAAATACATTCGATAAACTGACAGGCCGGCCATTGACTTCGCCGGCAAGCATGGGCCCGCCACTTATAAAAACTGTTGGGATATTGATTCGTGCGGCAGCCATCAGCATACCCGGTACAATCTTGTCACAGTTCGTCACCATAACAAGCGAATCCAGTTGATGGGCCTTGGCCATTATTTCAATTGAATCGGCGATGAGCTCACGGCTGGCAAGAGAATATTTCATTCCGACATGCCCCATAGCGATACCATCACAGACTCCAATGACTGGAAATTCCATTGGAGTTCCTCCAGCCATACGCACTCCGGCTTTTACAGCTGCCGCGATCTGATTCAAATGTATATGACCTGGAATGATTTCGTTCCAAGCATTCACGACTCCAATCCATGGCCTTTTGATTTCTTCGTCGATGTATCCCATCGCTTTAAACAAAGATCGATGGGGTGATCGTTCCAAACCCTTTTTTACCTTGTCACTCTTCATTTTCTGTATCCTTGTAAAAGGCCATTCCGTTGTTTTGGGCATATTCATGGAATGCTTTAAGAAGTTTTTTTGTAATTGGCCCGGCTTCTCCGTTCGCTATCACTCTCTTATCCACTTCCCGCACTGGGATGACCTCTGCGGCTGTTCCCGTTAGGAAACACTCATCCGCAGTGTAAACATTGAACAAAGTAAATTCCTTTTCGGTAACTTCTATACCCATCTCTTTTGCCAGCATCATGACTGTCTTGCGAGTAATTCCAGCCAAAATCCCCACATGAATTGGAGGTGTTATCAGTGCTTCCTCTTTTACAATAAAAATATTATCTCCTGTACACTCTGTGACAACTCCCTCTTCCGTTAGCATCAAAGCTTCTGGGACACCCGCTTGTTCGGCTTCGATCTTGGCAAGGATATTGTTTAAATAATTCAGTGATTTTATTTGAGGATCGACGATTGTGGCTTTGTTCCTTCGCTGTGCTGCCGTAATGATCGGCATCCCTTTGCTATACATCTCTTTTGGATAGAGGGTGATGCAACTTGCTATACAAAAAATTGTCGGTTTAGATCTTTCTGGGGGAAGAATGCTTAAGTCTCCAAGCCCTCGAGTGACGACGAGGCGGACATACCCTTCTTTTATCTGATTCTTTCGGCATGTTTCCAGAACGACATCGATTAATTTTTCTCTACCTATTGGGATGTCAAGCATAAGCACCTTTGCGGAATCATACAGACGATTTACGTGTTCTACACATTTGAATACCCCACCAGAATAAACGCGAATCCCTTCAAACACCCCATCTCCAAACAGAACTCCTTGATCGAAGACAGAAATTTTGGCTTCTGATTGTTTTACAAACTCCCCGTCCAAATAGATAATCAATTCTTGCTTCATAGGACACCTCTTTTCTTCATGATTCCTCCAATCTAATCAATCGCCTCACAAATCAACCCTCCCATTTCCTTTGTTCCAACCGTTTTTTTACCACGACTCATAATGTCTGTTGTGCGATAGTCCTGTTCGAGAACTTTGGCAACGGCATGTTCGATCGCACTTGCCTCTTCTTCGCAGTCAAACGAGTGCCGCAACATCATTGCCGCTGATAAAATGGTGGCGATCGGATTGGCCTTATCCTGTCCTTCTATATCGGGCGCAGAACCGTGAACTGGTTCATACATGCCTCTATCCCTATCTCCTAAACTTGCAGAAGGCAACATGCCGATAGACCCTGTGATCATAGCTGCCTCATCGGAAAGGATATCCCCGAACATATTGGTTGTTAGGATAACATCGAATTGTCCGGGGTCTCGTATCAATTGCATGGCAGCGTTATCCACATACATATGATTAAGTTCTACATCGGGGAAGTCTTTTGCGACCTCACAGACTACAAATCTCCAAAGTCGAGAACTCTCCAGTATATTTGCCTTATCGATGCTGGTTACCTTTTTTCGGCGCTTTCCTGCAACTTTAAAAGCTGTACGGGCAATTCGTTCGATCTCCCCAGCACTGTAGATTTCTGTGTCGTATGCGACTGCTCCTGATTTGCCCTCTTTGGTCCCCTGTTCTCCGAAGTATATCCCCCCAGTTAATTCACGGACAACACAGAGATTTATCCCAGCTTCTGCGATATCAGGCCTCAAGGGGCAGGCATCCCTCAAGGCTTCCAGCAAAATAGCCGGTCGGATGTTTGCATACAGTCCCAACTCCTTACGCAATTTCAACAAGGCTTTTTCGGGCCGCTGTGAACCTTCAAGATGATCCCATCTCGGCCCACCAATTGCACCGAGCAGCACGGAATCACTCTGTCTGCAAATATTAAGTGTTTCCTCGGGAAGAGCTTCACCATAAGCATCAATGGCACATCCTCCTGCCTGGACTTTTTCAAATGAAAAAGAATGCCCGAAGCTCTTTCCGATTTTTTCAAGGACAAGGATTGCTTGCTCTATCAATTCAGGGCCTATTCCATCTCCCGGAATCGCCGCGATATTGAAATGCATTTTTATCTCCTTAATTCTTTTGTCGTTTCAGTTAAATCCTTCTTGACATAATTAATCAATCCGCCTGCTTTTATAATCTCCATCATAAATTCGGGGAAGGGCTGCGATTGATATTCTCTATTTCTTGACAGGTTTCGTATATGACCCGAGCCAAAATCAGCTTCTACCTCATCCCCCTGGGCAATATTTTTAGCTGCGTCTTCACATTCAAAAATTGAGAGTCCAATGTTTATTGCATTGCGGTAAAAAATCCTGGCAAATGAGCTTGCGATTACACAAGATATTCCGGATGCCATGATTGCGATCGGTGCATGCTCTCTTGAGGACCCACATCCGAAATTTCTATTGGCAACAATGATGTCTCCCGGCTTAACTTTATGGGAAAATGTCGGATCTATATCTTCCATACAGTGTTTTGCCAAAACTTTAGGGTCAGTCTGATTTAGATACCGGGCAGGTATAATGACATCCGTGTCGATATTGTCTCCATATTTAAATACTTTGCCTCTTGCCTTCATGTTCGTGTCCTCCATTGATATCGGGCATTTTGTGGAATCAAGTATCACCCCTGATTTCTTCAGGATTAGAGATTCTTCCCGTTATTGCCGATGCAGCTGCCACTGCTGGGCTGGCCAGGTAAACTTCAGACTCAGGGTGCCCCATCCGGCCAACAAAATTCCGATTTGTTGTAGAAATCGCTCTTTCTCCTTTGGCCAGAACTCCCATATGTCCCCCCAAACAAGGTCCACAGGTCGGTGTGCTCACGACTGCTCCTGCTAAAATAAAGGTTTTGATCAAACCTTCTTCCAAGGCTTGTAAATAGATTTCTTGAGTCCCAGGAATAATAATCACACGGACATCTTTTGCTACTATATTTCCTTTCATAAGATGTGCTGCCATCCGGAGATCCTCCATCCTGCCATTGGTACAGGAGCCAATCACTACTTGATCTAACATGACAGATCCGACATCATTGATCGATCTTGAATTTCCCGGCGAATGCGGGAAGGAAACAGTGAGTGGAATGGAACTCAAATCCATTTCGTACGTTTTCTCATACTCAGCATCATCATCCGGTTCGTAGGTCTTATAGGCTCTTGATGAATGAGATTTCACATATTCCACTGTTTTCTCATCAACTGGGAAAATGCAATTTTTTCCTCCTGCCTCTATACCCATATTGGCAATAGTAAAGCGCGAATCCATTGATAAAAATTCCAGTCCGTCCCCTTCGAATTCCATCGACTTATACTGGGCTCCTTCGACACCTATCTCTCCAATGATATGAAGGATGATATCTTTTCCAGTCACAAACCTGCGTGGCTTACCTTTCAGAATAAATTTTAACGCACCAGGGACTTTAAACCAGCATTTGCCTGTAGCCATGACAGCTGCCATATCTGTGCTCCCCACTCCAGTGGAAAACGCTCCCAATGCCCCATAGGTACATGTATGAGAATCTGCACCAACAACAACATCTCCTGGGACAACCAATCCTTTCTCCGGGATCAAAACATGTTCAATTCCCATCTCACCCACGTCGAAAAAGTTATGAATTCCTTTTTCCCGAGCAAATTCCCGAACCATTTTACACTGCTCTGCTGCATCGATATCCTTATTTGGAGTAAAATGATCCTGGACGATGACAACTTTTCCACAATCAAATACACTATCCACACCGATCCTGGAAAACTCCTGGATGGCAAGAGGTGAAGTGATGTCATTTCCCAATACCAGATCGATTTCGGCCTGGACCAATTGACCTGGCTCAACTGATTTCAATCCTGTATGTGCAGCCAGTATTTTTTGACTCATCGTCATTGCCATTGAATTATTCCTTCCTCATCTCTACGCAAAAATCTTAAATTTCTTTTCAATATTTTTCAGGAGTTTATATTCGATGGAGTCTACCAATGCAATACAACTTGCCTGAAGGATATCAGTCGAAACACCTACCGTAGTCCAGATGTCTTTGCCATCAGTCGATTCTATCAAGACCCTGACTTTTGCCGCTGTTGCCTTTTTGGGATTGAGAACTCGCACTTTAAAATCGGTCAAATGCACATCTTTCAATTCAGGGTAAAACACTTCCAGTGCTTTACGGAGGGCCCTGTCCAATGCGTTGACAGGCCCGTTTCCTTCTGCAGCTGTAAATTCCTCTTCCCCATCTACATTTACCTTTATTACAGCTGAAGAACTGGAATTTCCGTTTAGTAGCGATTGTTCACTAATGATCGTAAAACTCTCCAATTGAAAAAAAGGCTGGTATTTTCCGAGATGCTTACGGATCATTAATTCAAATGAACATTCTGCCCCTTCAAACTGATACCCCTCATGTTCACTCTTTTTTAACAGGTCGATGATTGATTGGGTCTGCTTCGAATTTTTCTTAAGTTCCGGACTCACCTTTTGAATCTTTTCTAAAATCGTACTCCTCCCTGACACTTCAGACATCAGGAATCGTCTTCCATTCCCAATCTCATCAGGCTTCACATGCTCAAACGACCGCGGTACTTTGATGACGCCATCGACATGCATTCCTCCTTTATGAGCAAAGGCGCTCTTTCCCACATACGGAAGATGATTATCTAAGGGAATATTTGAAACCTCTGCCACCATCCGGGCCGTTGAAGTGAGCTTAATTAATTGATCGTCCGTGATACACTCATAATCTTTTTTCAGCTGGAGATTGGGAATAATGGTTGAAAGATTGGCATTGCCGCAGCGCTCTCCGAATCCAATTAATGTGCCTTGCACTTGAGTGGCGCCAGCCTCCACCGCCATTATTGAATTAGCAACTGCCATACCGCAGTCATTATGACAATGAATCCCGACCGGCAAAGAGAATTTATTGATCACATTTTTAGTAATTTCAAAAACTTCACCAGGAAAAGATCCTCCATTGGTTTCACAAAGGATCAACCAGTCTGCTCCGCCATCTGCGGCTGCCTGTAGTGAATCAAATGCATGCGTTGGATTGGATTTGAATCCATCAAAAAAATGTTCCGCATCAAAAATGACCTCTTTGCCCTTGTTCTTAAAAAAGGCGACGGTTTCCCCGATCATATCCAGGTTTTCGTCCAGCGACGTATTTATGACATCCTTGACATGAAGATCCCAACTTTTTCCGACTATTGTCACTACTGGAGTATCCGTATCCAACAGTAGTTGATTGTTCGCATCATCCTCAACTTTCATTCCCTTTCGCCTTGTACTGCCAAAAGCAGTTATCTTCGCATGTTTCAGTTGATGCGTCTTAATTTGGTTGAAAAATTCCAAATCTTTGGGATTTGATCCCGGATTACCGGCTTCAATATAGCTTACTCCTAACTTATCTAAAGCTTGGACGATTTTCCACTTATCTTCTACCGAGTAGGAAATAC
Organism: uncultured Eubacteriales bacterium; assembly: GCA_964540205.1. Classification (GTDB taxonomy): domain Bacteria; phylum Acidobacteriota; class Aminicenantia; order Aminicenantales; family Aminicenantaceae; genus WTAW01. The sequence continues at coordinate 14,262 of CAZIMJ010000256.1, read as the reverse complement.
TTTCTGCCTGTGCTCCATCCCTCAGAGTCGAATCAAAGATAAATATTTTTCTTTCCATTTTTCCACCTAAGATGTTTTTCCGTTAAGAATTTTGTTTACAGCATTGACATAAGCACGAACACCGGCTTCCACTACATCCGTACTCAGCCCTCTTCCTGCTACAATTCGGTTACCCTTACGGATCTTCACAACGACTTCACCCTGAGCGTCTTTCCCGCTGGTAACAGAGTGAACGTAATAATCTTCCAATTTAAAAGATGTGCCTATTATCCTTTCAATTGCTTTAAAGGCCGCATCCATAGGACCATCTCCTGTTGCCGCTTCCTCAATTTCTTCGTTATTGACAGACAAAACGATATTTGCTGTAGAAGATATTGTGTTTCCGGTATTGATCATGAATCGTTCAAGATGGTAGACTCCGGACCCATACAGATATTTATTGTCTACTATAGCTTCAATATCCCAGTCAGAAACAACTTTCTTTTTATCCGCAAGCTCTTTGAATTGGATAAAAATTTGGTCAATCTCAGTCTTTTCGAGATTGTGACCCAATTTTATAAGTCTATCCTCAAAAGCGTGACGACCTGAATGCTTTCCCAGCACAATCTTATTCTCGAAAAGTCCAATGGACTCAGGGGTCATAATTTCATATGTGCTCTTCTCCGATAATACTCCATGTTGATGGATACCAGATTCATGTGCAAAAGCATTAAAACCCACGATCGCTTTATTTGGAGGTATCGATATACCCAGAAGAGTGCTCACAAGCTTGCTGGAACGATGAATATTGGTCGTATCCACGCTACAAATCAAATCGAAAAAATCTTTTCTCGTATTGATTGCCATCACAATTTCTTCCAGGGCAGCATTTCCGGCTCTTTCGCCTATTCCATTTATTGTGCATTCCAGCTGTGATGCGCCTGCTTTTGCAGCAGCAAGCGTATTAGCGACTGCCAGCCCTAGGTCATTATGGCAGTGGACAGAAAGTTCCACTTGTTCTATGTTAGACACATTCTCTCTTACATCTTGAATGAGCCTAGAGAACTCATCAGGAGTGGCATATCCTACAGTATCTGGCACATTGATCACTGTGGCCCCTGCGGATATGGCCGTCTCAAAAACTCTGTACAAGAATTCTTTTTTACTCCGTGTGGCATCCTCAGCTGAGAACTCAACGTCATCACAATAATTCTTTGTGTACCGCACCATTTCTGCTGTGGCTTCCAAAATCTGTTCTGGGGTCATTTTCAATTTGTATTTCATATGAATAGGGGAAGTTGCAATAAATATATGTATTCTCGGCCGCTCGGCATTTTTTACCGCTTCCCAAGCCGCATCGATATCTTCGTATTTTGTCCTCGCCAATGCTGCTACAACACAACCACTTACACTATCTGCAATTGCTTGAATGGCTTTAAAATCCCCTTTGGATGCAATAGCGAAACCAGCTTCGATGACATCAACCTTCAGCCGCTCCAATTGTTTTGCCACTTCCAATTTTTCATGAAGATTCATGCTACAACCAGGAGATTGCTCTCCGTCCCGTAAAGTTGTATCAAATATCTTAATCTGTTTTTTCATCGATTCTCCTGTCTCAGTCTTCTCTCCTATCCATGCAAACTCTCGGCAGAATACACCTTCATATAAAAAAAGCCCCGTTTCAGTAGATGAAAGCCTGAAACGAGGCTTTCTTAAATAAGAATCAAGCTAAATTGGGAATTATTCGGGAGGGTTAAACATAGAGTGGATGCGAAGAAGGAGGATTGAAAACTGTTTTTTGAAGCATCCATCATTATTTACTCATGTTAAAATATATTTTCTCTCTTATTCCTCGGTATTTTACAGCCTTTTTTCTCATTGTCAAGAGGTTTTTTAAAAAACCCTCTGCAATTTCCTACGGATTTACTCCGCAAATATGATTCAAATTAACATTTTGGGTGTGGTGAATCAGCAGACATGATACTTGACTCCCGGCGAGAAAAGCTTATAATTGCATCATGTTTGTGATGAAAAACCTCTTACAATCTGAAATGAGATCCTTCTGTACCAATCATGATCTCAACAATAACCGGGCGGTTCCTGCCGTCCAATCATAATCAAACCACCTGTCACTAAATTCTCAACAAAAACAATTATGGAGGAAAATGATGAGTACCAAGTGCTTAATTCCAGAGGATTATCAACCTGTTTTAGATGCAATGGAAACAGAAAAAGCTATCATACTGATCAAAGATTTTTTTCAGATGAACCTGGCTGAAGCGTTGAATTTGCGACGAGTAACAGCTCCGTTATTTGTGAGGAGTGGTACAGGCATTAATGATGATTTAAATGGTGTGGAACGACCGATTTCCTTCAAAATCAAAAATATGAATGATTCAATAGCTGAAATAGTCCAATCTTTAGCCAAATGGAAAAGACTGATGCTTGCTAATCTAAAAATCGACTTGGGCGAAGGCATATACACTGACATGAATGCCATCAGGCCTGATGAGCAACTTGATAATTTACATTCACTTTATGTTGATCAATGGGATTGGGAAAGAGTTATTTCAAGAGAGGAGAGAAATCTTGAATTTTTACAGACAACAGTCAACAAGATTTATCGGGTTATAAGGAAAACGGAACATTTTATCCATGCACATTACCCAGAAATCAAACCTGTCCTCCCCGAAGAAATTGTTTTTTTCCACTCAGAAGAACTAGAGGAAAAATACCCGGAGCTGTCTGCAGTCCAAAGAGAGGATGCTATCTGTAAAGAGTGTGGGGCTGTTTTCATCATCGGAATCGGTGCTTCCTTAAAAAACGGTCAGCCGCATGATGATAGAGCTCCGGATTATGACGATTGGACCACTCCAACAGACAGAGGCTCCGGTCTGAATGGAGATATCATTGTCTGGAATCCTAAAATCAAAACAGCATTTGAGCTCTCTTCAATGGGAATTAGAGTGGATAGGCAGGCTCTGGAAAAACAGCTTGAGATAACAGGCACTACCGAAAGAAAGAAATTATTCTTTCATCAGAAATTATTAAATGGGGAATTACCTCTCTCCATTGGGGGTGGTATTGGGCAGTCTCGTCTTTGTATGTTCTATCTAAAAAAAGCTCACATAGGAGAAGTTCAAGCCAGTATTTGGCCGGATCAAATGTTTGATGAATGTCAAAAAAGTAATATTTTTCTTTTATAAAATCCCATGATGAAGCATCTTCCTACTCAGGATGATGAATCTTTCATTATTTTCTGGAATTATGACAATTTTCCATAAAGAACTTGACATAAAACGAAAAAAGTGCATTATTAGATAATCATGAATAAAGAAGTAGTCACTGCATCTGAGAAAGTCCTCTCTTCACACTACTTCTATTTTGGGCGCTAGCCGCCCATAAATATTCCTACCTAACTTCAATTCTCCATCTCAAAAACAAACAAGATCATCTCTATCCTCAATTGTAAATAGATAGGAGGGGAATCAAATATGGAAAATATCAGATTAGCATCCCTGCAAAACAAAAAACGTACAATTGTTCAAGTTGGCGATGTCAAATTTGGAGAAGATTTCGTGGTGATTGCCGGTCCCTGTAGTGTAGAAAGTGAGGAGCAGACACTGAACATCGCTCATGCTATCAAAGAAGCTGGCGCCACCATGATTCGCGGCGGAGCATTCAAACCGAGAACTTCTCCCTATGCTTTCCAGGGACTTGGCCTGAAGGGATTAAAAATACTCGAAAAAGCCAAAGAAGAAACGGGACTTCCCGTCGTATCCGAAGTTCTCGATACCCGGGATGTCTCGTGGATGTGTGAATATATCGATGTCCTCCAGATCGGTGCCAGGAATATGCAGAACTTTTCTCTTCTAAAAGAGGTCGGAAAAACCGTCCATCCCGTTCTTCTGAAAAGAGGGATGTATTCCACTCTTGCCGAATGGCTAAATTGTGCGGAATATATCTTAAATGAGGGCAATCCCAACGTCATTTTGTGTGAGAGGGGAATCAGAACTTTTGAAACCTACACGCGAAATACTCTTGATCTCAGTGCAGTCTCCGCAATTAAAGAATTGACACACCTTCCTATCATCGTTGATCCAACACATGGTACAGGAAGGGTCAGCCTGATTTCCCCTATGAGTCTGGCCGCGGTCGCATCTGGGGCAGATGGTCTTATGCTGGAAGTCCATACTCATCCAGAGACCGCAATGAGCGATAAAGACCAGGCTTTGACACCTAAACAATTCTCGAAAATTACTAAAAAGGTGCTAGCGCTTCATTCGTTTTTAGATAATTTGAATTAAAAAATCCACGGACAAGGAGGAGAAGAAAAAATGGATTTAGAGAAAGTTCGAGAACATATCGACTATATTGACCATGAGATCATAAAACTTCTGAACGAAAGAATGGAATTAGGATTGAGGGCTAAAAAGTTTAAAAAAACGATTTATGATGGAAAAAGAGAGTCAAAGGTTTTAGAACAACTGAAAAAACACTCTCAATCTCACAATGTGATCCGGGAAGATTTTGTTGAGAAGCTCTTCACGGAGATCATGCAAGAGAGTCGTGAACACCAAAAAACCCAAAGATCCTTGATAGGCTTTCAAGGAGAACATGGAGCATTTGGAGAAGTCGCAGCCAGGTATTATGATTCCGATCTGATAACAATTCCCTGTGCAGAGTTTATCGATGTTTTTGAAGGGGTAACAAACGGGAATCTAGACCTCGGAATTGTTCCTGTAGAAAATTCGTTAGGAGGAGCAATCACTCAGGTCAATGAGCTTCTGATAGATACAGATCTTATCGCTGTGAGCGCTATTAAACTCAGGATCAATCATTGTCTTCTTGAACTCCCTGAAGCCAATTATCGAGACATCAGAGTGGTTTATTCCCACCCCCAAGCGTTATCTCAGTGTCGTGATTTCCTGAGTCGGCACAAACATGAAGCCCGGCCATACTATGACACGGCTGGGGCTGCCAAGATGCTTGCAAAGGAAAAACCCAACATGACTGCAGTAATCGCAAGCAAATTGTGCTCTGAACTTTATAATCTTGAGGTCATCAAGGAAAACATCCAGGATCATCAAGACAATTTCACACGGTTCTTGATCCTAGCCAAAAAGGAAAATAAACAACCGGGGAATAAATGTTCGATTATCTTTTGTACACCGCATAAGGCAGGTACCCTCTTCGCTGTATTAAAAATTTTTGCTGAATCCCGAATAAACCTGACCCGGATTGAATCCCTCCCCTACAGGGGTGATCCTGGGAACTATGCCTTTTTTCTCGATTTTCAGAGTAACGATATTCATGCTAACGTCGATAGGATCCTCAAGATAGTCAAGCAAAAAACGACGATGCTCAAGTATCTTGGATGTTACGACGAGAAGGTCCTCGAATAAAAATTGCCATCATGATAGAAACTGCTATTGATAGGACAATGGCGTTGCTTGAATATGGGTTTGAGAGATTTTGATTGTACTGTTATTAAAACATTCATATCTTTCTTTTATAATGGTCTTTGACTGTTCTGCACATCTTTCCAAAGGCTTTATCTTTTTTACGCCTCTCCAAATAGGACATTTCAAAAAATTCCGATTCTTTACGGACCTTTAGATAATTCTGATAGCGTTTTTCACTCAGTTCCCCGTTCTTGACCGCTTCTGTAACAGAACAGCCCGGCTCTTCTGTATGAGCACAGTTGCTAAAACGACAATTCTGAGCCAGTTGGAAAATATCCGTGAAGGTTTCCTTTATTCCTGTACTCACTCCGATGTTGCCCAATTCTCTTATCCCGGGCGTATCAATGATCAGTCCACCTTGTTCAAGAATTATCAACTGCCGGCGTGCAGTGATGTGTCTACCTTTGCCGTCTTTTTCACGGACGGCGTCTGTCGCAAAAATACTTTTTCCGATGAGTCTGTTGATTAATGTTGTTTTTCCAACTCCAGATGATCCCAGAAGACAATACGTTTTGCCTGGTTTTAGAATTTTTTGAATGTTTTCCAGTCCTTCACCCGTTTTATTGCTGAATGCGATAATGTCGCATTCAGGATTGATGCTGTTAGTGGCAGTGATCTTTTGTTTCAAATCTTCGGGGGATATCAAATCACTTTTACTGAGCAATATGATGGGTTCGATTTGACATTCTTTGATCATTATCAAATATCGTTCGAGCCTTCGTAGGTTGAAATCGAAGTCGACAGATTGAACAGTAAATGCAATATCGATATTGGAGGCTATCGGTTGATACTCAATTTCTTTGCCTGCCACTTTCCTTTTCAAAAGGGATTTTCTCGGTAAAATGTTGTGGATGATCGCAAAAGTGTCTTGGTTAAAATATTCGACATAAACCCAATCACCAACCGTTGGCAGATCAAGGTTCGTTTCAGCTCCATACATGATCTTTCCGGTAATCTCTGCTGGGATTTCTGCATCTTCATTTCTTATGAGGAAGTTGTTTTTGTTGACAGTAGTAACACGGGCGAGACTAAACTCAGGTTGTGGTGACTCTAGAAGTCTTTTCTTGAACCAGTCGTTGAATCCTAGATCTTTGAAGTCCATTTTTTTGTTGTCGCTCTATTTTTGTCTTCTCTTTTAACCAACTTGAACTTATCACCAGGCTAGCATGGCATCTGGAAGAAATAAAGCATATTTTTGGAATTGGCCATATGACGAAGTAACCTGAATTATTCACGAACTGATCTCACTACAAAGGCGAGGCAGTGGCCCCTGAATCAGATGGTTATTCGTCTCTGAGGGAGTTGACAGGATTGGCAGAGGCGGCGCGGATGCCGTGAAGACTGACGGTGGCCAAAGCAATGGCCAGGGCTCCAACGGCAGCGATCACGAAGACAACTCCGGTCAATTCAACACGAAAGGCAAAATCCTGAAGCCATTTGTTCATGGCAAAATATGCCAACGGAAAAGCGACGACGATCGAAGCCAGAATGAGAAGAATGAACTTACGTGACAGCATGCTTATGATATCTGCAGTGGAAGCACCTAAAACCTTGCGGATGCCGATCTCTTTGGTCCTGCGGCGCACGACAAATGAAGCCAAACCAAACAGACCTAGACAGGCAATCGCGAATCCTAAGGAGGTTATAATCCCCAGGAGCTTGCTCATTTGTTCCTCATAGCGGTAGAGCCTGTCAAAATTTTCATCCAAAAATGAGTATTCAAAGGGGACACCGGGAAAATGAACGTTCCATTTCTTTTTCACAAACGGCCATCATGTCTTTCATGTTTTCAACCCGTATGGAAAGGGTTATGGTGCTGAACAGAGAATTTTCGATATCCAAGATATAGGGTTCCACCGCATCATGCATACCTACAAAATGGAAATCATCTGTCACACCTATAATTCGTTTGGTCATACGGTGATAATGGGCCATAAATCTGTTTCCCAGAGCTTCTTTAGGAGAAGAAAATCCCAGTCTCTTGACAGCGGCCAGGTTGATCAAATAGGCTTCGGCTTCGTCGTTTCCTAAGTTGCGATCGAAGGCTCTTCCTTCCACCATTTGAATGCCATATTCCCGGATAAAGTCGTAATCCACGGTTATAGCCTTGCATCGAGGGGCGTTTTGGAAGTCTCCATCTCGAGGTGTCAGGTAGTAACCGTCTCCCGAACGATCGCCCGGCACCCGGGAGGATACCGTGGCACCCAAAATCGAAGGATGCTGAAGGAAGTCCTGCTTGATAGCCTCATAGTCGCGCCGTAAGTGATTCATATTGCTCTTTACACGGAGCAAAAGCTTCTGATCGAGATCGAGTCCCAAGGCACGCCCCCGCATAAAATCGAGCTGTTTGAATACAGTCAGGGTACAGATCACAAGGAATATGGAGATGGCGAACTGTCCTACCACAAGAAACTTCTGGAGAACAGTACCGCGCGATGAGCCGATCGTCTTGCCCTGGAGTATTAAAACAGGTTTAAGAGCGGTCAGGATAAAAGCAGGATAGCTACCGGACCCGACGGCGACAAGAATAAGCAACACGAGAAGAGAAAGCACCACAAGAGGCTGATTGAGATCGCTCATCGAGAGTTCTGTTCCCGCCATACGATTAAAAGGAGCAAGAAGCAAAGAGATCAGGCCGAAAGCTGTTGCAAAAGCTAGAAGGGTGATCAGGAACGATTCTCCCAGAAATTGGCCGATGAGCTGCCTGCTCTGTGCACCCACCACCCTGCGCAGTCCGACCTCCTGAGTACGGGTTGTAGAAAGGGCAGCAGAGAGATTGATAAAATTCATGCAGCCGATGAGAAGAATCAGGAAAGCCACGATGGAATAGATATAGAGATAATACCAGTTACCAGGGGATTCGAGCTCGCCGAGAAGGCGGGAGTGCATATGGATCCGGGCTACGGGCTGCAAAAAGTACTCGTACAATTGCATTTTACGATTGGTTCTTTCGGTGTAAGCCTTATCGGCAATGGCCGCAGCGCTCTGGATCTGTTTTTCAAACTCAGACACATCCATCTGAGGATAAAGTTTGACATAGGTGTATTTGGGCGTAGGAATCACCCAATCCGTCTCAAAGGACTGGTGGTTGGATATCATTGTGGACATAGACAGGAGCATGTCGTATTTAAAATGGGTATTTGCGGGTGCATTCTTTATGATCCCCGTTACCCTATAATCCTGGGATTCAACGGTCCCTGTGTCATAGTCGATCTCGATCTGAAGGACCTTATCTAAAATAGAACCATCCCCAAAATCGTCCCCAAAATACTTTTGAGCCATTCCCTCGGTGATGACCACGGTGTTGAGATCAGTCAGGGCTGTTTGGGGATTTCCCTGGAGGAAGGGAATTTGAAAAACTTGAAAGATGGCGTTATCCACAAAAAAGACCCGGTCTTCAAAAAAGTGTTTTTGCTCGCGGATGACAAGCACATTGTCAGCATTTTCATAGGGAGGCACTACCCGTATTGCCTGTTCCACTTGGGGATACGAGGCCTTAAGTTCTGGAGCAAGAGGACCTGGTGTGGTCACAAAGGTGTGCACTCCCACCTGGCTGATTCTATGAGTTGCAATTCTATAGATACGGTCAATATCCGGATGGAAGCTGTCATAGGTCAGCTCATTGGTGACATACAGGATGATGACAGCACAGCAGGCCAATCCAACGGCAAGACCAACGACATTGATGAAGGAATAGACCTTTTGCCTCTTGATCTTTCGGAGTCCGATCTTCAGGTAATTGGCAAGTAGCATGGGCATCCAGCGGTTTTTCTCCCAGGGCGGGCGTCCGCTCAGACGCCGGGTGGTTTCCCTATAGTATTCTGTCCCCAGGACCTGTAAGGTTCCTAGCTTTGCAAGCGCTTCCTCAAATGCCTTTTCTTCCGGTTTCCCCTGATCGATGAGATACTCGACCTTGTCCCGGAGATGGCATTCGAGTTCTTCCTTAGCCCCGTCCTCGAGGGCTTCGTTTGCATCCAGGCTATTGCGCCATTTTTTTATGGCTTTTTCCAAGTCGAACATGGACTTTATCCTTTATTTTTTCTTTCGTGCCTTTCACTCATATGAGGTCAGAGGTTCCCAGAGGCGGGAGAGAACCGCGTTCACGCTCGTCCACTGTTTTCTTTCCTTTTCCAGCTCTTTGCGCCCGAGTTCAGTGAGGCGGTAGTATTTACGGTGCCGGCCGTTTTCGGATATTTTCCATTGGGAGCGGATTTGTCCCTCTTTCTCCAATCGGTGAAGGATGGGATAGATCGTGCCTTCCGACCATTCCAGGGTTCCGCCCGAGATCTCGATCATGTTGTGGATAATCTGATACCCGTAGATCTCACCTCCTGCCAGGATGGACAGGATCACAGGTTTTGTGGACGCTGCAGCCAACGATTTTGAAATCATCTCAGACCTCTCATGCCTAGATTCTCTAGGTATTATACCTTGATATTCTAGGTATGTCAAGCCACAAATGAAATATGATTCTCACAATTACGATCGAACGAGTCTTTCCAAGCCATGGTGTTATGAATGCACAATCTATTCAACGTTCGGCGGCGGTTCTATCATATCCGGAACCCTATACACTTCGATATTCGAGATCAACGGGCAGGCTTTAGCCTCGAGATCAATCTTTAGTCTTTGTGTTTTGACTGTTTTAAACTTTACGATTCGGCGGTTTCCTACGGTAACTCCTGTTGCCACTTGATCAAATGTTTCATTGACATAAGCGCCAATTGAAAATGACTTTATGCGTTGACCCAAGGAAATAAACTCCTGAATGATAACTGTATTGACTTCGATCAGTTTTCCAAAGTCAAGTTCCAGTGAAGCCTCCAAGACTCCATCATCCGTTGCCCAGTATGTTCCCGGATTCTCATCTGTGGCTTTTTTTGCGCTGAATGCTTTTCCCCTTGTGTTCGTTGCTTTTACCGAAGCGTTCTCTGCAAGGTCATTCGCAAAAGCCTCATCCAGATATTTTTTCAGTTCCATTAATCTGTTGATATCGTTTTCATGGATCAGGCCCCGTCTGTCGGGTGGTAGGTTTAGAAGGAGGTTGCTGTTCATCCCTACCGAATGATACCAGTTGTCAATGAGTCTGCTCAGTGATTTGACCTTATTATCTTGCTCTTTATGGTAAAACCAGCCCGGCCGGATTGAGGTGTTGACCTCGGAGGGAATCCACAATTCACCGTCTTCATGACCGGTCTGTAATTGGTCATTGACGCCAATTATACCGGGATAAAAAATGCCTGACCTCAAAGTACACCAATTTGTCTCAGCGGCATATCCGCGCTCGTTTCCTATCCACCGGACATCTGGCCCCCCGTCGCTAAATATCACGGCATTAGGCTGGTATCTGTGGACAACTTCAGTGAAACCGCCCCAGTCGTATTCTTGTCTTTTTCCGTCAGGACCAACGCTAAATGCCCCATCAAAAAATACATAATATACATCGCCGTAATTGGTGAGCACTTCTTCCAACATTTTTTTAAACACATTATTGTATTCAGCGGTGAAGTAGGTGGGGTGGTTTCGGTCCCAGGGAGAGACATAAACACCAAATTTTATTCCAAACTCTTTACAGGCTTCGGACAATTCTTTAAGGACATCGCCTTTTCCGTTTCGCCATTTGCTTTCATGGACAGTATGTGTGGAATATTCTGACGGCCAGAGACAAAATCCGTCATGGTGTTTGGCTGTGATAATAGCCCCTTCCATGCCGGCGTCTTTTATAACCTTGGCCCATTGGCGGCAATCCAGTTCGGTAGGATTAAACACATCGGGAGATTCATCTCCATGCCCCCATTCTATGTCGGTAAAAGTATTCGGACCAAAATGAATGAATGCATGGTACTTCATGTTATGCCAAATTAATTGCCGTTCACTGGGAATCGCTCCGTAAGGTTTAGGGGGATTTTTTGGAGCGCAGTTTATTGCTGTAACTGCAATTAAGAGTGTTATTATTATATGTCTCACCGGACACTTTCTTACAAAAAGTTTTGCGTTATATATTATGAACATTCATTATAGTAAGAATGTAACGGAGTTAAAAGCCTGGTGGAAAAATGTTCATAAAAGGATGAGAACATGGCAAAACAGAAATGGAACAGCGCAAAAATTCCTGATCAGAGGGGTAGAGTGGTCATCGTATCGGGTTCCAGCAGCGGAATCGGTTACGAGGCGGCTCGCGTGCTTGCCAACAAAAACGCCACTGTGGCCATCGCAGTACGGAATCTCCAAAAGGGCAATGCGGCCCTTGATAAAATAAAAGCCGGATACCAAGACGCAGATGTTAGAGTTATAAAATTAGATTTAGCAAATTTGGAATCCATACGTAATTTTGCTGCAGAGTTTAAGAGCAATTACAGCCGCTTGGATCTTCTGATCAACAACAGTGGTGTGATGATGCCTCCCTACTCGAAAACAATTGATGGATTCGAGCTTCAGTTCGGAACAAATCATTTGGGACATTTTGCACTCACAGGTCTTCTCATGGATTTGATTGAAAAAACTCACGGTTCAAGGATTGTCAATGTATCGAGTGGTTCACACACCTACGGTGAATTGGACTTCGACGATCTGAACTGGGAAAATCAGTCATACAAAAAAATGAAGGCATAGGGCGACAGCAAAATCGCCAATCTATATTTCACTTTTGAACTCCAGAGAAGATTTGAAAATAGAAATATGAATGTTATTGCTTCTGCAGCACATCCGGGATGGACAGCGACTGAACTGCAAAGACATGTTGGGCTTTTTGATTTTTTAAATTGTTTCCTTGCTCAGGGGATTGAGATGAGAGCACTGCCAACACTCTAGCGCACGTAGGAGTCCTCCAGGGGAGAGACGGCGCCCGCCCACACCACAGAACCCGCCGCCTCCGGTACGGCCGCCGCGATCCGGGGAACGAGCATGCCGCCCAAGCTGTGGCCCAGCATAAAAACACGGTCGGCTCAAATGTCCTTTCGGCCCCTCAGAAGGGCCGCCGCCAGCGCGGCGTCCTCGATGGTCTCCTCGAACACGGTCAGTTTAAGGTTGGGGGCGGTCATTTTCCCACCATGCACCTTGGTGCGCTTGTCGTAGCGCAGCACCGCGATGCCGCGCGCCCCAAGGCCGTGGGGCAGGTCCTTGAAGGGCTTGTTGGGCCCGATTGTATCATCCCGGTCGTTGGGTCCGGAGCCGTGCACCAGCACTAGGGCCGAATGCGGGCCTTGCGAGCGCGGAAGCGTCAGGGTACCGGGTAAGGCCCACTCTCCCGAACCCCCGACCACTTCCAGATCGCGACAGGAAAGCGGATCGGCGTATTCCGGGGGGGGAATAGGGCGGCTGAGCCGGGGTGAAGTAGAGCCCGGCGATGCGTTTTTCCGCATCAAAAACCACTTGAATGTCGAGCGGTGCCTTCTCAAAGGCGCAGGTCAGGAAAACGATCCCGTAGCCGCCGGTCCGCTCCTGAAAGGCGCCGGCCTGTTTCAACACGGTCTCCAAGGTCTGTTGAAGTTTTTCAGCCGGCAGCACCCGGCTCATGGTCTCATCGAAGTCGGAGGCCGCCGCCTCGAAATCCTTTTTCAGCAGCCGCTCGAGGAACGTTTCGGCCGAATCGACAAAAACATTTCGTTCCTCATCAGGCTTGAAAAATCGGCCGTTCCCGAAGAGGGAGACGCACACCACCAGGACCACGATTACAAGAAGAGTGAGCTTCATATACTTTGTCCTTGTTTGAAGGGTTTCTTTCTCTATACCGTCCAGCGAGAGATTCTATTCGAAACTTGTGTTTTTTAAGTCTTATCTGCTGAATTCGCGCCGTCCCTTGGGAATTACGGAATTTAGTCTTGACCCTGTTTCTTCAAATTGGTATGATTGTATGACCAATATGAGAGTTCAATTCGAGTCATTGAAAAAACGGTCGCTTTCCCAGGCGGTGGCGGATGAAATCCTGCGCCAAATTCGCAAGGGAAAGCTGAACGTCGGTGACCGGCTGCCTCCCGAGCGCCGTCTGTGCGAGGATTTCGCGGTCAGCCGCACGTCGCTTCGCGAGGGGATCAGCTCGCTGACCCGGCTGGGCATCCTCGAGTCGCGGGCCGGCAGCGGGATCTATGTTCGGAACGCCTCTCCCGCCGCGGTGCTCAAAAACCGCCTCATGGAGTTCCAGGTTGATCAAAAGACCCTGCATGACATGGTGGAGTTCCGGGAAGGCCTGGAGACCTTCATCGCGGAAATGGCTTGTGAAAAAGCCGATCCGGAGGATGTGCGCCGGCTGGAGCGGCGGATCGTGCGCATGGAGCGGGCTGAGGCCCGAAAGGAATCCCTGCGGAAGGAGGACGTCGCCTTTCACCGCGAGCTGACCGATTCGGCGCATAATGCGCTGGCCGGAATCGTTTTTGAGACGATCAGCCCTTATATCGACCGATGGGTGCGGGCCAGGGAAGAGATCGTGGGCCCCCGGGCTGCCGCCGACATCCACCGCCGGATCCTGGATGCCGTCAAGCGGGGGGACAGGGAAGCGGTTCGAAGCACCATGGCCGGTCATTTCCGACATGTGCGATCTCTGATCCGTGCCGTTGAGGACACGGGGAGGGAGGGGCGATGAAACATCAGGGTTTGAAAATCGGAGAAGCCAGGGTGCGTGTGACCACGAATGCCCCGGCCCTGCTGGAACCTCAGCGGTTTTTCTGGCTGGATACCAATTTTCTGCGAGTGGACAGAATTCCTCCTGAAAAGGCCGGGGATTCTTTTCTTGAAATCTGGGATGGGGGAACCGGTCCGGTGATGGAGATCGAGGACAGAAATCTCGTCCTGCGGGGCGGATTCTCCCGCCTGGAGGAGACCG
>CAZIMJ010000255.1:0-1964 GCA_964540205.1 uncultured Eubacteriales bacterium | reverse complement strand
TGTTCCTGATCGAAAACCTTCAAAGGACCGTTCTGGAACGATGCACAAATGCCCGAGAAGCGATCAAACTCATTGGAGAACTCGTTAAAGAATACGGGTATTGCGACCGGGGCGAGTGCCTCACCTTTGCCGACCCGAAGGAAGTCTGGCAGTTTGAGATAATGGGTGCAGGGCCCCTGGAGATCGGTGCTGTGTGGGCAGCGCAACGGATTCCCGACGACCACGTCGGCATCTCCGCGAATATACCCAGGATAGGTGAACTCGACCTGGACAATCCTGATTATTACATGGCTTCTGATAACGTGTATTCTCTCGCCGAGGAGATGGGCTGGTGGGATCCCAACAGCGGAGAGCCTTTTATATTCTGGAAAGCCTACAGCGGCCGCAGACCTTTTTCGCATAGAGAATATTTTGTGTTCAGCCGGATGGCCCCCTCTCTCAACCTGGATATGAATGCTGAAGAGCTTCCTTTTTCCGTGAAACCGGATAAAAAAGTCTCTATCAGGGATATGATGGCCTTTTACCGGCAGGCCTATGAGGGGACTGATATGGATATGACCGCTAACCTCATGGTCAAGAAGCCCGGGAGTGATGACATGGTCAAGAGTCCTGCCGCCAATCCATGGATGTCAAGGGAAATGATGACTTTGCTCAATACCATAAAACCTGAAGTTGTTCAGCGCTTCCGGACGATTGCGATATCGGCCTGTTCCTACTCGCAGATCATCCAGTGTAGAGATTGGTTGCCTGCGCCCATTGGTGGGGTTGCCTGGTTCTCGTTCGACAATCCCGGTCAGAGTCCGCGAATTCCGATATTTTCGGGGACGACCGAGCTTCCGCCCAGCTTCGAACGTTGCGGCCAGCACAGATTCCGGATGGACTCGGCAGCCTGGGCTTTCAGACGGGCGAACAGGCTGGCCACAGTGAGATGGGGACAGGCTAGATCCTACATCGAAGATGCAGTCAAAGAGTTTGAGGACAGAGCGTTTGTTGACCTTCCGGACGTTGAAAAGAAAGCTCTGGAGATATACAAGAGCGAAGGCTCCAATCCTGATTCAGAAGCACTCCGGCAGTATCTGACCAAATACAGCAACGACTTTGCCCGCGCCACGATCCATAAATGGCTCGAGCTGGGCGATCACTTCTGGACCATGTTCGCCCGCGGCTTCTAATAAATGGGGACAGGCTACTTTTTCCAGAGGTAATTAAAAAAGTAGCCTGTCCCCTTTTTAAAATGGGAACATTTCCCTGGAAGGTCTGTTTGGGGAACGGACCCTACATAACAAAGTGACCGTTTCGGGAATGGTCCCTATAATTACCACTTCGTCATCCATAAATACTCTGATATGCGCTGAAAAATGCAATTTTTTGGAATAAATTGAACAAGAACAGAGTCTAATCAGTTGAAACAGGAAACACTAAAATGAAAAAAATCGAAAGGAGAAAACAATGAAAAAAACACTGACGGTATTTGCAATATTTGCAGTAATTGTCTTGTTCACTGTTGATGGTTTTTCACAACCTTTTCAGGGAAGGAGAGGGAACAGAGATCGCATGAATAAGTCCCCGTCCCGGATACTCAGAGTGCTCAAAGCCAATCAAGAAAACCTCAAAATAACAGATGCCCAACTCAAGGCCATCGAAGATCTGGCGTATTCATTCGAAAAAAAAATGATCGATGCGAGAAGCGAAGGGAGCAAGCAGCGATTGGAGTTACGGAAACTCATGCAGGACCGGGGGAATTTAGATTATGCAAAATTGAAGGAAGCGTTTTCTAGTGCCTCCTCACACAGGCAGGATATGATGATTGACAGATTGAAAATGAAAGACGAGATAGATAAAGTGCTCACACCAGAACAGAAAGAAGCCTTGAAGTCCATGCGACAGGAAAGATTCAAAAACAGAAGAGATGCCCTTGGAAGAGGCGCCAGTAGAGGAAGAATGCAAAGATCTCCTTTGAATAG
>CAZIMJ010000254.1:0-17328 GCA_964540205.1 uncultured Eubacteriales bacterium | reverse complement strand
AGGTAAGAAGAGAAGTTGCACACTCTTTGCAATACTTGGAATCAGAAGGATTGTCTGTATTGCATTTAGGACACTTAATTGTCATTGGCCCCTTCTTTGATGAAGATAGAATATAAATTTGTGGAGGAAGAGTCAAATCTTAATTAGATAGGCCTCTCCTTGTGGGACAAATACGGGCCAAATTGTGCTTAAAACTGCTTAATTCTGACTAACGGTGCTAACTCTGTGACTGCCGCTCACCCCAGTGCAGGGTAGAGCAGTCTGGTAGCTCGTCGGGCTCATAACCCGGAGGTCGTTGGTTCAAATCCAACCCCCGCTACCAATCCGTTTTTTCACTCTATACCCATGTTACTTTTGCTGGATTTCGTTCCGGCCACTTTTTGAATTTCAGCCGAGGGTATTCTATTGCAACAATCCCAATTTTCTAATGGCATCGTCATGTCCCGTCATTTCCCAACGGATGAGTGAGGCGGGGATGATGCCGCGGCTGAAGTAATCATCGAAAAAGTCTCGTAACCGAAATTTATCATCCAATTGACTGGCCCTGTCGGCTATGAGACGTTCCAATTGGATCTTGCCATACACATAACTTGTCCCATATCCCGGCTGCCTCAAATAGAGCCCGATATCTCCCCAAATGGTGCGTCCATCCGGCTTGACCCAGCCACGCGGCGTATTTTTGACGCCAAAATCCACCGCTTCCTCAACAGTCCAATCTCCGCTGTGGACCATAAGGTCACCGAGAGCTCTTGCCGCACGAAAAGCTAGCAGAATCCAGGTCAATTCCCGCGCCCGAGGCACATCATCTAGCAGTCCCGTTTGAAGCATGGTTTCCTCAAAGCCTGTGGCCAATCCCTCGGCCCGGCTGTCCCAAATGTTGTAGAGAAGCGGAACTCCACGGATTGGGTGTTCATTGAATTTTTCCCGCTGTTTTTCCAGCCAATGAATCATATGTGGTCGCAGTGCCAGGTAGTGATGGTATTCAATCCGTGTGAAAAAACTCTGTCGTTCGGGCGGAGTGTAGCCGTCAACTTCTGTGTTTAAACCCATATAGTCTGGAACAGTGAAGATATCTCTTTCCCATAAAAAATTCATGAATTCTTCCACCGCGACCTTAAGGCGAACGCGGAGCTCTTCGACCGATTGTGCCGGCTCGAGTGGCGGTAGATCGCGGTTGCGTATCTCCTCCATCTTTAGCGCAGTCCAAGAGCGTTCCAATTCCCTCCGGCAGATGTCCACCTGCTCCTGCCAGTCAAAGGGAACAAGGTGAACATGTTTCATGTACCAGTTGAAGTTATCCACTCCAATGCCATCTTGTGATTGCTCCATGGAAGCATGTTCGTTCTCCAACCATGTCTTAAATTCCGCTACGGCATCTTTTGCCCGGTCTACCATAGGAACAAGGTCCGGACTATCGTTAGCTATACGCTCTGATAGAGACGTAAAGGCAGATATCTCTCCTTCCTTTTGCTTAATTCCGAAAAACCAGAGATCTTTACCCTTTTCCGTGAGATTCGTTTTTGCCTGCCCAAGGATTACTGGAATTGCTTGAAGTTTAGTCCGGAAATCCTCCTTTTCTTCCCCCTCCAACGGGAATGTGTATTCGGGTAGATATAGGACATTAAAAATTTCAGGCGCTTCACGGGCGGGCACATCAGGCTCATAGGTTGTGATAACAGCATAAAAAGCAGGATCCCTTTTCCAGGGATAGAACATCCTGTGATCGAAATCCAGCCCGTTCATCTCAGCTTTTAAGATTTCATAATCTACCTTCTCTGGGATTGACCACCCGGATGTATCGATAAGGCTGAGCTTTTTACGAAATTCAGGCAGCCGTGCGTATTGTTTTGTCATGGCTTCCTCGGTGTAATCGGGGACCCCATCCCGAATTATCGGCTTCTGATAATCTCGAAATTCCTCAAAAAGCTTGACTAGATGCTGATAATCGGTCGACTTTACCGCCGCTTCAGTGTCCATCCCTCCGGAACCACATGAACTCAAAAAAAGCAGACACACCCCTAATCCTAAAATTGTTTTTAATCTCATGATCTTTATACTCCCTCGTGAAAATTGTATTTATTCCTCTTCACTGCCAGAACTTCCTGGCGCTTTGCTCCTTTTAAATCTCGAATCGCGTAAAGCGTTATCGTAGAAGGCGCTCCTTTCCGCCGCAGCTCTTTGATGTATGACAATATAAGGTCCGGCGCTGATCGCAGGTTGTCCTTTAATGCCCATCCCACTCCTTTCTGAACAATGTCTTCCTCATCCCAAATCAGATTCTCGCATAGTTGGATGACTTCCTTTCTAAATTCCTATGATCCACGCCATTTATGATATTGTCTCATTTTTTTTATCTATAGTCTCCGAGGATTTGATAGGCAATCTCTTCATCGCTCATTTTAATCCTCGTCTTCTGCCATCGATATCCCACGTATCCTATAAACATCCATGCTCCCAGGATGATATACTCTAGAGGCCATTGAAGTTGTGCGGGAGTTCCAGGTAATAGCATCAGAAAAATGATGATCCCCGCAATAATGGCTCCCAAATAAAAAATGGCTTTATTCCTCACCTTGTAAGGACGTCTCATATCCCGGGCAGTCTTTCTGAGCCTGACTGCGGAAAGGCATGTGATAAACCAGCCACTGATAAAAGCCAGAGACGCGACATTAACGATCGGAAGGAGACTCGATCTTCCGATAAAGGGACCGATTAGAGTGATCAAACCGACAAATAGGATCGCATTTTTAGGAGTGTGATACTTTTCACTGATATCCCCGAACCACCCGGAAAGCAGACCGGCTCGCCCAGTGGCAAATAGGACTCTTGTCGCGGCGATAAAGAAGCCGTTAAAGGAAGTGATCAAACCGAACAAAGCAGCCACGAGGACGAGCTTAGCAGCCCAGGCATACCCGAAAGCAGCCTGAAAGGCTGTTGCTGTAGGCATCTCATACGTTATTGTTTTCTGCCACGGCATGCAGATCGAAAGAGCCAGGATCACGACGGCATAAAAAACAGCT
Organism: uncultured Eubacteriales bacterium; assembly: GCA_964540205.1. Lineage (GTDB taxonomy): Bacteria > Acidobacteriota > Aminicenantia > Aminicenantales > Aminicenantaceae > WTAW01. The sequence continues at coordinate 14,308 of CAZIMJ010000254.1, read as the reverse complement.
GCGATGATTATGGACGCAATCACCGCCTTTCCCAAATCCTTAGGATTTAGTCCCTTCGCTGATTCCTCAGCGCCCTGTGGGATCGTATCGAAACCAGAATAAAAGAAGGGCACTATCCCCAGGATGGCTATGATTGATCCCAGAACCGCTGTCCCTGTTCCTGTCCCTGCAAATAGAGGTTGCATATTCGAGAAATTCCCCCTGAGAAGGGCGATTAAGGCAAAGGCAGCCACACAAACAAAAATCAGAATTGTGGCCATTGTTTGGAACCTGGCTGAATTTTTGACTCCGCGGTAATTAAGGATGATGATAAATAAAGTAAGGGCAATTCCAGTAACAATCGATAGAAAACTGACTGGATAACCACCAACCGTGTACAACGATTTAGACTTTAAACCAGGGATGAGATACTCAACGAGCCATCCAATTGCGACAGCCTCAAAAGGACACAATGATATGTAAGCAAAAGTCAGAAACCAGCTTGTCAAAAAGGACAGTCCGGAACCAAAGGCTTTATAAGCAAAGGCAACTTCCCCTCCCGCAACAGGGATAGCCGGCGTAAGCTCTGCATAGCTTAAGCCGATGACCATTAACATTAGGCCACCCAGAATAAATCCCAGAATAGCTCCAAGAGGCCCCCCTCGGATAAGCCAATCTCCAGCAACAACGACCCAGCCGACACCGATAATAGAACCCAGTCCGAGCCCCACATAGTTCTTGAGAGTCATGGCCCTGGCTAAGACTTTTCTTTTTCCTGGGAAGGGGTGTTCCTCGTTCTTCATTTTTTCAACTCTATGTAATCATTTTTATCTCTACAATGCACAACGTTGATAACCTGATTTCTTGAATATATTTTCCCAGTTTCTCCAAGTTTGTTCTGTCAGACTGTCTCGAGAGCCTGTTCGAAAATACTCAGCGCCTCGTCCAACTGATCCTCATTGATAACGAGAGGTGGGATCCAGCGGATAATGTTATCATCCGTCCCGCAGGATAACAGAATGAGGCCCTCGTCCAGGCAACGCTGCTTTATGGTTTTGGCCTTTTCTCTGTCCGGCGTTCGTCCTCCCGGGATAACAAATTCCACTCCCACCATCAAACCAAGTCCCCGAACATCACCTAAACAGTCATATTTCCCCTTAAGTGAGCTCAAACGATCCAGCAGTTTCTTTCCGAGATGTGCAGAATTTTCCACCAATTTCTCTTCCTGCAGCACCCGGATGGTGGCTTCACCGGCGGCACAGGATAGAGCATTGCCTCCGTATGTTCCTCCATGGGTACCCGGCTTCCAGCGATCCATGATCTCTTTTCGAGAGACGACAGAGCTCATGGGAAGTCCAGAAGCCATACCTTTGGCGGTTATGAGAATATCTGGAATAATGCCGAAGTGCTCCAGTGCAAAGAAGCGCCCAGTCCGTCCAAACCCACTCTGTATCTCATCCAGAATCAACAGCATATCGTGTTTGTTGCAGATTTCCCTGAGACCGCGGAGAAAACGAACAGGAGGAACCACATACCCTCCCTCGCCGAGTATGGGCTCTAGTAGAATGGCCGCCGTCTCTTCTGGAGCAGTCTGGCTTTTGAGCAAAAAGTCAACCTGCTCCAGGGCCCAATCACAGTCCTTATCAAACCCGTATTTCTCTGGATTCGCTTCCGCCTTAGGGCAGCGATAGCAGTATGCAAAGGGGGCAAAGAATACGCCCGGCATCAAGGGCTGGTATCCCTTCCGGTATATGGCCTTGGATGCTGTCAAGGACATGGTGCCTACCGTGCGGCCATGGAAGCTTCGTTCAAAGGCTATGATATTCGTCCGTCCAGTTGCCTGGCGAGCCAGTTTTAAGGCCGTCTCCACAGCCTCGGCACCGCTGTTCGCAAAGAAGTACGTATCTAATTCTAAAGGGACCACCTCCTTCAGAGCTGCGATGAGATGCAGCATTGGCTCATGATAGGCTGTGTTCGCTTGGAGATGGAGAAGGCGGCCGGCTTGTTCTCGAATGGCCGCCACGACTCGGGGGTGGCAATGGCCGGTGTTGGTCACACCAATCCCGCTAGTAAAATCGAGATAGCGACGGCCGGTTTTGTCCCAGACATATGTCCCTTCGCCTCTCACGATTATCGTCTCAAGCAGGTGAGGCCAAACTGGAGAGACGTGTGAGATTTGCATTTCTGGATTTTTCATGGTTTTCCTCCGTTCAAAGGACAGTGTCGTGCTTGGCAATTGTGTAACTCTGCCTGCAAATAACTTCAAAGTCCCCGGATTCGTTTTGCCTTAGGGTATCCACTTCTTCAATCCCGTCGACAAGGATCTTGTCGAACCGAAGATCATATTCTCGGAGGGGTTCGGAAGCACACAACGTCCCTCATCACTTGATGTAAAAACTCTCATGTATGGCCTTCCTCCGCATCGAGGAAGAGCATCTCGATCCAGGCCGCGTAGAGATTTTCTGACTGTCTTGTCCAGGCCAGTTCATAGAAGTTCCCGAACTCCCACTCGCGGTCCACATGGCCGCCGCTCTGATTCCCCCCAGCCAGACAGATCAGATCGCCTCTCTGGAGAACATAATCACGTCTTCCTCGATTGCCGTCCTTGTCCACGACAGAGCGGCTTCCCTCGAGATCGCCGAATCTGGTTTTTCCAGGCACGATGGAATTGAATTGTCTCTCAAAAGATTCAGAGATTTTCTCCCTGATTTTTTTGTAGAGGAGGATTTCGCTTTTCACAGATCTCGATAAAAAATCCGTGATCAAATATTCTGCAGAGACGATTCTTGCTGCATATTTATCGCCTATAGCTTTTACCAGTAGATTGTAGTCCGTATGCGAAAGGCCGTCGGATCGCAGTCGAGGAATCTCATAGAGCACGGGAGATCCCAGCTTTTCCAGGTAATTAACACCGATGCGCTTCGGGTCGCGTTCGGCAACAAATTTGCCGACTCCCTTAAACCTGAAATTGAGTTCTGTATTCGGCCCTCCTAGCCACTCTGTTCCACCCTGTCTGTAAAATGCCCCTAAAGGCATTCTGTAATCCGGAAAGGCCGTTAAAGGAATCTTGACCTCTGGTTTGGCAATTATGTCGTAGGCTCCGCATTCTTGAACCAAATCCGAACTGTGACCGAATACCGCCCGTTCGATCCTGTCACCTCCACGGTCCGTGAAGATAAATACCCCGTATTCGCTTCCCAACTGGGATGAAAGGGGATCGGGACTTCCATCTCTGAATACATGAATCCATATGTCGATATTGTTCTCTCGCATGACTTGAGGCAGGATTAACTCGAATTTTTCCCGGCGGATCTGATTCAACAGTTCCTGTAGATTAGCCTCTTCCTTGGTCTGTGCATTCAATCCAAAAACAGGGAAAAGAATGCAGCAGAATGTGAGTAAAATCCTTATTATATTCATGGTGTAAGCTCCTTTCTTGCCCGTTGAGGCCCTCTAAACTGAGCTTATCACAGTGAAAACGGCAAGTTCAACAGAAAATAAGGTCTGGAATTTGAATCTACGATCATTCAGGCTTGGGAAGGGCGGTATTCAGTTTATTTAGCGTGTGTGATCTTAAGCATAACCGGATTGGGCCAAGTCCGGTCGTTATAGATCCTTTGCGCACGAAATGCGGCAATGTGTAGGCCATCATCTTTCTGGGTCCATACGGTTTTAGGGGATACGCCGGATTGATATTCGAGGATTATGTTGTTCTGACCTAAAACACTCACTTCAGTCTGTGATGTCGCCTGAACTGCTTTTAAAATGAACGTTTTTTTTGTACCCCATTCCCAATTCTCTTGGGGGATGAAGGCATAAACCGTATTTTCATCCTTCTTTTTTGTGAACCAGATATTGCCTTCTCGGACTTCTTTCCAGGGACGGACCGCATAGATCGCTTCGGAGTTGATAAACATCCAGGCACCCAATTCACGCAGGATGTTTTCCTGCTCCTTTGGGATCTCACCATTGGGTTCAGGCCCGATGTTCAACAGCATAGTCCTGGGAAGCTCCAACCAAAGAATGACTTATCACCGTCCCGATCTGGCTATCCACACCCCAGTGAATGAATAAGCCCAATCCCGCATCTTTCAACCATTCGAGACGTTCAGGCTTGTTGCCCAATGATTCTTGAGGAAAAATTGGGGATATCATCAATGTTAGGATCAAAACACACAGTGCACTCTTGAGATAAAATCGGACCTTTAGCATTTCATTCTCCTTATTTGAGGATCTTGTCCATGATGTTCATGAACCTTTTGTTGCTGATGGGATGAAAGGCCAGCAGCTTGCCATCGTAGATCAAGCTGAAGACTGCATAAGGAGAGGGGGCATTCTGAGCTTGCTCGTGATTTTTCATCTCGATTATCCGTGCTTTGATTCCATACCTCTGTTTGATCGTTTCTTTTATTTCCCTGATAGATTTGATGATATAGGGACACTGATCAGACCATAAGATCGTGAGTCCTTTGTTGTATTTTTTTAAAACGTTCTCCTTATTATTCTTAAATCTCGGCGAAGAAGCATCCATCCTGAATTTTATGGCCAAAAGCTCAAAATCGGGAGGTGCTTTATCGACCACTTCAAATCCTTCTTTCACAAAGATGCCTTTGCTTACCATCCATGCGCCTTTCCGCGTGACAACAGCAACTCCATTCATTTTTTCATTTTTTGCATTCTCGATACACGACCTGATCATACGGGAGGCATAGCCTTTTTCTCTGAATGATTTTGAAAAAATACACAGGCAGTGTATGACCATATACCCAACAGCATCAACAGCTCTCCAGCTGAACTCGCCAGGAATATACTCGATCATTCCGACAGTCCCTTTATCCTCGGAATACAGGACTTTGTATCTCATTCCTTCAGGTAAACGTTTCCTATACCACTCTGCTTTTCGCCGACACCCTTCGTGCTCGATACTTTTAGTCCCACAGAATCCAAGGTCAAAAATATTCTCAGCGTTCATGTCGCGGATTTCTGCCTGAATCATTCCACCATCTCCTCAAGACTTGGCTATCCATTTTAGAGTATTTTTTCAAGCATACTATCATGGCCATCAGAATTCCAGCTTAAGGTTGAAGAATAAATGCTTTTGACTGACAACTCTCAGGGAAGTCCGGCAAATCTTTCCACTTTCAAAAATGAAAAAGAGTGAGAGAATAATGACTTGATTGGAATTGACAATCGGGCTCTCAGTCTATATAAAGTTGAGTTTATAGAATGAATGTCCAGTTTAGCAGCGTTATTCAGACATATCGCTGCCTATATTTTGAGGAGAAATAGATGGAACAAAGTCTCACTTTAAGCGGAAGCACATGGCAACGGATCCTCAGTTTCTTTTCCGGGATTGGGATGATGGTTGCCTCTATTCTCACGATCCGTCATTTTTTCCTGGCGAACTACCCTGCATCTATATTTGAGGGTTCGTTCTGCGATATCAGTGCGTTTTTTAACTGCGACAGCTCGGCCTTCTCGCGTATTTCTCAAGTGGGAGGGGTGCCACTCGGTTACTTTGGGTTTTTTGTCGGTGTACTCGTTTCTCTCGGTTCGCTTTTTCCTTCAGAGAGTTTCGAGAGGACAAATAAATTCATTGCATTCATAAACCTGCTGGGTGTGATCGGGCTCTTCCTTTACGCGGTCTTTTTCCTGAGAAGTTTGTGTCTGTTATGTACGGGTTTTTATGTGTTTTCCATTATTAGCTTTATACTTTTCAGGAATTATGGAATTGATAGAGAACAACCCAGTTTCCCTTCTAAATTCATAAGGCCATCATTCAAGATGCTGACTACTTTTTTTGTGGTGTTCTTGCTTGGAGCATATGGTTTTATTATCTTTCACTACGCAAAAAAAGACGCGCAAATAGGGGTGGCCATGCAAATTGTGAAGCAGTACTATGAGCTTCCAGAAGTCGAATCCCCCAGTTTTATTTCACCGTACATGACAGCCCAATCCTCAGAAAAATTTGAAGAGGCTCCGATCCAGATCATCGAGTTTGCTGATTTTTTGTGCCCCGACTGTTTTTACATCACTCAACAGCTTGGTCGACTGAAAGAAGAGTTTGCCGGAAAGATCAACATCGCCTTTCAGTTTTTTCCGCTGGATGGAAAGTGTAATGATGTGGTCGACAAGAACTTACACCCAGGAGCTTGTGATCTGTCTTACATGGCTGCTTATGATCCAGATAAATTTTTACAGATTCATGATGAGATTTTTGCTAGCTTCACATCCGCCAGGAATCCGGAATGGAGAAAAGAACTGGCCAAGAAGTATCAAGTTGAAGACGCTCTGAATGATGACAGTACCAAGGAGATCGTCAAACGCATTATCGATACGGGCCGGGAATACGAGAAGACTTCAGATAGATATGCTCACGGTATTCGCTCTACGCCCACGCTTATCCTGAATAATCGCATGATCATCGGGACATTACCCTATGAGCATTTGAGGGCGATCTGTCAAGCTCTGGTGGAAGAACAGGAAGGCGGCAAAAAATTTATCGAAAACTGGGTGCCCTTGCGAAAGTAGTCCTAGCTCAGAAACTCCCAATTTTAACCATCGGTTCTCCCTCACTCATCGGAGGGGTCGCGATGATATACATAATTATTCCATCATGAGGGGCGATGGCTTTCTGAATGATGTTACCGAAGAAATCTGTCAAGTATCCGAGCAATTCTCCTTTTTGTACATGACGTCCGCTGTGACTCAAGGGATAAAATATTCCTATGTGTTCAGACCTGATATAGGTAACACTTTTTACCCATACCGGCTCGAACAATAATTCCGGACTCCCTGGGATCATCTTAAGATGCCTAAGTGTGTTATACGTTCCCCTTATTATTCGTACGATATCCTTTTCATCGGTTTTTCCGAGTTTTCCCGATTCTATAGTGAGGACCGGCTTTCCTTTTAAAAGTGCTGAGTTTGCACAATGGGAAGCAGAGGCTTCATTGGGTTTGACCGATTCATGAATGATTACTTTAAACCCAAAGTTTATTGCTAGTTCTCGTGTTTGAAAGTCGAGAGCTTCATCTCCTGTCTTTGTGTAATACAAATATGGCATCAGGTCTTCATTCCCATCACCGCAGTGCATATCTATTAGGTAATCGCATGGATCTATGACTTCCTTCGAAATTTGATAAGCAATTCTTTCAGTCATGCTGCCATTTTTTTTACCTGGAAAAACGCGGTTCTGATTCTTCCAATCATAGGGATTGTAGTATATGGTTCGTTTAAGGAAAGATGGCATGTTCACGACATGAACCATAATCACGGCCCCAGAAATTTGTGAGGACTCCACTTGTTTTCGAAGCCGCTGGAGGGCCAAGATCGGCGGATACTCATATCCATGTATGCCTGCGGTTAGTGCAAGGACCGGACCTCCTTTAGCTCCGTTTATGATCGTGATAGGAATCTGTATTTCAGGGCCATCCATTCCTTTTGGAACATTAATGAAGCCAGATTTTTTTTCACCTGGATTTGCTAAAACTTCGCCGACTTTTAAGGGTTTTTGGGCAAAGGCTACATTCCCGATCAAACAAAGAATTATAAGACTCACAAAAGTGCTAAAAAATGTCTTTTTCATTGGTTTTCTCCATATCTCGCCACAATGATAAATCTAAGTGATCTTCCAAGCTTTTAATCTGGAGTCATCAGAGCATCAAGTTTTTTGCAGTTGTATAGAGCGCGAGCAAATTTTCCAAAGGAACGTCGGGTTGGACGGTGTTTGAAGGAGCGAGGATAAGACCACCGTTTGTGCCACAACACTCGATCCTCTGTCGAACCTTAGATGCAACATCATCTGGTGTTCCGAACGGGAGAGCCTGCTGGCAGGAAATCGTGCCATGTAAGCAGATCTTCGAGCCAAAATGGCTCGCTAGTTTGGCCCAGATATCTACCTGAAAATCACCATCTAAGGGAATGCGGTCGGGTCTTTTTTGGTTGATTGTAGCAAAAATACGATCTCTTGATGTCATAGAGCTTGATAATAGCATAGAACCTTGAGAGGAGCAAATTTTAAACCTTAATAGGGATAGAACAGAAGTGTATTGTTTAAGAGCTCCTAGTGCATTATTAAAACTACACCCATACAGATCAGGGCTCCATTCACAAACCGGTCGAAGCGCTTCTGTGTCATAGATCTGTGAGCTTTTCCGCCGATATAAATAGCCAGCAAAACGATTGGCAGGGAGAGAATATAGTACTTGAAGACCTGGGTTGTCCATAGTCCCGATAGGCCATGCCCCATAAGTATCAAAAATCCTGTGGGCAACAAATAACTCTGCATCGTTGCCCGGAAGTGATCGGGCGCCCATCGCCGGAGTGTTCCATAAATGACAATCGGGGGACCGTTTGTGTTGTAAGCACCCCCGAGCACACCTGCAATGAATCCGAACAAAATGGCGAGTCCGAAACTCCCGCTTATTTTTTTTAAATGAGGTTTTAAAAGATTGTAAAGACCATAAAGGATCAGGATCGCACCGAGCAAGGCCTTCATAAAATCTTCATTGATCCCTTTAAGCAACACCAAACCCACCGGGATCCCAATGAAGGAGGATAGAACGAGTCGAAAAGTGGCCTTAAGGTCGGCGATCTTCCAGTTTTTTGCCAGTATGGTGATTGAGATCGTGGTGGCCACAAGAGCAACCGTCGGTGTAGCCGTTTTTAATCCCACGACCAGTGTCAAGAGAGGCATGGCTACAAGAGCATCTCCAAATCCTAAGGAAGAGCGGACGAATGTGGATACAAAAAAAATAAAAAAAACGCTTATCAATATTTCTGGTGACATCATAAACAACCTATCAGAATAGGGCAGAAGGCGCAACACTCATTACAATGATCATAGATTTTCATATCCGTTTCCTGAAAAATGTTTAAGATAGAAGATATTTTTCAACTATATGTTCCCTTTTTCGACTACACTTGTGAGGATTTGGCCATTAAATGTCCTTAGAAAGAAAACGCATATCTCTCCAAAATCAGGGAAAAACTCCCATTATTCTGGTAGTTGAGGACGAAACAATTATCGCTCTTGACCTCCAGATTTTACTCGAGAGTTTTGGCTTTGATGTCTGTGGTCCTGTTCCCTCAGCAGAAACATCCTTAAAGGCGGCCTCTTTCTTCCGTCCTGATGTCGTTCTCATGGATGTCAAATTAAAAGGCAAAATGAGCGGCATAGATGCAGCCCGGATAATCCATAAACACCTTCATATCCCTGTCATCTATCTTACGGCTTATGGGGATGACGTAACTCTTCAGGAAGCTTCAGAGACTAGGAGTTTTGGCTATATCCGAAAGCCTTTTGTAGAGAGCGAAGTCGAAGAAAGAATCAGAAGCATCCTTTAACGGAAGTATCTCCGAGGAAATCCATACAATTTCTGCCATTTTTATGGTATCGTTGGTGCTCAAAGCCCAATTATGTCCATCACTTCATTCACTCATTCCCGATTCGGGGATTTGTCTTATCCCCAAGCTGTCCGGATAGGTGTTAGCCCGTCTATTTCTGAGGATAGTTTTCAGGAAGACGGACGTCTTCTCATTCATCTGACGGTCACCGGGCGCTGTTATGCGCGTTGCGAGGGATGTATCAACAGTAAGGTCACCATGGGATGTTTGGATCACAGGGATACAGTAGTCACCTTCGAGGAGACAAATCCAGAAAGAGATTCAATTCTTATCCAACGTTTAGCCGATCGTCACCCGGGCAGGATTGTCACTATATGTTTTTATGGAGGAGAACCTTTTTTAGCTACGGCCAAAATGGTGAAAGTATGGCGATCGCTGAGAGAAAGCACAGGCTCAAAAAGGTTCCGATTTTTAGTTTACACCAGCGGAGAGCTGATCGAAGAGGCATTCAAAGCCTATCCTGAATTTATGGGAGACATATGGACCTACTCGGTGTCGATCGACGGGGATGAAACTCAGAATGACAGGATCCGTGTGGGCACGAGTCTTAAAAATATTGTGATCAATCTCCGTTCTCTATCTTCCTTTTTTAAAGGAAATGTTCTTTTTTGGTCCACATTACGGGAAAGTCAGTCCCTCCTCAATTGTTTTCAGGAATTCATGAGACTTTACCGGCTAAAACTGGTCAATCATTTTTTCTGGCATTGGGCGGAAGACCGCGAACCTATCCAAGACATGGATTTCTTCGCCAACCGATATGGTGAAGAGCTTGAAGAGATCATGGATGTCTATGTTAGAAAGCTGGATGAAGGCATCCTTCTGCCACTGACTCATATCAATGAATTGATCGTTTATCTCTTGACGGGGAAGGAAAGGGGGCATACAGCGTGTGGCGTGGAGATTGCAGAGAATTATGATATAGTTTCTGGAAAGGTTTATCCCTGTGCTGATCTTCCCGCTGATGCGGCTATAGGACATCTCGACAGTGCAGGTCAACTCAAACTCGAAGAGTATGACTTGAATTCGCTCGTGTCATATAAAAATGAATTGGGATGTCTAGAGTGTGGTGTTTATCCCTATTGCGGGGGGAGATGTCCAGTCCAGGCGCTTGTCGGTTCTGGAGAAAGGACCCGTCAGATCTGCCAGCTTATGCGTCTACATGTGGGTATCGTTCAAGAGCGTTTGGAGGATATCCATAAAGCCTTGAAAAAACACGATCTCTCTCTTCAAGACGTATATGATCGATCTGCGTTTCTTGCCAAATACACAGACGTTGTCCCTTAATATCCGATTATCCGGGTACGCCAGTCAAAATTGACGTGCTGCCCCTCTTGTTAGATTAAAATTGACGTCTTTCTGGATCAAGCGTTAGCCCTATGTTCCTGGTTGACGCGAAACTTTTTTTTAGACATAATACAGAACCTGGATTATTCACGAGTCGAGATCACCGGAGTGGCGAGATTGAGTCGGGAAAAGGCGCTTAGGATGTAGCTTTTATGAATAGTCCAAAAATAACTGTTCATTGAGGAAAGTCGAATGCGCGTAGCCATGTACTACAACAACAATGACATCCGGATCGAGGAGCTGCCAGTTCCCAAAATAGGAGCGGGGGAGATCCTGATGAGTGTCGAGGCGAGCGGTGTATGCGGCAGTGATGTTCTGGAATGGTATCGTGTCAAAAGGGCCCCTCTGGTTTTGGGGCACGAGGTTGCAGGTCAGGTTGTCGAAATGGGCCAGGGCGTCGATAAATTTAAAGTTGGAGACCGTATTGTGGCCGCGCATCATGTCCCATGCAATACGTGCACTTACTGTCTTTCCGGACACCATACGGCTTGTGATACTCTTCGAAGCACAAATTTCGATCCTGGCGGATTTGCAGAGCTTCTCAGGATCCCGGCGATCAATGTCGACAGGGGAGTCCACATTATCCCTGATGAGATCTCTTGCGAGGATGCGACATTCCATGAACCACTGGGTTGCGTGATCCGTGCACAGCGGATCGCACGGCTCTCAGCCGGGCAGTGTGTTCTTGTTATCGGATGCGGGATCGCAGGGCTTCTCAACGTTCATCTTGCGCGTTTTACAGGTGCTGGTAAAATATTAGCTCTCGACATCGTGCCTTTCAGGCTTGATGCGGCAAAAGAATTCGGCGCAGATGAAGCGATCATCCCCACTGAAGATGTTCAAGATTGCCTCCGCAAGATGAACAGCGGAAGACTGGCGGACAAAGTTTTTGTATGTACAGGCGCCGAGAATGCACAGATCCAGGCTATGGAGTGTGTAGAAAGGGGAGGGACTGTGCTTTTCTTCGCTCCCACGGATCCTGATGTGAGCACTCCGCTTTCCATTAATGATATTTTCTTCAGAAACGATGTCACATTGACCACTTCCTATGGGGCTGCCCCATATGATTCCTGGTTAGCTCTGGAGCTCATCCGCTCTCCTCTGATGAGGGTCAACGATATGATCACACACAGATTTCCTCTTGCAGAAACACAAACAGGCTTCCAGCTTGTGGCTAAAGCACAGGATTCGATCAAAGTGAACATCGAGCCTCAGAAATAATAAAACTTGAGATAAGAAAGGAGAATAACTATGGATTGGGGAAAGAAAAACCGTCTCTCTCAAATCATCAAGCCCGAAACAGGACGCACAGTCATGCTGGCCGTAGACCACGGCTATTTTTTAGGGCCGACTTCCAAGCTGGAAGTGCCTGAAGAGACAATCACACCCCTTTTACCCTATGCTGATGCTCTCATGTTGACGCGAGGCGTGTTGAGAAATTGTGTCAGTCCTGAGACATCTGTTCCCATCGTTCTCAGAGTATCCGGAGGTTCCAGCATCATCGGAGCTGATCTCTCTAATGAGGGCATAACCACCTCGATGGAGGATGCGGTTCGATTGAATGTGTCTGCAGTCGCCCTCTCCATTTTTGTGGGTTCAGATTATGAACAACAGACACTCATGAACTTGGCCATTCTCGTGGATATGGCGGAAGAGTATGGGATTCCTGTCCTCGCTGTCACAGCCGTCGGCAAGGAACTGAGTAAAAGGGACGAGCGTTTTCTCTCCCTCTCCTGCCGGATCGCCGCAGAACAGGGGGCGAGTTTTGTCAAGACCTATTACTGTGACGACTTCGAAAAAGTGGTGGGAAGCTGTCCGGTTCCCGTCGTCATTGCCGGTGGTCCCAAACTCGAAACAGAGCTGGATTCGTTCAAGCTGGCACACAGTGCTATCCAAAAGGGTGCCAAGGGAGTGGACTTTGGCAGAAACATCTGGCAGAATCCTAACCCTATCGGTATGATCAAGGCCATTCGTGCGATCGTCCATGAGAATGTTTCGCCGGAAGATGCACAGAGGATATACGACGAAAACAAGTAATTCTCAGAAAACGGTTGTCTGAAGGAGATTTGGAATGAAAATTGCGCTTGTCCAACAGCGCGCCACTTTAAACCGTGAGGACAACGTTCGCCGTGGCCTCGAGGCATTCAAGATCGCGGCCGAATCGGGCGCCCAACTCATAGCCTTTTCTGAACTCGCCTTTTACCGCTTTCTTCCGCAAACTCAAGCAACTCCGGAAGATCTGAAGAAGGCCGAACTCATTCCCGGCCCCACAACAGAGAAATTTGCCCGTCTTGCCAAGGAATACGGTGTTGTCGGTGTTCTCAATACCTTTGAATCCGACGGCGAACGCACATATGATGCATCCCCGGTTATAGATGCGGATGGCACTCTGCTCGGTGTGACCCGAATGATCCACATCATGGAGGGATTGGGATTCTATGAGAAGGGGTATTACACGCCCGGCGATAAGATGAGTTTTGTCTATGAGACAAAAGTTGGACGGGTAGGGGTTGCCATCTGTTATGACAGGCACTATCCCGAATACATGAGGAATCTGGCACTTCAAGGTGCGGAACTGGTTGTTGTCCCCCAAGCGGGTGCCTTAGGGGAGTGGCCCGAGGGAATTTTTGAGGGTGAACTCCAGGTGGCTGCGTTTCAGAACGGTTATTTCGTTGCGCTCGTCAACAGGGTGGGGAAGGAAGAAAAACTCCATTTTTCGGGTGAATCCTATGTTGTGGATCCCTATGGAAAAGTGATCGCCCGTGCTCCCCAAGACGAGGATTTTATCCTCTATGCCGAATGTGATCTGAATCAAATCACTGAAAGTCCGGCCAGGAAGTTTTTTATCCGAGACAGACGGCCTGATGTCTACAAGAAGCTTGCTCTTGATGAGTAGGAAGAGGCGAGTTGAGTAAAATTTTGATCGAGTTAAAGGATCGTTTATGAAAACCTGGTATGTCTTGAACACAAAGCCTAAAAAGGAATTTCATGTGGAGAAGATATTCACCGAAGCGGGATTCCGTATCTATAATCCCAAATATAATCATGATGGGAGAGTCAAACCTTTTTTCACTGGTTATGAGTTTATCTACTTTGACTATCCCGAGGACTATCAATTGGTCAAGTATACAAGGGGGGTTAAAAAGATCGTCGGCACTCAAGAAAGTCCAACACCGATTCCAGAGGAAGTACTCGATGCACTCAAAGCCAGAGAAGTGGATGGCCTAATTGAACTGTTAAAGTATGGAGAGGAACCCGAGTTGGGTGATGAGATCGAGGTTGTGGAGGGTCCCCTCAAAGGATTGAAAGGAGTTTTCAAGAGAGAGCTGTCGGATGCTGACAGGGTGCTTATCCTATTGAATTATGTGTCCTATCAGGGCCAGCTTGTGATCGAGAGGAAAAAACTGAAAAAAATCTTATGACCTGGATTATTAACGAGCCAACCCACCCCACCCCAACATTAAGGTGGCGGTAAGGAAGTGGCCCATGAAGCTGTAGTGAACTACCGCAAGTGGGCTAGAACGAAGCCGATATGGTAAGATCAGCTCGCCCGAAGGGTAAAAAATGTCGATTAAGA